>NZ_VJWX01000300.1 GCF_007713715.1 Amycolatopsis rhizosphaerae
GGCGAAACCACCCCGCCGGAAAACGATCAGGCGTGGCCGTCGAAGAGGCTGGTGACCGAGCCGTCCTCGAAGACCTGCTGGATGGCCTCCGCGAGCATCGGCGCGATCGACAGCACGGTCAGCCCCGGGAACCGCTTCTCCTCGGGGATCGGCACCGAGTTCGTGACGATGACCTCGCGCGCCTTGCAGTTCGACAGCCGCTCGGTGGCGGGGTCGGACAGGATGCCGTGGGTGGTGGCGATGACCACGTCCGCGGCGCCCTCCGCCAGCAGGGCGTCGGTGGCCTTCACGATCGTGCCGCCGGTGTCGATCATGTCGTCGACCAGGACACACAGCTTGCCCTGCACGTTACCCACCACGCGGTTGGCCACCGCCTGGTTCGGCTTGTCGGGGTCGCGGGTCTTGTGGATGAACGCGATCGGCCGGTCGCCGAGCTGCTGCGCCCACTTCTCGGCCAGGCGCACGCGGCCCGAGTCGGGGGAGACGACCGCGATGTCGGCGTCACCGTAGGTCTTCTTGATGTGCGAGGCGAGCAGGCTCTGCGCGAACAGGTGGTCCACCGGTCCGTCGAAGAAACCCTGGATCTGCGCGGTGTGCAGGTCGACGGTCATGATCCGGTCGGCGCCCGCGGTCTTGAACAGATCGGCGATCAGCCGGGCGGAGATCGGCTCGCGGCCCTTGTGCTTCTTGTCCTGCCGCGCATAGGGGTAGAACGGCATGACCACGGTGATCCGCTTGGCGCTGGCGCGCTTGAGCGTGTCCACCATGATCAGCTGCTCCATCACCCACTCGTTGATCGGGGCGGTGTGGCTCTGGATCACGAAGGCGTCAGTACCGCGCACGGATTCCTCGAACCGTACGAACAGTTCGCCGTTGGCGAAGGTGTGCGCGGTCTGCGGGGTGATCGTCACGTCGAGGTGCTTGGCGACCTCTTCCGCGAGTTCCGGGTGTGCACGGCCGGAGAAGAGCATGAGGTTCTTCTTCGGCGTGCCGGACTTAGGACTCATCTGACGACTCCCGCTCGATTTCCTGGTTTTCTTCGGCGGCGAGCGCGGCCTCGGCCGCGTCCGCCGCGGGAGTGCCCGCCCGGCGGCGGGTCACCCAGCCTTCAATATTGCGCTGTGGCCCGGTAGACACCGCAAGCGCCCCCGGCGGGACGTTCCGCCTGATCACCGTGCCCGCGCCGGTGTAGGCGCCGTCACCGACCTCGACCGGCGCGACGAACATGTTGTCCGAACCGGTGCGCACGTGCGAGCCGATCCGGGTGTGGTGCTTGCGGACCCCGTCGTAGTTCACGAAGACGCTCGAAGCACCGATGTTGCTGTACTCCCCGATGGTCGCATCTCCGACGTAGGTCAGGTGCGGGACCTTCGACCCCTCTCCGATGTCGGCCTTCTTCGTCTCCACGAAGGTGCCGATCTTGCCGCGCGCGCCGAGCCGGGTACCGGGCCGGAGGTAGGCGAACGGCCCCACGCTCGCGCCCTCGCCGATTTCGGCCTCCACCCCGTGCGTGCGCACGACCTTGGCGCCGGCACCGATCGTCACGTCCGTCAGCGTGCAGTCCGGCCCGACGACCGCGCCCTCGCCGATCGAGGTGGTGCCGTGCAGCTGCACTCCCGGTTCGATGCGGACGTCGCGGGCCAGTGTCACGTCCGCGTCCAGCCAGGTGGTCGCGGGATCGACCACGGTCACCCCGGCCAGTTGCCAGCGGCGGACCAGGCGCCGGTTCAGTTCGGCGCCGAGCACCGACAGCTGCGCCCGGTCGTTGACCCCCTCGGTCAGCCACGGGTCGTCGACCACCAGCGCGCCCACGTCGCGGCCTTCGGCGCAGGCGTTGGTCAGCACGTCGGTCAGGTAGAACTCGCCCTGGGAGTTGTCCGTGGACAGCCTCGTCAGCCCGTCGGCGAGCAGCGTGGCGTCGAAGGCGTAGACGCCGGAGTTGATCTCGGTGATCTCGAGTTGCGCTTCGGTGGCGTCCCGCTGCTCGACGATCCCGCGGATCGCCCCGGACCCGTCGCGGACGATGCGGCCGTAGCCGGTCGGGTCGGCCGGGACCGCGGTCAGCACCGTCACCGCGTGCCCGCTGCCGTGATGCTCTTCGAGCAGGGCGGACAGGGTGGCCGTGTCCAGCAGCGGCACGTCGCCGTAGCTCACCAGGACGGTGCCGGTCAGCCCGGGCGGCAGCGTCGCGAGCGCGCAGGACACGGCGTGCCCGGTGCCCTGCTGGGTCTCCTGCACGGCGGTCCCGACCGGGCGGCCGAGATCGCCCGCCAGCCGGTCGAGGTGCGCCACGACGGCTTCGCGCTGGTGGCCCACGACGACCACCAGGTTGTCGGGTTCCAGCCCCGCCACGGCGCGGACCGCGTGCTCGACCAGCGGTCGGCCGGCGATCGGGTGCAGCACCTTCGGGGTGGCGGAACGCATCCGGGTGCCCTCGCCCGCGGCGAGGACCAGTGTGCTCAGCGGGCCGGTCACGGCTCTCCCAAACTGCAGACGGCTTAGGCACGGCGGGCCGGCCGTTGCGGTCGGCCCCTTCCGGGGAGTCGATCCTACGGGTGCTCCTCCGCGCCCGGCTCCGGGTCGGGGTGGGCGCTGGTTTCGTTCCACGCGGGCGCGGTTTCAGCCGGGCTCGGGCCCGCCGTGGCCACCTGGTTGCCGCCGCCGCGTTTTGCCTGGTACATCGCCGCATCCGCCCGGGAGAGCACCTGGTCCGGGCGCTCCTGCGGGCGCAGTGACACCAACCCGACCGACAGGGTTACCCCGCGCGAGAGGTGGTGTGGCAGGGATGACACGGCGACCACCGCCCGGCCCAGCGCCTGCTTCGCCGCCGACACCGGCGCCCCCGGAAGCAGCGCGACGAACTCGTCACCGCCGTACCGGGCGACGATGTCGTCGCCGCGCAGGGCGTCCCGCAGGGTGCTGGCCACCACGCGGAGCACGTCGTCGCCCTCCGCGTGCGAATGCTGGTCGTTGACGCCCTTGAAGCCGTCCAGGTCGACCAGCGCCACCGCGAGCGGCTGGGCCGTGGTGGACGCGGACAGCGTGCGCAGGTGCTCGTCGAGCGCCCGGCGGTTCGGCAGGCCGGTCAGCGGGTCCTGCAGGGCCTGCTGGCTGATCGCACCGTGCTGTGCGGAAAGCCGCTCGTGCTCGCGCCGCGTGTGCAGCGTCGCGATCTGCGATTCCCGCAGCGACCACAACTCGGCCTCGAGCGCGTTCGCGTACTCCATGAGCGGGCTGACGGCCTGGGTCGTGCCGTTCTCCTCGACCTCCAGCCGGGCCAGCTCGCGCACCAGGTTGAGCCGCATGGAGGGCTGGGAATTGTCCTCTTCCAGGTTCAGGCGCGTCGCGTGCAGGGCCTTCAGCGCCTCGTCCCGCCGCCCCGCGGCCACCAGGCAACGGGACAGCGCGATCGCGACGATCACCTGCTCGTGCGGGTAGCCCGGCTCGCTGAGCAGGCGCTGCAACCGCTCGACGTGCGCGGCGTCCGGAGCGGCCAGTGCCAGCGCCGCCGCGAGCACCCCCACCTGGTCGATCGCGGGCACCCCGACCCGGCGCGGGAACAGCGACTCGGTGAAGGGCGCCTCCACCGCGACCGCCATCGAAGCCGCCGTGCCGAACTTGGCCCCGGCCTCCTCGTGCCGGTCGACCCGCTCCAGCCGCAGTCCCCAGCCCAGCAGCATCTTCACCCGGTTGATCAACTGGAGGGTGATCTCGTGCGGGCCCGCGGTCTCCCGCACCGCCTGGTGGGCCCGGCCGATCACCTCTTCGGCGGCCTCGTACACGCCCAGCTGGTTGAGCACCAGCCAGCAGTCGATGAACGCGCTGGACTGCGTTTTCGACCATTCCCGGCGCGACATGTGCATGTCCGGGCTGCTCGAATCGTCGAGGACGGCCAGCGCGCGGGCGATCTCGGTCAGCGCCGCGTCCTCCTGCTGGGCCAGCACGAGCCTGCGGCCCCGAAGGGCGTGCGCGTCCGCGCGGTAGAGGGCAAGGCCGTGCCGTCGCGTGTGCGCCAGCATCTCGTCCAGCAGCGGCTCGGCCTCGGCGGCCAGCCCCCTGGTGATCAGGCGGGCGAGCGCGGCCGCGCGCACCAGTTGCGCGACCAGGACCGGCTCCCCGCGGCGCTGCGCTTCCTCCAGCATCTCGTCCAGCGAGCGCACGATCTCCAGCTGTTCGCCGCGATGGGTGTGCTGTACCGCGGCGATGAGTTCCCGTGCGCGCCCCACCAGCCAGGCATCCGACAACTCCGCCAGCGCTGGCCGCCTGCTCGTCTGCTCGCTGTCGCTCAGCAGCGGGGTGCACCCCCTTCGTCGTCCGGGGTCCGGCACGGCAGCTCCGCCGCCAGGATTCGAACCTGAACTGTCAGAACCAAAATCTGAAGTGCTGCCAATTACACTACGGCGGATCGTGCCTGGTCAGAATACCGATCGCGGGAAGCGGTGGTTGATCAGGGGTTCTGTGTGCTTTCGGCCCTCCCCAGCAGGCCAAACCTCCTGTACCGTAACTTACGCAGTCGTAGGTTAGGCGGCCCTTTCTCAGGGCTGTCCACGCAGGAAGAAGTGGTTGTGCATGACGGCTACCCTTGAACCCCCCGCCACCAAAGCCCCCAAACCGATCATGAGTGGACACCGGCCAGCCGGTGTGCAGTTCTCGGTGTACCTGGGGGTGCTGCTGCCCCTGCTGGCACTGGCCGTCTCGGTGCCCTTCGCCTGGGGCTGGGGGCTGAGCTGGGTGGATGTCGGCCTGTTCGTCTTCTTCTACGCGCTCAGCGGGATGGGCATCACCGTCTCCTACCACCGGTACTTCACCCACGGCTCGTTCAAGGCCAAGCCCTGGCTGCGGATCGCGCTGGCCATCGCGGGCAGCTTCGCCGTGCAGGGTCCCGTCATCACCTGGGTCGCCGACCACCGCAGGCACCACGCGTTCTCGGACCGCGACGGCGACCCGCACTCGCCGTGGGCCTACGGCACCTCGCCGATGGCCATCGCGAGGGGTTTCTGGCACGCGCACATGGGCTGGCTGTTCGAGCGTGACCAGACCAATGCCGAGCGCTTCGCGCCCGACCTGCTCAAGGACAAGGCGATCAAGAAGGTCAACGACCTGTTCTGGCTGTGGACCCTGCTCACCCTGACGCTGCCCGCGCTGCTCGGCGGGCTGATCACCTGGTCGCTGTGGGGCGCGGTGACCGCGTTCTTCTGGGCCGGTCTGGTCCGGGTCTGCGTGCTGCACCACGTGACGTGGTCGGTCAACTCGATCTGCCACATGATCGGCGAGCGGCCCTTCGCCGCGCGCGACAAGTCCGCGAACTTCTGGCCGCTGGCGATCTTCTCCTTCGGCGAGGCCTGGCACAACCTGCACCACGCCGACCCCACCTCGGCGCGGCACGGTGTGCAGCGCGGGCAGATCGACATTTCGGCCCGCACGATCTGGTTGTTCGAAAAGCTCGGCTGGGTGCACGACGTGCGCTGGCCGACTCCGGCCCGGCTCGAGAGACTGGCCGCCGCCGAAGGCCGGTAAGGCCGCCCGTAGGCTGCTCAAGTGGCGGCGAGAAGGCGGGCAAAACGTGAAGCGGCCACCGGGGCGCGCCCTCCGGCCCCGGTGGCCCGCGTACGGATGACAGGGGCGGAACGCAGGCAGCAGCTGCTCAACGTGGCGCGGGCCCTGTTCGCCGAAAAGGGTTTCGACGGCACCTCGGTGGAGGAGATCGCGCAGCGCGCGAACGTGTCGAAACCCGTGGTGTACGAGCATTTCGGCGGCAAGGAAGGTATCTACGCCGTCGTCGTGGACCGCGAGACGCAGTTGCTGCTCGACCGCATGGTGTCCACTTTGCACGGTGGACATCCGAGGGCGATGCTGGAGCAGGCGGCCAGTGCCCTGCTCGGCTACGTAGAGGAATCCCACGACGGATTCCGGATCCTGGTGCGGGATTCCCCGGTGGCCTCGTCGACCGGGACGTTCTCCACGCTCCTCAACGACATCGCGAGCCAGGTCGAGCACATTCTCGGGCAGCAGTTCGCGGCGCGCGGGTACGACGAGAAGCTGGCCGCGCTCTACGCACAGGCACTGGTCGGCATGGTCGCGCTGACCGGTCAGTGGTGGCTCGACGCGCGCAAGCCCAAGCGGGACGAAGTGGCGGCGCACCTGGTCAACCTCGCCTGGAACGGGCTGTCCAACCTCGAACACAAACCCCGCCTGCGCCTGCATTAGGACCTGGTCGAAGTGGCTCCGCTGCTTCGGCACAGGCCCCGGCCGGTCCTCAGCGCCGGCTGCGGCGGGTGAGGTCGGCGAGCAGGATCCGCAGCAGGTCGCCCAGTTGCCCGCGCTGTTCCGGCGACAGGCCCGACAGCAGTTCCTCCTCGTGCGGCAGCAGGCCGTCCACGACGCGTTCGACCTCGGTGTGCCCCTTCTCGGTGAGTTCCACCAGTACACCGCGGCCGTCCTCCGGTGAACGCAGCCGCCGGACCAGGCCGTCGCGCTCGGCGCGGGCCACCCGTTGCGAGATCGCGCCCGCGCTGACCAGCGCGCGTTTCGCCAGTTCGCCCGGTGGCAACCGGTACGGCGGCCCGGCCCGGCGCAGCGTGGCGAGCAGGTCCAGCGTGGCCGAGTCCATCCCGAGCCGCAGCATCGTTTCGCGCCGGTCCTCGTCGAGCAGTTTGGCGGTCCACCAGATGCGCGTGATCACCCCGATCGAGGACACCGGCGTGCCGGGGCGCTCGCGCAGCCAGGCTTCCGCGATGGCGTCGACCCCGTCGCTTGACGGCTTTTCCGGAGCACCGGTACTTTCGGCCATGTGGGTACTTTAACACTTAAGGAGTTGTTTCCGATGGCGAATCCGAGGGAGGTCGTGGTCACCGGCGGCGGCACCGGGATCGGTAGTGCCGTGGCGTCCTGGTTCGTGCGGGCGGGCGATCGCGTGACGATCACCGGCCGCCGCCGGAACGTCCTGACCGAGGCCGCCGCCCGGCTGGGGGCGCGGGCCGTGCCCTTCGACGCCGCCGACCCCGCGGCCGTGACCGCCGCGCTCCCCGAACTTCCCGAGCGCGTGGACGTGCTGGTCAACAACGCCGGGGGCAACGCCGAGTTCGATCGGGAGCCCTCGAGTGATCTGGCCGCGCTCGCGGCGAACTGGACGGCGAACTTCGCCGCGAACGTGCTGCCCACGGTCCTGGTCACCACCGCGCTGAAGCCGCGCTTCGCCGGCGACGCCCGAATCGTCAACATCGGTTCGATCGCGGCGAGCAACGGGGCGGGCTCCTACGGTGCGGCGAAGGCGGCGATCGATTCCTGGACCGCGGACCTGTCGCGGGAACTCGGCCCGCGGCGCATCACCGCGAACGTGGTGGCGCCCGGGCTGATCGAAGGCACCGAGTTCTTCCGCGGGAACCTCACCGAGCAGCGCCGTGCGTGGCTGATCGACCAGACCCGCACCAAGCGGGCGGGCACGCTGGACGACATCGCGGAGACGGTCGGGTTCCTGGCGAGTCCCGGTGCCGGTCACCTCACCGGCCAGGTCGTCCACCTCAACGGCGGTGCCCACCTCGGCCGCTGACCGGATCTTCCCGAAGTCCTGCGGTGAAGGCCTTCGCGGTGACCTCGTCGCCGGGCAGGAAGGTCTCCAGTCGCAGTTCCGAAATCGTCACGTCCACCGCCGTGGTGAAGGTGGTGATCGCCGTGGTCAGGCTGAGCTCGCCGAGCCGGGTGCGCAGCCGCATCGGCACCGCGAACCCGAGATGGTCGGCGCCCGGCTCGGGCGGCGGGGGCACGTAACCCTCCAGCTCGGCCAGTAGCGCGGCCCGCCGCTCGTGTGGGGACCGTTCGTTCGCCAGCCGGAGCCCGTCGAGGACGTGTTGCGCCCACTCGTCGAAGTTCGCGATCCGGGGAGCCATTCCCTGCGGGTGCAGGGCGAGGCGCGGCACGTTCACCGGCGGGTCGAGCAGTTCGGGCGCCGCGTCCTCGAAGAGCAGGGTGACCGCGTCGTTGGCGGCCACCAGGTCGCCGAACCGGTCGATCACGATGGCCGGGTAGGGCAGGTGCCCGTCGAGCAGCCGGCGCAGGCTGTCGAGTACCGGCCGCAGCCGGGGGCTGTCGAGCGCGGTTTCCGGGTAGCCGGGCGCGTACCCGGCGGCGAGCAGGAGTGCGTTGCGGTCCCGCAACGGCAGTTCCAGTGACTCCGCGACCCGCACGACCATGCCGCGTCCGGGAATGGACCGGCCGCTCTCCAGAAAGCTCACGTGACGCTGCGTCGTACCGGCGCGCAGCGCGAGTTCGAGCTGGGACAGCCTGCGCTTGGCGCGCCACGCCCGCAGCGTGTCGGAGAAGGCACTCACGGCACCATCCTGGCACCAGCGTTGCATTCCCTACGAGGAATTGAGGCCGGGCACCCCCGGCCGGAGGCTGTCCGGCATGGAATACGGACTCATCCTGCCGACGAACCAGGAAAACCCGGCGTCGGCCGCCGCGCTGACCGGCCTCGCCGTCGAGGCCGAAGCGCTCGGCTTCGACTCGGTCTGGCTCGGTGAACCCCGGCCGTACGGACGGCTCGAACCACTCACCCTGCTGACCGCGCTCGCCCAGGCCCCCCGCCGGGTCACGCTCGGTACCGCCGCGCTCCTCCCGGCCTACCGCGATCCCGCCCAGACCGCGCTCGTGCTCGCTTCGCTCGACCTGATCGCCGAGGGGCGGCTCGTGCTCGGCGTCGGGGCAGGCTTCCCGGGGTTCGGCGAGCAGGAGTTCGAGCGGGTCGGCGTGCGGTGGAAGACGCGGTTCTCCCACCT
>NZ_VJWX01000301.1 GCF_007713715.1 Amycolatopsis rhizosphaerae
CCCCGGCATCCCGCCCCGCGTGCACCAGCGTCACGGGCAGATGCCGCTCCCGGGCCAGCCGCGCCGCCCACCGCACCGCCACCAACGCCGTCGCGGACGCGCTCACCCCGACCACGATCTCGTCCGCCATCGCCGGTTTCCTCTTCCCCGGAAAAACATGAAGCCCAGAAAAGCATTCACCCCGGAGAAAAAGGGGACGGGGCGGCCCCGAGCCGCCCCGTCCCAGGAGCCTCCGGGCGGACAGTATGGCCCCGACCGGCCGTCACAGACGCTCCTCATCCCGGGTGGTGAGTCCCCGATCGACAACCACCCGGATCATGCTGATGCCCCGAACACCTGCACGTGCCATCGAGTGTGCGCCAAAACTCGCCGTCATGCATATGGCTGAAAGTCCCTAGTTCGAATTGACCGCGGACCCCGGCACGCCGCCTCCTCGAGTCGAGGTGCTCGTGCGGCTGTCAGGCGGTCTTGATCGCACCGCCGTCGATGACGTGATCCGCGCCGGTGATGCTGCCGGACAGAGGTGAGGCCAGGTAGGCGACCAGGGCGGCGACTTCGGCGGGCTCCACGAACCGGCCGGTGGTGACTCCCATCCCGGCCGGTAGCTGCGCCAGGAGTTGCGCGTGCGGCACGCCCATCGAGCGCGCGAGCTCCGCACCGTAGCCGTCCGGGGACTCCCACATGGAGGTGCGCACCGGGCCTGGCGAGACGGTGTTCACTCGTACGCCCAGCGGGCTGACTTCTTCGGTGAGCGCCTTGCCGAACGCGGTCAGGGCCGCCTTCGCGGTGGTGTACGGCATCGGCCCGGCGTGCGGCATCCGGGCTCCGTTGGACGAGATGTTCACGATCGCGCCCTTTCGCCGCAACAGGCTGGGCAGTGCGGCACGAGTGGTGCGGACCGCGCTGAAGAAGTTCAGCTCGAACGTCCGGTGCCATTGTTCGTCGTCGAAGGTGGCGAAGCCGCCGGTCTGGCCGCCGTCGCTGTCGCCGCCACCGACGTTGTTGACCAGCAGGTCGATGTCCCCCAGCTCGGTCAATGCCCGCTCGACGAGCTGGACGGGGCCCTCGGCGGTGGAGAGGTCGGCCCGCACCGCGATCGCACCGGATGCGGCCAGCTCCGGCGGGGCGGTGCGCGAGCCCGCGACCACTCGCATGCCCTCTTCGAGCAGCGCGATGACGACGGCCAAGCCGATACCACGGCTGGCACCGGTCACCAGGGCAGTCTTGCCTGCCAGTTGAACGTCCATCTCTTGAACCCTCCCAATCGCGTCACTGAAGACGCTGCACTCTTCTTAGTTGAGACAGTAGTGTTGCAACTAATCGTGCGCAAGGGACTCTCCTGTAGTGTTTTTCGTGACGAGGAGGTAGCGGTGACACAGCAGGAGCAAGCACGCCCGGCCGGACGCGCGCGGCGGGCGGACGCCGAGCGCACCGTGCAGGCGATTCTCGAGGCTGCCGAACGTGTACTGAGCGCCGATCCCACGGCGTCCATGGAGCAGATCGCCGCGGCGGCCGGCGTGGCCAGGACCACCGTCCATCGGCGGTTCGCCACGCGCGACGCGCTGATCGACGAGCTGACCGGCTGGGCCGCCCAGCGGTTCGCCGAAGCGGTGCGTCGTGCTCGCCCGGAGACCGCACCACCCCTGGTCGCGCTGTACCAGGTGACCGCGAACGTGCTGGACGTCAAGATCGGCTGGGGATTCGCGATGAGCCGTGCCTTCTCGGCCGATCCCCAGGTCGCCGGGGTGCACGCCGGAGTACGCGAACAGTGCGACCGCCTCTTCCTCAGGGCGCGCGACGCCGGGGTGATCCGGACCGACGTCGATCTGGACTGGGCCCGCCGCGTCTACTACGCGCTCATTCACGAAGCGACCCAGCAGCCCGAGCCGACGGACCCGACGGACACAGACGCGCTCGCCACGCTCGTGGTCGACACGCTGCTCCGGGGAATCGGCGCCAACGGCGGGCTCTGAGCCGTCCGGCGAGGTCGGCCAGACCCGCCGTGTCGGCGTGATCGCACCGTCGGCGGGCGACCTGACCAGCTAAAACTTCCCTACATCACCGCTGGCGGTAGCTTCGGGAGGTGGCGTCGGAACCACCTGGTCAGGCCCGCGTCCACCTCGCGCGCGAGCGGCAACTGCGGTGCGGGCTCGATGCCGGGCTCGTCGGCGAGCGGATGCGCCAACCCGGGGATCGACAGCAGTTCCGACGGGCTCCCCAAGGCGTCGACGAGACGAAACGCGTCGGCCCGCAGCGCCGGATCATCCAGTTCGCCGCTCACGACCAGCAGCGGCGCGCGCCCGGCGATCTCGCCCGCCCTGGCGACGAAGTCCAGGCTGTCGACGGCCTCCTCGGACTCGGCGTCATACGGGTAGTCGCCCGGGAACAGGTCGACGACGGAACGCATCCGGATGGCGGCGTTCACCACGGCCCCGGCGAAGACCGGGGTCTCGGTGTCGGCGAGGATCCGCAACGCGACGGCCCCGCCCAGTGAGCCGCCGAGCACGCCGATCGGGCCGTCGCCGACCGGAAGTCGCGCACGGATCGACGCCAGCGCGGCCGGGAACTCCTCGGTCGCCTGCCGGACGAACGGGTACAGGGCGGCCATCAGGACGTCCTTGCGGAGCAACGCCAAGCCGGCTTCCATGCTGCCGTCGACCATGCGCGCCCCGCACATCGGCATGCCCAGGTGCACCCGCCACGCGGGCAGGTCGTTCATGGGCAGCGCGGCGGCGAACGCGGCGTCCGACCTCGGCGCGTCCAGCATGTGCCAGGTGACGATCAGCGGCGCGGGGCCGTCGTGGGCGGGTGGCACTGCGGTGAACGGCACTCCGGCCGCCGTGCCCGTGAGAGGTGAGGACATGGCGGTCACGGTAGGGCCGCGGCCGGGTACCGGGACCCGGTTACGCCACCAGCGGAACCCGCGCGGCGGGCCCTTTTCCCGTGAGGGGTCCCCTCACGGTCGATACGACTGTGAGGGGACCCCTCACGGCCCCCATTTCCCTCACGGCGGTGGGACTCGGTCAGGCGGTGCGGAAGAAGCGGTCGAGCACGCGGGTGCCGAAACGCAGGGCGTCGACCGGGACGCGTTCGTCGACGCCGTGGAACAAGGCCGAGAAGTCCAGATCGGCCGGCAGCTTCAGTGGGGCGAAACCGAAGTTCCGGATGCCCAGTGACTGGAAGGCCTTCGCGTCGGTGCCCGCCGAGAGCATGTACGGCAGCGTACGGGCGCCCGGGTCTTCGGCCAGCACGGCCGCGGTCATCGCGTCGACCACCGCGCCGTCGAAGGAGGTCTCGACCGGCGGGAGTTCCATCCACTCCCTTTCGATGTCCGGGCCGAGCAGTTCGTCCAGTTCCCGGTCGAACGCCTCGATCCGCCCGGGCAGGATCCGGCAGTCCACCGACGCTTCGGCCACGGACGGGATCACGTTCGCCTTGTAGCCTGCGGTGAGCATGGTCGGGTTCGCGGTGTCCCGCAGCGTCGCCCCGATCATGCGGGAGACGTTGCCCAGCTTCGCCACCGCGCCTTCGAGGTCGTCCTCCGGGAAGTCCCAGCCGGTGATCTCGGTGACCCCGGCCAGGAATTCCCGCACCGAATCGGTGAGCACCAGCGGGAACCGGTGGTTGCCGAGCTTCGCGACCGCTTCGGCCAGCTTCGTCACCGCGTTGTCGCGGTGGATCATCGAGCCGTGCCCGGCGGTGCCGCGCACGCGCAGCGTCATCCAGCGGATGCCCTTCTCCGCCGTTTCGATCAGGTAGGCGCGCACGTCGTCGCGCAGGGTGATGGAGAAACCGCCGACCTCGCTGATCGCCTCCGTGGCGCCCTCGAACAGTTCGGGCCGGTTGTCCACCAGCCACTGGGCGCCGAACTTGCCGCCCGCCTCCTCGTCGGCGAGGAAGGCGAAGATGATGTCGCGGGGCGGCACGATGCCGTGCCGCTTGTAGTGCCGGGCCAGTGCCAGCGTCATGCCGACCATGTCCTTCATGTCCACCGCGCCGCGGCCCCAGACGTAGCCGTCCTGGATGGCACCGGAGAACGGGTGCACCGACCACTCGGCCGCATCGGCCGGGACGACGTCGAGATGGCCGTGGACGAGCAGCGCGCCGCGGCTCGGATCGGCGCCGGGCAGCCTCGCGATCACGTTGTGCCGGTTCTTGCCGCCCGACTCGACGTAGGTGATCTCGTAGCCGACCTCGGTGAGCTTCTCCGCCACGTACTCGGCGGCCTCCCGCTCACCGACCAGGGTGGCCGGGTCGCCGGTGTTCGTGGTGTCGATGCGGATCAGCTCGCTGGTCAGCGTGACCGCTTCGTCTGCCGCTGTCTCGATCAGGTTGGGTTCGCTCACCCGGCATTCCTACCATCATCAGCCGCCCGCCAGCCTCGTGATCCCATAGGCCAGCGCCGCGACCACGCCCGCCGCCGGGAAGGTGAGCAGCCAGCCGAGCACGATGTCCCGCGCCACACCCCACCGCACGGCCGACAGCCGCCGCGTCGCGCCGACCCCCATCACCGCCGAAGTGATCACGTGCGTGGTCGACACCGGTGCGGCGAACACGAACGCGGTCAGGTACAGCACCGACGAGCCCACGGCCTCGGCCACGAAACCGTGCGGCGGGTCGAGCGGGAAGACCCGCCGCCCGAGGGTGCGCATGATGCGCAGGCCGCCGGAATAGGTGCCCAGCCCGAGCGCCGCGGCGCACAGCAGCGTGACCCAGATCGGCACCGTGTACAGCTGCTGGTAGCCGCTGGCGACGAGGGCGAGCACGATGATGCCCATCCCCTTCTGCGCGTCCTGGAGCCCATGCCCGAGGGCGAGGCTCGCCGCCGAAACCACCTGCAGCCGCCGGAACGTGTGTCCCACGCGGTGCTGGTTCCGGCGCCGCAACGCCCACAGCACCGACACCATCGCCGCGTAGCCGAGGACCAGCCCCACCACCGGCGACAGCACCATCGGCACCAGCACCTTTTCCACCACCCCGCCCCAGTGCACGGTCCCCGCCGACGCCAGCGCGGCGCCGACGAGCCCCCCGACGAGGGCGTGCGACGAGGAGGACGGCAGGCCGAAGTACCAGGTGATCAGGTTCCACACGATCGCGCCGAGCACCGCGGCGAACACCACCGACAGTGCCGCGGTTCCCTTCGGTGGATCGATCAGGCCCTTCGCCACCGTCACCGCCACCCCGGTGCTCAGCAGCGCGCCGAGCAGGTTCATCACACCTGCCAGGATCAGCGCGCCGCGCAGCGACAACGCGCGGGTCGAGACCGCGCTCGCGATGGCGTTGGAAGCGTCGTGGAAACCGTTGGTGTAGTCGAAGAACAGAGTCAGCAGGACCACGCCCGCCACCGCGGCCGCGGTCCCCATCAGGACTCCTTGACCGCGATGGTCTGGATGACGTCGGCGACGTGTTCGAACGAGTCGGCCGCCGATTCGAGCCGGTCGACGACCTCCTTGGTCTTCAGCACCGTCAAGGGGTCGCGGACGTCCCGGCCGTCTTGGTCCTCCCCGTTGAACAGCACCGCCAGCAGGCGCCGGTACACGCCGTCGGCCTGGTCCTCCAGCTCGTTGATCTCCTCCCAGTAGGCGCGCAGATCCGAGACCTTCCGCAGTCCGGGCATCGCCTCCGCGGTCAGGGCGGCGGCCCTGGCCAGCAGTTCGACCAGGGTGGCCACCCCGTCGGGGAAGTCCTCGATCCGGTAGAGCACGGCCAGGTCGGCCGCCTCGTCCATGTCGTCGAGCACGTCGTCGATCCCGGCCGCGAGCGCCTGGATGTCCTGGCGGTCGAACGGGGTGATGAACGAGGTGTTGAGCTGCATCATGATTTCCTGGGTCGCGGCGTCGCCGAGGTGCTCGGTGTCGTGCATCAGCTGCGCCACCCTGGGCCGCTCGGCCTGCGGCACGCTGATCAGTTCCGCGAGCAGCCCGGCACCGGTGACGAGGTTGCCTGCGGCGCCGGTGAGCAGGTCGAAGAAGCGGGTGTCGCGGGGTTTCAGGCGCACAGCGGTCCCTTCAGGCTCGGCTTCCGACCCCGGTGGTGAACTCGCGCAGACGACCGGCCGGGCTGTGCGGCGCCAGCGGCGGTGTTTCCAGGCCCGCGCCCTCCCGCAAGCCGTGCAGGAACTCCGAAAGGGCCTCGGTCGCGGAATGCCGGGGCGTCCAGCCCAGTTCCGTGCGCGCCCGGCCGGTGTCCATCAGAGGGAGCCGTAGCACGGTGGCGAACAGGCCGGGTGTCGCGGGCACCGCGTGCAGGCGCCAGGCGGCGGACAGCGCGGTGCGCACCAGGCGGCCGGGCACCGGAACCCGGCGGGCGCCCAGCAGATCCGCCAGCACCCGCGCGTCGATCACCGGGTCGGCGGCGAGGTTGAACGCGCCCCTGACGTCCGTCAGCGCCGCGAGCCGGTATGCCTCGGCCGCGTCGTCGGTGTGCAGTGCCTGCACGCGCAGCCCCGGCACGTCCGGCACCAGGGGCAGCAGCGACGGGCGCAGGAGGCTGCCCGGGACCAGCGGCCCGGCGAACAGGCGGCGCTGTTCGGAGGCGGACTCCCGCTTGAACAGGAAGGCCGGGCGCATCCGCACCACGCGCACGGCCGGATTGCGCGGCTCCCAGGCATCGAGGCAGCGCTCCAGATAAGCCTTCTCGCGCGGGTAGGCGGCCTCGGGCCAGCCGTGGGTCGGCCAGCTTTCGTCGACGGCGCGGTCCTTCGGGCCCGGTGAGTAGGCCCCCACCGACGAGGCGTGCACCAGCGTCTTCACCCCGGTGCGGGCGACGGCCTCGAACACGTTGATGCTGCCGAGAACGTTGGCCCGCCAAGTGGTCACGGGGTCGTGCGTGGGCTGGAACAGCCACGCCAGATGGATCACCACGTTCGCCCCGCGCAGCAACGGGTCCAGTTCGCCGGTGGCCACGTCGGCCACTTCCCAGCGCAGTTTCGGGTGGGACCAGGCGGGGCGGCGACGGGCGATCCCGACGATCGAGGAGACCGCGGAATCGGCCGCCAGCGCCTCCACCACGCTCGTCCCGACGTTTCCGCTGGCCCCCGTGACGACGATCCGCAGCCCATCAGCCATGGCGAACGGCTACCCGTTCGACGGCGGCCCAATCACGGTTTGGCTTCGGCCGCACCGGGCAACACGACGGCGACGGGGGAACGACTCGGGAGAGGCGGGGCAGCATGAGCACACCGCGGCAACAGCAGGAGCCGCCGGGCACCACCGGTCCGATGCGGCCGCAGCCGCGCGACAGCATGGCGGGCTACGTGGGTCGCGACCTGTTGCGGGACCGGCGTGCGCTGGTCACCGGGGGCGACTCGGGGATCGGCCGGGCGGTCGCGGTGGCCTTCGCGAAGGAGGGGGCCGACGTGGCGATCGCCTACCTGGAAGAGCATTCCGACGCGGAGGAAACCGCGAAACTGGTGCGGGAGCAGGGCCGCGAATGCGTGCTGCTGCCGGGGGATCTCGCCCGCGCCGAGCACTGCGCCGAGGTGGTGGCCGAGACCAGGCGGTCGCTGGGCGGCCTCGACCTGCTGGTGAACAACGTTGCCACACAAGAGGAACTGGACTCGCCGGACGACCTCACCGACGAGCACTGGCTGCACACCTTCGACGTGAACATCCACAGCTACTTCCGGGTGACCCGGGCGGCGCTGCCGACGCTGGGCGAGGGCAGCGCGATCATCAACACGGCCTCGGTGAACGGGTTGCGCGGCAACAAGAAGCTCATCGACTACTCGGCCACGAAGGGCGCGGTCATCGCGTGGACGTATGCGATGGCGCAGGCACTCGCACCGCGTGGCATCCGCGTCAACTGCGTCGCACCGGGTCCGGTGTGGACGCCGCTGATCCCGTCGACGATGTCCGAGCAGCACGTCGAGAAGTTCGGGCAGCACGTGCCCCTGGGCCGGGCCGCCCAGCCGGACGAGCTGGCACCGTCCTATGTGTTCTTCGCCGCCGACCGGCTTTCCTCGTACTACACCGGAGAGGTGCTCGCCGCCCTCGGCGGCGAGACCCTGCCCGGCTGAACAGGGGTGCGTCATGGAGCAGGAACGATCCGAACAGCAGGAAAACCTCGAACTGGCACCGGAACCCGAACCGCTGGAGGATCCGGTGTCCTGGCGGGCGGAGGATCCGGACTACGCCCGCGAACCGGACAGCGAGGAGTCGGGCGGCCAGTTCACCCCGTCGCCGGGCTCCCCCGGCGCCGCCGACCAGGAACATTTCGAGCATCCGGCGGGCGGGGCGGAGCAGCAGTCGCTCCACGTGCGCCGCCCCTGAACCGTTTGCCCCGTCACGATCACGGGAACTCCGGTGACACGGGAACAGACCTTGGAGGTGCATTTCCCATGCCTGGACGTGAAGTACTGCCCAGTACGTTGCGTCGCTCGCCGAAGAAGGCCCAGGAGACCTGGATCAAGGCGCACGACTCGGCCGCCGAAAGCTACGGCGACGGCCGCCGTGCCCACCAGACCGCGTACGCGGCGCTCAAGCACAGTTACGAGAAGGTCGGGGATCACTGGGAAGAGAAGGGCCACAAGGGCCCGTCGGACGCACAGGCGAAGGGCGGCGCCGGGCGGCGCAGCAAGCAGACCGCGGGCGGCGTCGACGCCTCCGCCAGCAAGGAACACCTGTACGAACTGGCCCAGCGGCTGGACATCAAGGGCCGCTCCTCGATGAGCAAGTCCGAGCTGGTGAAGGCGATCCAGCGGGCCAACACCCGCGAAACCGCCAAGTCCCGCGGCAGGTAGGCAACTACCGCCCCGGGTCAGGCGGACAG
>NZ_VJWX01000302.1 GCF_007713715.1 Amycolatopsis rhizosphaerae
GACAGCCGCCGGGCGACCGAGGGACTGAGCGCGGCCCCGGGGGCGACCGCGACCAGATCCATCCCGTCCAGCAGGGCGGCGGTCACCGGCGCGAACTCGGCCCCGGGCCTGGGCACCAGCGCGAGCCTGCGCACCTCGATCCCGAACTCGGCGGCGGCGACCAGGCCCAGATTCGGCATCCCCACCGCGGCCGCCCACGAGCCGGTCGCGGTGGCCTCGGCCAGCAGGGCCAGCAGCAGGGAGGTCGATCCGCGCACCGCCACCGTGCCGCCCCGGCGCAGGCCACCAGCAGGCAGGAGCTCCCGCAGCTCCGGCAGCACGGGAAGCACCTGGCCGGTCGTCCGTGCGTGCGCGGAGGCCGCGGCGACCCCACTCGCCGTGCTCATGCCCGGCAGTGCCGCCAGTTCCGCGACCGTCACCGCAACCTCCTCACCGTGCTTCGGCTCCCGCTCGCCAAGGGGCGCGAGGGGAGGGAAACTCACCGTGGGGAAGTCGGTGACCTGACCTTCAGTCGAACACCAGTTCGACAGGTTCAGTCTGCAATGCCGGGGCCACCCTGTCAAGCCGGGAACCCGGCCCGGACGCGAACAGGGCCGCGAGGGAAACCCTCGCGGCCCTGCCTACGGCCTCTGTCCAGCGGATCTCAGTGGGTGAAGTGGCGCGTACCGGTGAAGTACAAGGTGATCCCGGCCTCCTCCGCGGTCGCGATGACCTCCGGATCGCGGATGGAACCACCGGGCTGCACGACCGCGCGGACACCGGCCTCGATCAGCACCTCCAGCCCGTCCGGGAACGGGAAGTAGGCGTCCGAAGCGCCCACCGCGCCCTTTGCGCGCTCACCGGCGCGCTGCACCGCGAGCCGCGCCGAGTCGACCCGGTTCACCTGGCCCATCCCGACGCCAACGGTGGCCCGGTCATGCGCGAGCACGATCGCGTTGGACTTGACCGAACGCAGCGAACGCCACGCGAACTCCAGGTCGGCCAGGGTGTCCGCGTCGGCGGCCTCGCCGGTGACCAGCGTCCAGTTCTCCGGGTTGTCGCCCGGCGCGTCGATCTTGTCCACGGTCTGCACCAGCATGCCGCCGGAAATCGGCCGGAACTCCAGCGGATCCGGGTTGGTCAGCGACGGCAGGCGCAGCAGCCGGATGTTCTTCTTGCGCTTGAGCACTTCGAGCGCGTCCTCGTCGAAGTCGGGCGCGACCACGACTTCGGTGAACACCTCGGCGATCTGCTCCGCGGCCGCCAGGGTCAGCGGCCGGTTGCTGGCGATCACGCCGCCATAGGCGGAAACCGGGTCACAGGCATGCGCCTTCCGGTGTGCCTCCGCGATGTCCGCGCCCACCGCGATCCCGCACGGGTTCGCGTGCTTGATGATCGCGACCGCGGGCTCGGTGAAGTCGGCGGCGGCACGGCGGGCCGCATCGGTGTCCATGTAGTTGTTGTAGGACATGGCCTTGCCGTGCAGCTGCTCCGCGTGGGCCAGCCCGTCCCGCCAGTGCTTGTACACCGCGGCCTGCTGGTGGGGGTTCTCGCCGTACCGCAGGATCTCGCCGCGCTCCCAGGTGGCGCCGGTGACGTCCGGGAAGCCGGAGTCGTCGGCCGGCGCGTAGGAGTTGGCGAACCAGGCCGACACCGCCATGTCGTACGCCGCGGTGTGGGCGAACGCCTGCGCGGCGAGCCGCTTGCGGTCCTCGAACTCGAACCCGCCGTCGCGGACCTTCTCCAGGACCCAGTCGTACCGCGCCGGGTCGACCACGACGGCCACAGTGCCGTGGTTCTTGGCGGCGGCACGGACCATGGCGGGCCCACCGATGTCGATGTTCTCGATGCAGTCTTCTTCGCCGGCGCCCGAGAGGACGGTCTGCCGGAACGGGTAGAGGTTGACCACCAGCAGGTCGAACGGCGCGATGTCCAGCTCACGCAGCTGCGCCTCGTGCTCGGGCCGGTTCCGGTCCGCGAGCAGCCCGGCGTGCACCCGCGGGTGCAGCGTCTTCACCCGGCCGTCGAACGACTCCGGGAACCCGGTGACCTCCTCGACCGGCGTGACCGGCACCCCGGCGTCCGCCAGCGTCTTGGCCGTGCCACCGGTGGAGACGATCTCCACACCGGCCGCGTGCAGCGCGGTGCCCAGCTCCAGCAGGCCCGTCTTGTCGGACACCCCGATCAGTGCTCGCCTGACCGCTCGCCGTCCCGTCACCGGAAACTCACCTTCCGTCCTTCCACCCTGCAACCACCTCGGCCCAGCCGTTCCACCACGTCGACGAGCAGGCGCCGTTCCACCACCTTGATCCGCTCGTGCAGCAGGGCCTCGTCGTCATCGGTTTCGACGATGACGGCCTCCTGCGCGATGATCGGACCGGTGTCCACCCCGGCGTCCACGAAATGCACCGTCGATCCGGTGACCTTGACCCCCATCGCCAGCGCGTCGGCGACCGCGTGCATGCCGGGAAACGACGGCAGCAGCGCCGGATGGGTGTTGATCACCCTGTTCGCGAACCGGGCGAGGAAGTGCGGCCCCAGCAGCTTCATGAAGCCCGCCGAAACCACCAGGTCGGGCCGGTACGCGCCGACCGCCTCGGTGAGTGCCTTGTCCCAGGCCGCGCGATCGGGATGATCGCTCATCCGCACCGTGAAACCAGGTATCCCGGCCCGCTCGGCACGCGCGAGCGCCTCGACACCGTCCCGGTCCGTGCCGACGGCGATCACCTTCGCCGGGAAGGCCGGCCGCTGGGTCGCGTCGATCAACGCCTGCATGAGGGTGCCGGAACCGGACGCGAGCACGACCACCTTGACCGGCGTGGGCAGGTCCAACCGACTGGACTCCAACGCCTCTCCTTCGCCCGCGATTAACCTTGCGACCAGCCTAGCTGGGCTCTTCCGGCTCTTCCGAGGTGGGCGGCACCTCCACCGCGGCGGGATCTTCGGGTTCCCCGGCCTCCCCGCTCTCGGCGACCGGCTCGAATTCCGGTTCCTCCGGCAGTTCCTCCGGAACCTCTTCGCCGTCTTCCCCCTCGGGCTCCAGGCCCGGGTCTTCCCAGGTCGTGGGCGCGGACCGGCGCCGGGGACCGGCCAGCAACGCCACCAGCCCGCCGGGGACGGCGATCCAGCCGAACGCGGCCACCGACGTGAGCCCGGCCGGGACCACCACCGGACCGAACGAGCCGCTGCCGAGCCTGCCGCCCGCCAGCGTGCCGAGCACCACACAGGCGAAACCGACCACCGTGCTCGCGATGAGGACGGTGCGCAGGCGGGCCCACGGATTGTCGTCGCTGCGCCGCAGGTACCAGCCGGCCAGGGCACCGACGCCCGCAGGCAGCAGCATCAGCATCGGCCACCAGCGAGCCTGGTGTTCCGGCAGGCCGGCGAGCAGGGGCAGACCGGGGAGTGCGCCGCCGTGGAAGGAGAACGGCGTGAGCGACACCGAACCGAGGGAGAACCCGGTGCCGACCGTGAACGCGAGCGCACCGATCACCGCGTTGGGCAGGTATCCCAGCGACAGCAGTAGCATTCCGGCGCCGCTGCCGAACCCCGGCGCATTGGTGCCGAACAGTTCGCGCGCCGTGTCCCCGGAGACGGCGAGCGTCACGGCGAACACGAGCGCTCCGGCCGCGAGCAGGCCTGCCATGCCGAGCGCACCCGCGCGAAGGCCGCGCAGCGCGGCGGGGTCGAGGTACTCGCGTACCACGTCGGCCAGCCCGCACTGACGGGCCAGTCCGGCGGTCGCGCCGACCCCGGCGACGAGAGCGGGAACCAGGAACGCGGTGAGCGGTTCCGCGGTGCCGGCCCGGCCGTTCATCCCGATCGCGACCAGCACCCCGAACAACGCGTGGGCGACGACCACGGGCGCGACCACGTTCACCGCCTGGCCAGGATCGCGATAGCCGAGACGGCGGGCGGCGTGTGCGGCGGAACCGGCGACGAGCCGGCACATCCCGGCGGTGGCGAGCAGGGGTAGCACTCCCAGTGGGCTTCCGCCGATGGCGACCGGGACCTGGTAGGCCGCGAGCAGGCCGGGGCCGGCGGCTCGCAGGACACCGGCGATGGAGAAATGCGCCGCCGGAGCCAGCACGGTGATCAGGGCGAACAGCGCGACGACCAGGGAGTAACCCGCGAGCAGCGGACGCACCGCGGCCGCGAGCAGCGTACTGGCCACGGCGGCGGTGGACCGCTCAACGCCCCGCCCGGCACCCCCTCGCCGGTCGCCCGGCCCGGCACCGGGGCGCGAACGCGAGGTGAGCAACTGCATGTCCGGCACCCTCGCACCGCGGCCACCCCGTCCGGATGTGCCACGCCGCCGGTCGGTCATGGTGCGGCCCACACCTCACCCGCCAGGGGGGCGAAAAGGCCGCCACCACGGTCCTCAGCGCCCGTGATGACGGCCTTCACGACTTCTCTCAGCCCTGCTGGGAGGTGCCGCCGGGAGGGGTTCCGGGGCCACCCGGCTGCTGGCCGGGCTCGGCTGGACGCGGCTGGTAGAACTGCCCCTGCTGCGGGGCGTAGACGGTGGACTGCGGGGTCACCGGCGGGCCGAACTGGGTGCCCTGCGGCCCGGCCGGCGCGTCGCCGCCCTGGTGCTGCTGGCCGAAGGCCTGCGGCGGCTGCTGCTGGCCGTACGGCTGACCGTAGACCGGCTGCTGCTGCGGGCTGGGAAGCTTGAGCACCTCCTGGTCGAACAGCAGGGTCGCGATGGCGACCAGCATCTGCAGGATGCCCAGGATGAGGATCACCGTGAGCACACCCGGCGTGTCGGCCCTGGCCGGGATCCAGACCACCGCCAGGATCGCGTTCAGCGCGCCGAGCGTGCTGAACAGCGCGGCGAAGGGCAGGATCTTCGGCCCCTGTGGCAGAACCTTGAGCGCCGCGAGCAGACCGCCGACGAGGAGGAAGTTGATCGCCATGCCGGCGCTCGACGCCTCTTCGGAGAATCCGATGAAGTAGTTGACCAGGCCGAGCAGTGTCACCGCCAGCGACAACAGCACCGTGAGGTTGCCGACCGACAGTGTCGCCGAGGGCGCCTGCTGCTGTGGGAAGCCGCCCGTGCCGGGTGCCTGGGGATGGGAGTGTGCGCCGCCACCCTGCTGGGGGTAGCCCGGCCCACCGCTGGGGAAGGTCATCCGTGCTCTCCTGTCGTTTGCCTGAAGCCAGGCGGCCGATACGTCCCGAAAAAGCTAGCGCCAGCGGTCCGGAACCGCCCCTCCGCCTATCCGACGTGCGGCGGCGGCGAACGGTTGCGTCGACTTTTCCGGGTGGGAGACGCGACCGGCCGGGCCCCCGCAGGAGCCCGGCCGGCCGTGTTCGGATCACCGCTCAGTGGAGCTTTTCGTACAGCTCACGGGCGAGTGCGGCGGTTTCGGAGGGGGTCTTGCCGACCTTGACACCGGCCGCTTCGAGGGCTTCCTTCTTGGCCTGCGCCGTGCCGGAGGAGCCGGAGACGATGGCGCCCGCGTGGCCCATGGTCTTGCCTTCGGGCGCGGTGAAGCCCGCCACGTAGCCCACGACGGGCTTGGTGACGTTGTCCTTGATGTAGGCCGCGGCGCGTTCCTCGGCGTCGCCACCGATCTCACCGATCATCACGATGACGTCGGTCTCGGGGTCGGCCTGGAAGGCTTCGAGTGCGTCGATGTGGGTGGTGCCGATGACCGGGTCACCACCGATGCCGACCGCGGTGGAGAAACCGATGTCGCGCAGCTCGTACATCATCTGGTAGGTCAGGGTGCCGGACTTGGACACCAGACCGATCCGGCCCGCACCGGTGATGTTGGCCGGGATGATGCCCGCGTTCGACTTGCCGGGGGAGATCACACCCGGGCAGTTCGGGCCGATGATCCGCGTCTTGTTCCCCTTGGCCACGTTGTGGGCCCAGAAGTAGGCGGAGTCGTGCACCGGGATGCCCTCGGTGATGACCACCGCGAGCGGGATCTCCGCGTCGATGGCCTCCAGGACCGCGTCCTTGGCGAACTTCGGCGGCACGAAGATGACCGACACGTTCGCGCCGGTCTCCTTCATGGCCTCCTCGACCGTGCCGAACACGGTCAGGTCCTTACCCGCGATGGTGACGGTCTGCCCGGCCTTGCGGGCGTTGACCCCACCGACGATGTTGGAGCCTGCCTGCAGCATCTTGGTCGCGTGCTTGGTGCCCTCGGACCCGGTCAGGCCCTGCACGATGATCTTGCTGTCGGAATCCAGGAAAATCGACATTGCTCGTTACGCTCCCACGGAATTTTCAGTCGCCAGTTCCGCAGCTCGGTCCGCGGCGTTGTCCATGGTGTCCACCAGCGTGACCAGCGGGTGGTTGGCCTCGGCGAGGATCGCGCGGCCTTCCTCGACGTTGTTGCCGTCCAGGCGCACGACCAGCGGCTTGGACGCCTCGTCACCCAGGATCTTCAGCGCCTCCACGATGCCGTTGGCCACCGCGTCGCACGCGGTGATCCCACCGAAGACGTTGACGAACACGCTCTTGACCGCCGGGTCGTTGAGAATGACGTCCAGACCCGCGGCCATCACCTCGGCCGACGCGCCACCACCGATGTCGAGGAAGTTCGCCGGCTTGACCCCGCCGTGCTTCTCGCCGGCGTAGGCCACCACGTCCAGGGTGGACATGACCAGACCCGCACCGTTGCCGATGATGCCGACCTCACCGTCGAGCTTGACGTAGTTGAGGTCCTTGGCCTTGGCCTTGGCCTCCAGCGGGTTCTCGGCCTGCTTGTCCACCAGCTCCTCGTGCGAGGGGTGCCGGAAGGAGGCGTTGTCGTCCAGAGTGACCTTGCCGTCCAGGGCGACGACCTTGTCCTGCGGGTCGCGCACCAGCGGGTTGACCTCGACCAGCGTGGCGTCCTCGGCCACGAAGGTCTCCCACAGCTTGACCACGACGTCCGCGGCCTGCTCCAGGATCGCCTCCGGGAAGCGCGCCACCGTCAGGATCTCCACGGCCTTGGCCTTGTCCACCCCGGCGATCGCGTCCACCGGCACCTTGGCCAGCGCCTCCGGCCGCTCCACGGCCAGCTGCTCGATCTCCATGCCGCCCTCGGCGGAGGCCATCGCCAGGAAGGTGCGGTTGGCCCGGTCCAGCAGGAAGGAGACGTAGTACTCCTCCGCGATGTCCGAAGCCTCGGTCACCAGCACCCGACGCGTGATGTGGCCCTTGATGTCCAGGCCCAGAATGGCCTCGGCCTTCTCCTGGGCCTCGTCGGCGTTCTGCGCCAGCTTCACACCACCGGCCTTACCCCGGCCACCGGTCTTCACCTGCGCCTTCACCACGACCTGCCCGCCGATACGCTCGGCCGCAGCCCGGGCTTCCTCCGCATTACTTGCTACCGCGCCGGGCAAAACCGGCACACCGTGGGCGGCGAACAAATCCTTCGCCTGATACTCGTAGAGGTCCACTACTCCAGTCTCCTGACGACAACACGCCACTGTGCTCAACGCTCGGCCCACGAGGAACGGGGTGGTCGGCCTGGCTCGGCGGCGTGCCTGTTGCAAACCATGCTGCCGGACGAGACGACACTATCGAGCTGCGGAGAAACGCGGGGCGCCACCTCCGGTGAACTCTGTCACCGTATGGATCCAGTGGCTCGTTTCGGGTTGTGAAAAGCCCCACGTCCGGCCATCACCGCCGCCAGAACGAGAGCCAGTGCACAGCCGAGCGCGAGCCACCAGCCGAGACCGGCGTGCGCCCCGGCGATCTCCGCGCCCGCCAGCGGGAGCTCCGCGACCCGCAGTCCGGCGAGGCAGGCGGCTCCGGCCAGCAGCGCGGCCGCCCGCGCCGGGCGGCACCGGGGTGCGAGCGCCGCGGCACCGAGCACCAGTGCCAGGCCGAGCAGCAGCCCCCAGGACGGCGTCCCGAAGTTCGTCGAAAGCGCCGGTTCGACGTAGTCGGGGGCGACGATCACCGGCGTGCCGAACGCGCCGACGGCCAGGATCGCCCCGACGACCAGCGGGGCGATCAGCTCGGGCCCCGGCAGCACGGCCGCCCCCGCGGTTTCGTCCAGTTCGTCCCGTTCCACCATCCCTGCCACCACCGAGCAGCAGCCGGTGGCGCCGGCGGCGACGGCGGCCGTCGCCGTCCACAGCACGCCGGTCCCCGGGCTGAACGCACCACCGAGTTCGGTGGCGGTGATCGCGGTGGTGAGCACCGCCGTCGCGGCCAGCGGCACACCGGCCCAAGCGACCGACAACGCCGGTCGCACGAGTGCGGCCGCCCCGGGCAGGAACATGGCCGCCCCGAGTACCCCGGCCAGCACTCCGGCGGCGAGCAGCAGCCAGCGCCAAGGGCTCTGCGGCCCCGGTAGTCCGTGCACCATGACCACCTGCGGGGTCAACGCTCCGGCGACCGCCGTGACCAGGGTGATCGCGGCGAGTGCGCCGGTGACCTTCTGGAGCCGGGTCTTCCCCGGCAGGCGCGCCTCCGCCGCCTCGTCCTCGCCCGAGGGCGGGCGGACTTCGGTGGCGGGCAGGAAGGCCACGACGGCAAGGCCGAGCGCCCCGGCCAGGACCACGATCGGCCCGGCGGCCACCGCCACCCCCGTCAGGACCAGGCCGGACACGAGGTTCGGCAGCGACACCGCCACCGCCGCCACCGTGACCCCCAGTAGTCCGCCCCGGCCGAGCTCCCCGGTTCCCGAACTGAGCGACAGCCCTGCCGCGACCGGCAGCGCGAAGGCGAGCAGCAGGCAGCCCGCCAGTACGAGCGCCGGGGCTT
>NZ_VJWX01000303.1 GCF_007713715.1 Amycolatopsis rhizosphaerae
GGTCCACGGTCTCGCCGGGAACGCCCGCGTCGGCGAGCGATTCGGCCAGCAGCTGCGCCACCCGGTCGAACGCCTTCTGGTCGATGCCGCGGCCGCGGTGCGCTTCCTGCATGCTCAGACCGTCGTAGAGGTCGGGGCCGCCGAGCGCGGCGGCGAAGAACTCGACCTGTCTTCCCTTGAGCCTGCTCATGTTCGAACCCGTGAAGTACGGGGCCAGTTCTTCGTCGGCCAGCACGCGGACATAGAAGTCGTCGACGACCGAGATCAGCGCTTCCTGTCCGCCGATCTGCTCATAGATGCTGGTCATAATCACCTTTCTGCGGGGGTGGGGAGAGGTGTTCGGGCAGGCGGGCGAGCTTGTCGACCTCCTGCGCGAACGCGTCCGAGGCGGCGTGGAGCTGGACCTGCACGGCGTGGCAGAAGGCACGCAGCCACGCCATCCGGCGTTCCATCTCCTCGACGCCCGCGGCGTGGTTGGCGCCGGAATCGGCGCGGTACTGCCGGACGGCTTCGGTCGCCGCGGCTTCGGCGCGCTGCTGGGCTTCTTCGAGCAGGGCGTCCGCCTGGCGCCGGGCGTCCCCGGTGAGCTGACGGCAGTGGGCTTCGGCCTGCGCGATGTAGGCCTCCGCCTGGAGTTGCGCTTCGGACAGCATCTGCACGGCCATCATGTCGGCCTGGGGCTTCTGGGGTGCGGAGTCGATGTTCTCGCCGCGGCTGCGGTACCAGTCGCGGAGGCGGTCGATCTCGGCGCGCAGGCGGGCGTTCTCCGCTTCCCCGGCCGCGATCTCCTCCGCGATCCGGCGCTGGAACAGCTCGACCTCGTTCGGGTCGACACCGCGCCGGCCGAGCGGTGACTTGCTGAAGGTGATGCTGCGGACCTGTTCCGGCGTGAGGCCCCGCCGGAATCCGGGTTGCCGCTGATCGTTGGCCTGCAGTGTCATGCTGGAAAGTCCTTATCCCCTCTTCAGAACGCTCTGCACGTTCTCCGTCGGGCCCTGGTATCCGGAGAACTCCTCACAATGGATGCGTTCGGCGTCGATGCCGGCCGCCAGCACCATGTCGCGGGTGTCCGCCACCATCTCGGGGGAGCCGCAGACGTAGATCTCGTGCCCGTGCCACGGCCCGTGGCCCAGCGCGACCTGACCGGCGAGACCGCGGGGCCCGGTGAAGCGGGGATCGTGCGACACGGCCGGGATCACGCGGACCCGCGGGACCGCCTGCGCGAAGGCCTGCAGGGAGGGCATGTCGTACAACTCGTGCGCACGGCGGGCACCGACGAACAGGTGCGCCGTGCGGTGGAACCCTTCCTCGGCCACCTGGCCGAGCAGCGCCTTCAGCGGCGCGAGGCCGGTGCCGCCCGCGATGAGCACGATGTCCTGCTTGTGGTCCAGGGTCAGGCGGGCGCCCACCGGGGCGCCGAGCCGGAGCACGTCGCCGGGCTGGATCGCCTGGACCAGTGCCGCGCTGACCGCACCGCCGTCGACCATCCGGACGTGGAACTCGATGACGCCGTCGTTGCGCGGGACGTTGGCGGGGGAGTAGTACCGCCAGATCCTCGGCCGCAGATGGGTTTCCACCGACACGCTCTGGCCGGGCGCGTAGTGCAGCGGGTGATCGGTCCGCACGGTGAGCACGGCGATCTCGGCCGTGCGCCGCTCGTGCCGGATGACCTCGGCGTTCCACCATGGCGGAGTGCTCTGCGTGCTGTCCCGCGCCGCGGTGGTCATCACCTCGGCGACCAGGGTGTAGGCGGCGGTCCAGTCGGCCGCGAGTTCGGGCGTCCATTCCTCGCCGAGGAAATGCGCCAGGGTGGTCAGCAGGGCCTGGCCCACCGCCGGGTAATGCTCCGCGGTGACGGCGAATTTCCGGTGGTCGCGGCCCAGCTGCCGGAGAAAGGGCATCGCCTGGTCCAAATCGTCCACATGCGCGACGATCCGGCCGAGTGCGCCGACCAGTTTGTCCCGCTGGGCGGACATCCCGGCCGGAAACATTTCACGAACCGCGGGGTAGGTCAGAAACAAAGTCGAATAGAAGAAGAGTGGGACCTGGCCACCGAACCGGGTCACGCTTTCCCAGCTCTCCTTCAGTCTTGCCGTGTCCACCGCTCAGCGCACTCCCCGCGGTGAGCGGGATCCCGGACCGCGCGGTATCCCCATGATGACGCTTCCTCTCTGGCCGGGCGGAAAATGACGGGCCGAACAATAGCCCAGTGGCAATCGAACGAAGCCGATAGACCATTCGGCCTAGTGAAGTGCCCCGCTTGCGGCAGCTTAATTCGTTCGTGATGTGTGTTCAAGGGGGCGCGCGGGCGCACTCGGCGGCGCTTTCCCGGGCCGGCCGCACGTCATCGCTCACTGTCCGTGCAAGGTGAAATGTCGGAGAGTAGTTCACCTGAAAAGAATAAAACGAACACGAAATCGTCCGCGGCCCCTGCTATCGATGGGGCTCGCCCCGGCACTGGGGCCAACGCGCGACCGACCGGAGGGCGCCGGGTCAGCGGCCCGCGGCGTAGCCCTGCATCCCGCGGGGGTTGGCGGCGGCGGAGAGGATGCCCGTTTCCGGGTCCCGGGCCACGGCGCACAACCGCCCTTCCGACCACGGGCCGCCCACGGTGACCCGGTGCCCCCGGCGCCGGAGCCCGGCGATCACGTCCTCCCCGATCCGCGATTCCACCGTGACCGCGCCGGGGTCCATGGCGCGCGGGTAGAACGACCCCGGGAAGCTGTCCGTGTGCCAGTTCGGGGCGTCGATGGCGCCCTGCAGGTCCAGTCCGCCGCGGACCGGTTCGCGCAGGGCGACGGCGAGGAAGAAATGGGCGTTCCACTGGTCCTGCTGGTCTCCGCCGGGCGTGCCGAAGGCCAGCACCGGCTGTCCGTCCCGCAGCGCCAGCGACGGGGTGAGCGTGGTGCGGGGCCGCTTGCCGGGGGCGAGCGAGTTGGGCAGTCCCTCGTCGAGCCAGCACATCTGCAGGCGGGTGCCGAGCGGGAAGCCGAGTCCGGGCACCACCGGGTTCGACTGGAGCCAGCCGCCGCTGGGGGTGGCGGCGATCAGGTTGCCCCACCGGTCCACCACGTCGAGGTGGCAGGTGTCCCCGCGGGTCGACCCGTCTCGCGCGACCGTGGGCTCTCCGGCACCGGCGCCCACGGGAGAGGTCGGCGAGACGCCTGAAACGACGAGTTCGGCCTGCTTGCTCAGCCTCGGAGTCCGCCCTCCGGGGCGGCCCGGGCGCAGTTCACGGGAGGCTCGCTCGCCGATGAGGGCCCGCCGCTCCGCGTTGTAACCGGGCGACAGCAGTGCTTCCAGCGGGACGTCGGTGCTGTCGCCGTACCAGGCCTCCCGGTCGGCCATCGCGAGTTTCGTGCCCTCGATGAGGGTGTGGTGGTAGTCCGGGGTGGCGTAGTCGGCGGGGCCGAGGTCTTCCGGCAGCAGGGCGAGTTGCTGCAGGAACACCGGCCCCTGGCTCCACAGCCCGGGTTTGGCGATGGTCCAGCCCCGCCAGGTGAAGGTGGCGGGTTCCTCGTAGCTCGCGGAAAACGAGGCGAGGTCGCCGGCGGTGAGGGTGCCCGCGTGCCGCTCACCCGTCGTATCCACTGTGGACCGTGCGGCGGCCTTGGCGAGCGCTTCCGCGATGAATCCCTCGCGCCAGACACGACGGGCCGCCTCGATCTGCGCCTCCCGGTCCGGGCCCGCGCTCTCGGCTTCGGCGATCAGCCGCCGCCAGGTCGCGGCGAGCACCGGGTTCTTCAGCAACGCTCCCGGTGCCGGGGACCGGCCGTGCGGCAGGTAGATCTCCGCCGAACTGGTCCATTCGGTCTCGAACAGTTCGCGCACCGCCTCCACGGTCGTGCCGATCCGTTCCACGGCGGGGTGGCCGTGCTCGGCGTACTCGATCGCGTAGCGCAGGACGTCGGCCGGCCGCCGGGTTCCGTGGTCCCGGAGCAGGAGCATCCAGGCGTCGAACGCGCCGGGGACCGCCGCGGCGAGCGGCCCGGTGCCGGGCACCAGGTCCAGTCCGAGCGAGGCGTAGTGCGCCACGGTGGCGCCTGCCGGGGCCGGTCCCTGTCCGCACAGGACCGTCGGGGTGCCGCCCGCCGGGGCGAGGATGATCGGCACCTCCCCGGCGGGGCCGTTGAGGTGGGGTTCGACCACGTGCAGCACGAACGCGGCGGCGACCGCCGCGTCGAAGGCGTTGCCGCCGTCTTCGAGGACGGACATCGCCGTGGCGGAGGCGAGCCAGTGGGTGGACGACACCATGCCGAAGGTGCCCTGCAGCGTGGGACGGGTGGTGAACACGCTGTGAGTATCGCCGGGGAGGGCGGCCCGAGTCCAAGGTGAGTCCGTGCGTGCGAGGCCACCGCGCCGGGGTGGTCGTTGTTACCGGAACGTGAACTCCGCCGTGCTCTTGATCGATCAAGTCCTCTTCCGTGTACCCCCGTCGGGGACGTATGTTGTCGGCCACAACATTCGAATGTTGTGGCCGACAACATTTCCTCCAGACCTGCTCACAAGGGGACGCAATGAAGCGGAGTAAGACCCTTGCCCTGCTCGCGGCGGGCGCCGGCGTCACGCTGGCCTTGACCGCGTGCGGGGCGAACAGCTCGAACGGCTCCGGCAGCACGAACGCCGGAGGCAGCGGCTCCGGGCCGAAGGTCGGCGTGATCCTGCCGGAGACCGCGACCTCCGCCCGCTGGGCGGGTTTCGACCAGCCGATGCTGCAGGCCGCGCTGACCAAGGCGGGCCTCAACCCGATCATCGAGAACGCACAGGGCGACAACCAGAAGTTCTCGCAGTACGCGGACAACATGCTCAGCCAGGGCGTGAAGGCCCTCATCATCGCCGCCCCCGACGGCGACGTGGGCGCCACCGTGGAGCGCAAGGCCAAGCAGCAGGGCGTGCCCGTCATCGACTACGACCGGCTCAACCTCGGCGGCAGCGCCGACTACTACGTCAGCTTCGACAACACCCGGGTCGGCGAACTCCAGGGCACCGCGCTCAAGGACGCACTGGCGAGCAAGCCCGGCGCCCAGGTGATCGAGATCGAAGGCTCGCCGACCGACAACAACGCCACCCTGTTCCACAACGGGCAGGAGAACATCGTCGGACCGCTCTACACCTCCGGCGCGCTGAAGAAGGTCGCCAGCCAGGCCATCGACGGCTGGGACAACCAGAAGGGCGGCAACACCTTCGAACAGCTGCTGTCGGCCAACGGCGGCAAGGTGGACGGCGTGCTCGCGGCCAACGACGGCCTCGCCGGTGCCATCATCACCGTGCTGCAGAAGAACGGCCTGGCGGGCAAGGTCCCGGTGACCGGGCAGGACGCCAGCGCCGCGGGCCTCAAGGCCATCCTGCAGGGCGCCCAGTACTCGACGGTGTTCAAGCCGATCCAGCAGGAGGCCGACGCCGCCGCGCAGCTGGCCGCCGCGCTGATCAAGAACGACACCGCGACCGCCGACGGCATCGCCAAGGCGACCGCGAACGACCCCAAGGGCAACCGTACGGTGAAGTCCGTGCTGCTCACGCCGCAGTCGGTCACCAAGCAGAACGTCAAGATCGTGGTCGACCAGGGCTACGTCAAGGCCAGTGAAATCTGCACCGGCGACGCCGCCGCGGTCTGCGCCCAGCTCGGCATTTCGTAAGACCCCCGCACCGCACGGGATGCCGCCCCGGTCCAGCGCCGGACGGCATCCCGCGCAGTGCCCCCGACGATGTGGAGGTTCCCGCGGTGAACGAGCCGATCCTCGCGCTGCGCGGTGTGAACAAGAGTTTCGGACCCGTCCACGTACTGCACGACGTGGACCTGTCGGTGCGGTCGGGTGAGGTGACCGCGCTCGTCGGCGACAACGGCGCCGGGAAGTCGACGCTGGTCAAGTGCATCGCCGGCATCCACGGGGTGGACAGCGGCGAGGTGCTCTTCGAGGGCAACCCGGTGCACATCCACAACCCCCGCGAGGCGGCGGCCCTGGGCATCGAGGTCGTCTACCAGGACCTCGCGCTCGCCGACAACCTGGACATCGTGCAGAACATGTTCCTGGGCCGGGAGCGCACCAGGGCGGGCCTGCTCGACGAGGCGTCCATGGAACTGGCCGCCCGCAAGACACTGGCCTCGCTGTCGGTGCGCACCGTCAAGTCCGTGCGCACCCCCGTTTCGGCGCTGTCCGGCGGGCAGCGGCAGACCGTCGCGATCGCGAAGGCCGTGCTGTGGAACAGCAAGGTGGTGCTGCTCGACGAGCCCACCGCCGCACTGGGCGTGGCACAGACCCGCCAGGTGCTCGATCTGGTGCGCCGCCTGGCCGAGCAGGGCCTGGGCGTGGTGCTGATCAGCCACAACATGAACGACGTGTTCGAGGTGGCCGACCGCATCGCGGTCCTCTACCTCGGCAGGCTGGCCGCGGATGTCGCGACCAAGGACGTCACCAACAACCAGGTGGTCGAGCTGATCACCGCCGGCCGGTCGGGCGATCTCGGCCTGGCCCGGCCCGAAGTCGCGGCCGTGTAGGCGAGGAAGAGACATGACTGAAACACCGACCAGGGCCGGAAAGCCCGGCGAGCCCTCGGCGGCCGAAGGCGCGATCGCGGACTTCGGCATCGACACCACTTCTCGCAGCACAGCCGAGGCGATCGGCGACTACTTCCGCCGTCTGCGCGGCGGTGAACTCGGCGCGGTGCCCGCGCTGCTCGGCCTGCTGGTGCTCGTGCTGGTCTTCACCGGCCTGTCCGATACCTTCCTGACGCTGAACAACATCGCCAACCTGTTCGCACAGGGCGGCGGCCAGACCATCATCGCGATGGGCATCGTCCCGGTCCTGCTGCTCGGCGAGATCGACCTGTCGGCGGGGACCGCCTCCGGTGTGGCGGCCTCGGTGCTGGCGCTGCACTTCACCCAGCACGGCAACCTGCTGGGCGCCATGGGCGACACGATGTTCTTCGGCTTCGTGATCGCGGCGGCGGTCTCGGCGCTGCTGTGCGGGCTGATGCGGATCTGGATCGGCATGGCGCTGTCCCTGGTCGCGATGCTGATCTTCCTGCTGGGCGTGGCGCCCAACGCCTGGGTCGAAATGCTGCTGGCGGTCTGCGTCGGCGCCGTGATCGGCGGGATCACCGGCGCGCTGGTGTCCAAGATCGGCATCCCGTCGTTCGTGGTGACGCTGGCGCTGTTCATCGCCTGGTACGGCGTGGTGCTGGCGCTGGTCGGGGAGGGCGGCACCATCCCCATCCGCGACAGCCAGGTGCTCTTCGACGTGGCCAACGGCAACCTGGACGTGGTGGGCAGCTGGATCCTGTTCGTGGTGGCAGGCGGCGGTTACGCGGTCGTGGTGCTGTTCCGCCATTTCTCGCGGCTGCGCAACGGCCTTGTCGCCCAGCCCACCACGCTGATCTCGATCAAGGCGGGCGCCGTGGTGGTGCTCGGCGCGGTGGCCACCTACCTGCTCACGCTCAACCGGTCGCCCAATCCGGACCGCACCACCATCCAGGGCGTGCCCTACGTGGTGCCGATCATCCTGGTGCTGCTGGTGGTGGGCACCTTCGTGCTCGACCGCACGCGGTACGGGCGGCACGTGTACGCGGTCGGCGGCAACCGGGAAGCGGCGCGGCGCGCGGGCGTCAAGGTGGACAAGATCCGGATGAGCGTGTTCGTCATCTGCTCGGCGGTGGCCGCCATCGGCGCGATCGTCTACAGCTCCAAGGTCGGTTCGGTGGACGGCAACGCGGGCAACGGCAACACCCTGCTGTTCGCGGTGGGCGCGGCGGTGATCGGCGGTACCTCGCTGTTCGGCGGGCGCGGCCGGATGCGGGACGCGGTCATCGGCGGCCTGGTGCTCACGACCGTCCAGAATGGTCTGGGCCTGCTCGGGTACAAGGCGGCTACAGTGAACATCATCACCGGGCTCGTTCTGCTGGTGGCGGCTACTGTGGACGCACTGTCCCGCAAGCGCGCCGCCGTAACGCGCTGACGTCGGCCCGTGGCCCGGTGAGCAGAGCAGGAGCAGGGAAACCGAGGTGACGAGCACACCGACCGCCGGGGCTCGCCCGGACGACGTTCGTCGCCACAACCGCGCCGCCCTGCTGCGCCGGTTGCACGTCGACGGGCCCTCCACCCGGGCCAGCCTGGCCACCACGCTCGGGTTGAACCGCAGCACGATCAAGGCACTGGTGGACGGCCTTGCCGAGGACGGCGTGGTCGAAGAACGGGTGCCCGTCCAGCGCAGCGGGGCGGGCCGCCCGTCGCTGCTGGTGCTGCCGCAGCCGCAGGCGGCAGTGGTGCTGGCCATCGACATCCGGGTGGACCGGGCGGCGATGGCGCTGGTCGGCATCGGCGGCCAGATCCTCGGCCGGGACAGCTGGCGCCTGCGGGCGGGCAACCGGGAACCGGTCGAGGTGTTCACCCGGATCGTGGACTACTTCGCCCCGCTGGTCGCCGAGCAGCACGTCGCTCCGGTCGCGATCGGGCTGTCGGTGCCCGGCGTGGTGCGCCACACCGACGGGTTCGTGCACGAGGCGCCGAACCTGCACTGGACCGACGTCCCGTTCGGCGGCTGGCTGTCCCACTCGCTGAAACTGCCTGTTCATGTGGGCAACGACGCGGAGCTCGGCGCGCTCGCCGAGCATCTGCGCGGCGCCGCCCGCAACGCCGAGGACGTGGTCTACATCAGTGCGGACGTGGGCGTCGGCGGCGGGGTGATCTCCAACGG
>NZ_VJWX01000304.1 GCF_007713715.1 Amycolatopsis rhizosphaerae
ACGTTGCGCACCGGCACACGACCAGCTATCTGGCGTCCTCGTCCGGGCTGCGGCTCCGGCACGTCGGCGCGGCCGGTCACCTTGACGCGCAGCTGCGGTCCGCGGACGGTACGACGTCGTCCTGGGCCGGGACCGGGACCACCGACTTCGGCGACATCTCCGTCTCGGCCCTCGACAACGAGCTCCGCCGCCGCCTGCACGCCGCCCTCCCGCTGATCGAGGTCCCCGCCGGACGGCACGACACGGTCCTGTCCCCCGCATGCGTGGCCGATCTGATGCTGCACCTGTACTCCTCGGCCGAGGTCGAGCGGGCCGCCGCCGGCGGCAGTCCGCTCGGCGCGTCGGGACGGCCGCGCCTCGGCGAGCGGCTCACCCCGCCGGGGCTGTCTCTGCGCAGCGACCCGCACGACCCGGTGCTCGCCTGCACGCCCTTCATGATCGCCCGCGAATCCGGCGCGGGCAGGTCGGTCTTCGACAACGGAATCCCGCTGGCCGCTACCCGCTGGATCGATGACGGCGTACTCCGTGCCCTGCCCGGCTCACGCCGGGCCGCCGCGGCAGCCGGGATCCCGGCGACCGGCCCGGTGGACAACCTGATCCTCGACGGTCCGGCCGCGAGCGCGGCCGACCCCGAACCGGCGGCCGGGCTCGAGCACGGGCTGCTGGTGACGTCGCTGTGGTACATCCGGGACGTCGACCCGGCCCGGCTGCTGGTCACCGGGGTTTCCCGGGACGGCGTCCACGTCGTGGAGGACGGCCGTATCGTCGGCCGGGCGGCGAACCTCCGCTTCGAGGAGAGTTCGCTGGGGGTGCTCGCCCGGGCGGTGGCGGCCGGCCCGGTCCGGCGCACCGTGGGCCGGGAAGGCGGCCTGTCGCTGCCCCGCACGGCGATGCCACCACTGCGCGTCCCGGACTTCCTCTGGACGGCGACCAGCGACGCGGTATGACTCCGCCGCCCGCGTGGCGGGAAGGCCCCACAGGGCCCTTTACGCCGGAGTTGCGAGGTAGCCGAGAGTGGTGCCGCGGCTGTCGTAAAAGTCGCCCACCACCTTTCCGGAGGCATTGATGCCGCAGGCGGACATATCCGAGGCAGCGTCGGGGTGCCGCAGCTCGACAAACGTGTCCTGGTCCGCTCGCAAGTAGGCGCGACCGCCCTGCCTGTCCTGGTAGATGCCGGCGACGACACCCGAGTCACTGATCGCCATCGCGCACGTCCCGCCCTCGGGCTCTCGCGCGTTCGGGTGGTCGACGGAGGATATGACGAGCCTCCGTTTGCTGTCTCGCACGAAGGCGTGCCGCGCCTTGTCCTTTCCCACGAACTGCCCGACCACCAGTCCGGCACCGTTGATCCCTGTGGCGAAGGTCCCTTCTCCCGCCTCGTCCCCATACCGGAACGTGTCCACATATCCGCGAGCCGCCTTGGACCACACGAAACCCTTGACGATCGCTTCGCTCCGGCCGGACGTGTCCTGCGCGAAATACCATCCGGAGACCAGTCCCGAGTCATTGATGCCGAACGCCACCACCGTGCCGATGCCGTCCTCCGGCGGAGCGATCGGTTCGAACTTCTTCGCTCCCAGGGAATAGACGAATGAGAACACACCGCGGGAAGGCAGCGAAATCGATCCGGGATATCCCCCCTGGCCGGACTTGCCGTGGTAATAGCCGACCACGTCGCCGGTGTCGTTCAACCCGAGCAACGCCGTCGCGTTCCCCGCCTCCGGATGATCGACAGCGTCGGAAAACTCGCCCCCGACGGATCGCAGGAAGCCGTGCACCCCCTTGCCGTCGGCGAAGTATCCCGCCGTCTCCCCCTTGTTGTTGATCCCGTAAAGCGTGGTCTTGACGGATTTCGGGTACTCGACGGTCGCATAGGAATAGTTTCGGCTTACCCTGGGCGGGGCGTCCGGAGTTGCCGAGGCAGGCGGCACCGGTTCGGTCGGTCCGGCCGTCCGGCCGCCTACCCGTCCGCATGACGCGAGCACCATTACGCCGCCGAACGCCAATCCGGTGAAATGGAGGAAGTGGCGCCGATCAACCGTTACGTCGCTGAGCGGGCCCGTGCGCGCGGAACAGTGTGCGCGGTCGCGTCCCACCATGATCACACCTGCCATCACCGGGCTCGGGCAACAAAAGTCCGGTCGGCCTCCAGGCGGTTCCCGCGACCGGAAACCTCACTCTATCAATTTGAACTACTCGTTTCCGCGCTCTGACACCTTCGGGTGTTCTCTCGATGCGGACACCACAGAATTCTCAGGGCCGCGTTGCCGACCAAAGGCCACGGTTGATCACTGGTTTGGCGGTCTCCTGGAAGTCGATGCCCGGGTGCAGTTCCCGGATCGTCCCCTCGATCACCAGCAACGACAGCAGCGGGAAGATCAGCTCCGGAGCGGCGTGCACGCCGTGGGCCCGCTGCAGGTCGAACATCTCGGTGGCGAAGCCCATCAGGCTGAACTCCCGGGCGGGCAGGCCGTGGTTGCGCCGCACCAGATCCGTCATCCGTACCAGAAACCCGTCGACGTCGGCGTCCGGACCGACCCCGGCCGCACTTTCCACGACGATCTCCGCGCACCGCAGCCCGCGGCCCACGGCCATGTTCAGGAAGAACTCGGCGAACAACCGCCGCAACCGATCGGACAGCTGGACGCTGAACCCGGCATCCAGCACGACGACCTGGCCGCGCGGGGTGAAGTTCAGGTTGCCCGGGTGCAGGTCACAGTGCACGAAGCCGTCCACGAACAGCATCTGGTAGATCGAGATCAGCGCCGACTCGGCGAACTTCTTCCGCAGCACCGGTGCGACGGCGCGTGCCGCGCCGTCGAGGTCCTCGATGAACTCCATCGCGATCACGGCATCCCGGCAGAGCTCCTGCCGGACCGCGGGGACCCACACCCGGGCCACCCCGGAGAGGTTGCGCCGCAGCCGGTTCAGCGCGTCGGCCTCGGCACGGAAGTCCACCTGGCCGGCCACCGCGTCGCACAGATGGCCGATGATCTCGGTGACGGGGAGTCCGGCGAACGCGGGCAAGCGAGCGGCGAGCGCCGCACCGCGCCGGATCAGCCGCAGGTCGCGCGCCATCAGGCGGTCGATGCCCGGCCGCCTGATCTTCAGCGCGACCACGCGGCCGTCCCGATCGGTCGCCCGGTGCACGCACGCGACGCTCCCGGCCGCGACCGGGGTCAGCTCGACGTCGGTGAACAAGGTGCGGAAGTCGTCGCCGTAGGCCTCGCGCAGTGCCCCGGCGGTGCCGGCGGACGGCGTCGCGGGGACGTCGTCGTGCAGGGTTGAAAGCTCGTCGCACAGCTCGGCGGGCAGGATGTCGCGACGCGTGGCGAGCACCTGGCCCACCTTGACGAAGGTCGGGCCGAGCCGCGCGAGCAGCACCGGCGCGACCCGGTACAGCACACGTGCGCCCTCCCGGCGCCGCCCGGCCAGGCGGTGGGCGAGGGCGGTCGCGGCGGCGGGTCCGGCCACCCGCCCGATGACCAGGAGCAGCCGGGCTACCCGCAGAGCGTCTTGCGCGGCCCGCCGGGCGGCACCGCCGCCGCTCCGCTCGGTTCCGGTCATGCCGTCCCACCTCCGGACGTGGTGATGCCGGGCAGTTCGATCGCCCGGAGCTGCAGAGTCGCGTGGTCGCAGTACCAGAACAGGCGGCCGTCCCAGGTGATCGCTCTGGGCTTGCCCCAGACCATGACGGGGAGGCGCTGGCGCCTGCTCGCGAGATCGGTGAACCGGACCCGGGAGGCGTCGCGATCGGTGTGCACCAGGAAACCGTCCGACACCGTCACGCCCGTCACCGGATGCCCCACCTCGACGCGGTCGAGCAGCCGGAACCGGTCCGGGTCGCGCAGCTCGACGAGGCCGAGGTCGGCGTAGCCGACCCACACGCCGTCCCGGCACGCCTCCACGCCGGAAACCTCGTGCCCGGGCCGCGGGTTGGGCCACTCGTCGATCTCGTCGCCGGTCGCGGGATCGAGCAGGCGCAGGTCACGGTGCTCGCCGACGACCTGGAGCAGCGCGCCGCGCAGGGTGGTGAGATCGCCTGCGACGTCCAGGCACGGGATCCGCTGCACGACCTCGCCACTGTTGGGGTCGATCGCGCCGATCTGCTTCGAGAAGATCTCGGCGAAGTACAGGTACTCTCCGCTCCAGGTGACCCCGCAGAGGTCGAGCGCGCGGACGGGGAGGTCGCGGACGATGCCTGCGCAGATGGTCACGACCACACCGATCCCCGCGCGAGTCCGACATCCATCGTCCAGGTCTCGGCGAGCCGGGCGGTGTCCCGGGGACGTTCGAGTGCCACCTTCAGGGTGTCGCCCGCCGCGACCCGGCTGTGCCGTACCGGCCACACCCAGCAGGCCCAGTTGCAGCCCGGGTAGCCGGGGAAGTTCGCGAGCTCGACACCGGATGCGAAGACGGCCCGGAACGAGCCGACGATCGCATGAAGCGTTCCGGGAGTGTCGATCCGCACGATGTGGCGCTCGCCGCCGATCGGCCGTGCACGCTCCCCGAGCCGGGCGTCCGCGGCCACCACGGGCCCGCCGAGCACGCGCGGCGGGCGCTGGAAGAAGTGGAGCTGGGCGGCGGGCGCGACGTGGTCGAGCACCGCGCCGAACCGCAGGCCGTGCAACTCCTCGGACCAGATCCCCCAGCCCTCCCCGTCGAACTCGACGGGGGTGAGCACCGTCTGGAGCCGCCCGGGAACGATCCGGCCGTGGTCGGCGAGGTTGCGCCGCGCGAACGCGGCCAGAATCTCGGCCATTTCCTCTTCCGGGCCGAGGTTGCCCATCAGCTCGGCGACCACCACGTCGGCCTTCCGTTCGAGCTTGGCCGCCCTGGCGTCGCCCTGGATGACGGTCACGTGTTCGGCGACTCCGTTGTCCCGCGCGATCCGGGCGGCCAGCTCCGCGGTCGCCGGGTCGCCCTCGATCGCGTAGACGTGTCCGGCACCGTGCCGCAATGCCATGAGTCCCAGCACCAGGGTTCCCGCGCCGACGTCGGCCACGACATCACCAGCGCGCACGGCAGCCGCGAGCGCCCGGTCGTAGGCCGCCAGCCGGGTGCGATCGGACAGCATGATCTGATGCATCAACAGCGTGCGTGGGTTCATGGGTGCCTCTTCTCGGCGGCCGCCGTAGACGACGACGCGGGATGGCGACGGCCGCCCGGGACACCGCCTGCGGCGGAGTCCCGGGCGGAGTTGCGCGTTCGCGGCTCAGACGTTGACCGCGGCATGCTCGCCGACGATCGATTCCCGCATCACGAGCTTGGCACCGGTCAACCGGGCCTTCACCGTGTCGTCCTCGGTCACCAGTGCGGTGTCCGGGCCCTCCAGTGCCAGGTCGGTACCCTGCGGGTCGAGGTCGTTCAGGCGACCCGCGATGTGGACCGGGTTGGCGGCGTAGAGGGTGCCGTGCGGCGTGACGATCTCGAACTGCGCGTCGAAGTGCAGATCGCTCGGGTACCGCACCCGGCTGAGGCTGTCCTCGGTCCCTTCGCCCAGTGAGCCGCCCGACGGGCGTGCCCAGCTTGCCCGCAGCATGACCCGGCCACCCAGCTCCGGGCACTCACCGACCATCGCGACGCGCGCCAGCTGCGCCAGCACACCGGTGCCCTCGTCGTGCTTCTCCGGGCCGAACAACAGGATCTCCCCACCGGCGGCGAGGGAGTGGTCGCCCGCCACCTCGACGGTGATCGTGCGGCCGCCGAGCTCCAGCGTCAGCTGACCGTCCATCGAGATCTGCATGATCATCGACGGGTCCGTCAGCATGGACATGCAAGCGGCCGGGGCGGCGGCGAAGAACACCGTCGGCGTGATGCCGATCGGGTTGTTCTCGTCATCGGACGGGTACCAGGCCTCCGGCAGCTCCGTGCCGCGGACGACGTTCGGCGCCTGCACCAGCTCCTGGTGGTGGTCCCCGCGCGGGAAGCCCAGGTACGGGCTGCTCAGCGGTTTCTTGAACGGCGGGATGTCGTCGACGATTCCGTAGATGGGGATGACGTTGCGGTGGACCAGTCGCATGGTGCTGGTCTCCAGAATGCCGAAGCGGCGGATGTGGAACTCCGCGGGGAAGTTCCTGCCGGGCGCGATCTGCTTCACGTGCCCGGTGTTCGGCAGCTTCGGGTTCGACAGGATCTGGATCCGGTCGTTCAGCTCGTAGCTGAAGCCCTTGATGCCGACCTCGGGCGCGCTGATCAGTTCGGTGTCGAACTGCGCGTGCCCACGCTCATCCACCCGGTGCTCGAAGCCCGGCATCGGCCACTTGTTCATCTGGACGAAGCCCGAGAGGTTGATCGTCTCTCGCTTACCGTTATAGTAGTCATCTCCGAAGACGACAGTCGCAGCGGCAAGGATGTGCGGACGGAGAGGCTTGGGCGCCAGGCCCAGTGACTCGTAGTTCTCCCTGGTCATTAGCCGACCTCCAGCGGAGTTGATAGGGGATAACGGACAACTTGTGAATACGAGGGCCCTCGTGTCCGGTGAGATAATACTACTGTTTTTTATAGTTATCAGCAAGATGCCCCACGGTACTGCTCTCCGGGGTCCCCGTACGGGTGTGCAGCAGGACGGCAGGCTCGGCCGCGTCGAGCGCCGCGGCGCAGCCCTCCGGGGTGCCGGAGACCGCGACGAGGACGGCATAGCGCCCCCAGACGTGCCCCGCCGGGGGCGGCGAAATCGTGGTTCCCGGCTGTACGAGCCCGGCGGCGAGTTCGATCGCCGCCGGGAGCCGGCTGGTGTCGATCTCGACCCGGTCGACCTGGCACGAGGCGTGCGGGTACAGGAACCGGACGGCCGCGGCCCGGTCGCGGCCCGGCCGCGGATCCGGCTCGAGACCGCAGGCCAGCCGAGCCGCGACGACACCGGCGTCGACACCGGTCGCGGCGCGGCCGAGCATGGGGATGAGGTCCCCGCCGAGGCGGCAGTTGACCTCGATGACCCGCCAGCCGTCCCGCGCCAGGCGCAGCTCGACGTGCGTCATCCCGTGGTCGAAGCCGAGCGCCTCGTGCGCGGCCGCCACGACCCGGTACAGATCCGGGTCCCCTGGCTCGCGGCCGTCGACCACGTGCCCGATCTCCTCGAAGTACGGCGGATACCCGGTCGTCTTGTGCGCGGTGAACAGCGGGTGGCTGCGCCCGGCACTGACCCAAGAGTCGACACTGACCTCAGGGCCGTCGACGAACTCCTCGACCAGAACGCCATCGGACCGGTACGGGACGGGACCGACCCGCGCGGCCCTGGCGTGGGCGTAGCCGTCCGCGAGGTCCTGCCGCGAGCCGACCCGGATGACACCCATACTGGCTCCCAGGTCGCGCGGCTTGAGCACGACCGGGTATCCGATCCGATCCGCGGCGGCGGTCGCCTCCGCAGCGGTGGAGACCACTTCGGAGGCGGGCTGGGGCACCCCCGCGGCGGCGAGGGCGGCCCGGGTGCGGTGCTTGTCCCGGCAGCGGTCCACGACGTCCGGCCCCACCCCGGGCAGGCCGAGCGCGCGGGCGACGTGGGCAGTGCCGGACATCTTGAGCTCGTCCCAGGACAGGACGCCGGTCACGCGGCGCCGACCGGCGACTTCCCGGGCCGCGGCGACCAGTGCGGGAGTGTCGAAGACGTCGACGACGGTGTGCCCGGCCAGCTTCTCCGCCACCGACGGGGCGGGCTCGGCCTCGGCGAGCAGCCACACGTCGGCGACAGAGCCGATGCTGTCGAGCAGATAGCCGCGGTACCCCTCGAAGACGATCCCGACCAGGAGCACCAGCGGCCTCATGGCCGGGCTCCCCGATCGAGGGGGGCTATCGCCCGCAGCGCGCGGCCAGGGAAGTCGCAGTACCAGAGGTACCGGCCGTCGTAGGTGAGGCCGGTGGGGCTCCCGGTCGCGGGTTCGGAGAACACCTGCTCACCGGTCGCGACGTCGTAGCCACGGACGACGACGTCCTCGAAGTCGGTGTAGTACACGACGCCGTCGACCTCGGTGAGCCCCGACGGGTTTCCGGCGACCGGGAACTCCTTCAAGACGTCCACGGAGCCGGCCGACCGGAGCTGGACGACCGCGGGCCGCCGCAGACAGACCCATATCCCCTCGGGACGGGCCTCCGCGCCGCAAATCCGGCCGTTGGACGGCCGGATGGCACGGCGTTCCACGACCTCGCCGGTCCGTGGATCGAGGACGAGGAAGCGCTTGGGCCGCTCCCCGATCTGCCAGAGCCGCCCGCCGTGGAAGGTCAGATCGGCCCGAACTCCCGGGCAGGCAACGGTGTGCAGCACGGTGCCGTCGTCCGGGTCGAGGGCGTACACCCGGCCGGCCTGCTGGTCGGAGTGCCACAGGTACGTTCCGTCCCAGGTGAGACCGCAGAGGTAGGCCCCGGGCGCGGGCAGCGACCGGAGTGCCTCGACGGCGGGATTGACGATGGGCACGGGCATCGTGATCACATCCCCGTCGCCAGGCCGGCGGCCACGACGGTTCGGCCCGCGCCGCGAAAGGTCAACCGGGCCTGCTCGTCCGGCCCTTCGGCGTCCACGATGATGGTCTGGCCCGGTTGCACCTCGCCGAACAGGATCTTCTCGGACAGTTGGTCTTCGATCTCCCGCTGGATGGTCCGGCGCAGCGGACGGGCACCGAGCACCGGGTCGAAACCGCGCTTGGCCAGCAACGCCTTCG
>NZ_VJWX01000305.1 GCF_007713715.1 Amycolatopsis rhizosphaerae
CCCCGGGGTAGTGCTGCGGCACCCGCCAGTTCCCGCCTTCCAGCCGCAGCTTCCGCAACCGCTGTCGCCGCCGCGAGTACGGCTCGTCCAGGCACGATCGGCCGTCGAGGTACAGCACGTCGAAGGGCAGGTACAGCGCCGGGTAACGCTCGGCGAGCCGCTTGACCTGGCGCGCGTCCCCGGCCCCCGTCCGGTGGCGCAGCGCCCCGGCATCGGGCCTTCCCTCGTCCAAGGCGATCAGCACGCCGTCGAGCAGCACCTCCGTGGCCCCGAGCTGTTCTCCCAGTCCGCGCAGTTCCGGATACGCCGCGGTGACGTCCTCGCCGTCCGCGCCGCGCAGCCCGGCGCGGCCGCCCTCCACCCGCGCCTGCAGCCGGAGACCGTCCCAGAAGAACTCGTAGCCCCAGTCGAGATCTTCCTCGCCCGGGGGCAAAGACCCCTTGGTGGGCAGCATGGGCGGCACGAACTCGGGCAGGTCCAGCGAATTCCGCCGCCGGGGCGGGTCGAGGCGGCGGACGATCCACTCCTGCCCGTCGTCGGCGGAATGCCGGTTCACGAACACATAGCGCCCACGCACCCTGCTGCCGTGGAAGGTCACTTCGACCTTGTTGTCGCTCCAGTGCAGCGTGTCGTAGCGGCCGCGGTCCCAGATGGACATGGTGCCCGCGCCGTATTCCCCCGCCGGGATCTCGCCGTGGAAGCCCGCGTACTCCAGCGGGTGGTCCTCGGTGTGCACGGCAAGGCGGGTGGAACCCGGCCGGGGCGGCAGGCCCTTCGGCACCGCCCACGACACGAGCACCCCGTCCCGTTCCAGCCGCACGTCCCAGTGCAGCCGCCGGGCGTGGTGCTCCTGGATCACGAACACGTCGTTGCCGCCGCGCGGCAGCGCGTCCTCCTCCGGAACCGGCTCCGGCGTCCGCCGGGGATCCCGCTTCTTCCGGTAGGTGCTCAGCTCCGCCACGAGGATCAACGTACCCATCCCGGCGGTGTTTACCCGGCGCTACAACGGGGATTCGACACGTGTGGCAAGTCCGAAGAACATTTTCGTGCTGGGACTGGACGACGCGAACCTGCGGACGCTGCGGCGGGTGCCGGGAGCCGAGGAGTACCGGTACCACCCCCTGCTGAGCGTCCCCGAACTGCAGGAGGGCGAGATCCCGATCGCCGACCTCATCGACAAGGCACAGCGGGCGTGCGAGAGGCAATTCGGCGAAGCCGTCACGAAGATCCGGGAGGGCATCGGCCGCGTCGGCGAGCCGTTCCAGTACGTGCTCGACCACGCGCCGGGCCTGGAACTGCCACCGGAGGTGGCCGAGGCGGGCGCGCTGGCGTGCCTGGCCGAAGAGGCGATGCATGGCGTGCAGGCCGCGACCGAGGGATTCGTCCACGACGGGGAAGTGGTGGTCAACGGGGCACTCGATTCGATCAATTACCCGGGGAGCTCGTCCTTCCTGCGCCACCAGTACCCCTCGCAGCTTCCGGAACCCTTGGTGCACCGGATGTTCGACCTGTCGAAACGGGTGATCGGCGGGCTCGGGCTGGACAACTCCACGTTCTCGATCGATCGTCCTCGGTGATCCCGTGCGGCAGGGAACCCACCGCGCGCAGGAACATTCCTCCTCACACCTCGCCGAATTCGAACCGCAGCCCGCCCGCCACGCGCTCGTACTTCTCGATCAGCTGTTCTTCGCTGTCCGCACGAACGCGAGCTCGTAGCTGTAGCTGTCCTGCGCGTCCATATCGGACAGTCTCTGGCCGGGGGACGGTACGAGGCATCGAATCCCGCCAACCGCATCCTCGGTCCCGGCGCGGGCCTCATCGACCGGATGCGCGATGCGCTGAGCGGTCGCGGCAGGCAGGAGTGACGGCCTTCCCCGCGCCCGGGTTCAGGAGTGCGGAATGGCCTTCAGATCCGCGACCAGGGCGGCGTAGGCGGTGTGACGATCGGGTGCGCGCAGCACCGACGACGGGTGGACGGTGGCGAGCACCAGTTCCGGACGGCCGTGGAATTCCTCGGGCGCGTCGAGCAGCACCCCGCGCTGCCGGGTGACCTTGAACGCCGGTCCCATCACCGCCTGCGCGGCGGTGGCGCCCAGCAGCACGGCCACCTCCGGCCGCACCGCCGCCATCTCCGCCAGCAGCCACGGACGGCAGGCGACCACCTCGGTGCGCGAGGGCTTCTTGTGGATGCGCTGCTTCCCGCGCCCCTCGCGGTCGAACTTGAAATGCTTGACCGCGTTGGTCACGTAGATCTCGTCGCGGTCGATGCCCACCTCGGTGAGGGCGCGGCCGAGCAGGCGGCCCGCGGGCCCGACGAACGGCTCGCCCTCCAGGTCCTCACGGTCGCCGGGCTGCTCCCCCACGACCAGCACCCGCGCGTGGTCCGGCCCGGCACCGAACACGGTCTGCGTCGCGTCCCGGTAGAGGTCGCAGCCCCGGCAGGAGCGGGACGCCTCCCGCAACCGGGACAGCTCGGTGCTGTCCGGGACGAATGGCGAGGCGTCCCGCTTTTCGCGCGTGGCAGGCATGTCAGCCCGGCCGTCCCACGTCACCGCGCCAGGCGCCGGTCTCCCGGCCGCGCCCCTCGACGAACTCCTTGAACCGGTGCAGGTCACCGTGCACGCGCCGGTCCAGCACCCCGAGTTTGTCCGCGGCGTTTTCGGCCAACCCCTCCGGGTCGATGTCCATCTGGGCCGTGACGCGGGTCCTGTCGTCGGCGAGCCGGTGGAAGGTGATCACCCCGCCGTGGTCGGGGCCCCGGTCCGACCGCCAGGCCACCCGTTCGTCCGGGTGCTGTTCGGTGATGGTCGCGTCGAACTCGCGCCTGACCCCGGCGATCCGGGTCACCCAGTGGAGGTGGGTGTCGTCGACCTGGCGGACCTCCTCGACCCCGGCCATGAAATCCGGGAAGGATTCGAACTGCGTCCACTGGTTGTAGACCCTGCTCACCGGGACGTTCACGTCGACCGATTCGGTGATGGTGCTCATGCCCCTCCTTGCTTCTCCCTTGGCGATCACGCTTCGGGTACCTCGCCGGAGGGAGGGCTACACGTCTTCGCCCGGTCTGGCCAGCCGCGCGAGGACCGACTCCAGGTACTCGCGGGCGCGGTCCCGCTCGACCGGGGTCTGCACCGCGGCCACCAGCCGCTCGGCCAGTTCCCGCAGCTTGACGTTGCCGCGCTGGGATGCGCCGATGAGCAGTTCGAAGGCGGCGGCCGAATCGCAGCCGTACGCGAACATGATCATGCCCTTGGCCTGCTCGATGCCGGCGCGCGAAGCCATCGCCCGCTGCAGCCCAGCGGCCTCCCCGGCCAGTTCGGACAGTTGCACCGCCTCGCGCAGCCGGGCCGTGGTCAGGTCGACGTAGTAGCCGTGGACCGCGGTGGTGCCCCGCTCGTCCCGGTCGACGTCACCGACCACGACCACCGCGCGGGTGGCCGCGTCGGCCGCGGCGATGCGCAGCTGGCAGCTGAACGCCTCGCCGCCGGCTCTGGCCCCTTCGAAGACCTCCGCCAGTTGCGGGCGATCCATCGGATGCCCGTGCTTGCGGACCACCTCCAGGCCGGGTGAGACCGAGCCCGGCCGGTAGCCGTACATCAGGTAGATCTCCGCGGACCAGGACCAGGCCCGGGAACGGACGTCCCAGTGGTACATGCCCACCTGATCGGCGCGCTGGCCGGAGGGCAGGACGGACAACGGATCCGGCATTGTGGACATGCGTGTACGGCTCCTGTGCTACAAGCTTGCTCGACACGGGTGCCACGCTGCTGGACAATCCCAGAAAGCCAGATCATAGCCAAAAGATCATCAGGACTCGCGCACCGAGCACCGGAGCACGCCGGTGCGGGGCGAGTGTCACGCCGAAGAGCGGATCGCTCAGTCGAGCCAGCCCTGATCCCGCACGAGGTCGAGCACCACCTTGCGCACGCGCACGATCTGCTCCGCGGTCAGGGTCGGGGCGCCGGTGAGCAGCGCCTCGGTCAGCTCCTCGCGGAAGTCGAGGCTGTCCACGTCGTAGTCGGCGGTGGACCGCACGACCCGGACGTTGGCGGCCTTCAGGCCGCGATCGCCCTTCTCGATGGTGAACTCGACGATGGTGCCGGGGGCGACCATCCGCTTGTCCACATCGAGATCGTTGACGTGCACGAACACGTCCTCGCCACCGCTGTCCGGCGCCACGAACCCGAACCCGCGCGCCTCGTCGAAACGAACAACCTTACCCGTGACCACCGCAGCCAACCCCATTGTCCAATCCGGGCGGGAAAACCGCCGCCCAACCACACCTTGGCGCCAAGGTACCGCCTCGTGCCGGACCACACAACGGCGGTGTGAAGCGGGCAGGCGCGGGTACTCGCTCGATCGGCTACCCAAGGTGACGGGGACGGAGAGAAGCCATGAAACTGCTCTACAAACCGCTCAGCCTGGTCGTCAGCGCCCTCGGCGGTGTGCTGGCCGGCGCGATCTTCAAGCAGTCGTGGAAGGCGATCTCCGGCGAGGCGGAGGCCCCGAAGGCCACCTCGACCGAGCACACCCTCCGCGAGGTGCTGCTCGCCGCGGCCTTGCAGGGCGCCATTTTCGGCGTGGTGAAGGCCGCGTTCGAGCGCGGCGGAGCGGAGGTGTTCCACCGCAGCACCGGCTACGACCTGGAGAAGAAGCGGATCAGCTCCGCGGAAGCTGCGCCGTTTCGGGGAACAGGGTCAGGGCGCGCAGCGCGGTACCGAGTTCGGCGATGTCCGCCGGGTCGGCGAGCGAGCGGCCGAGCTCGTCGGTGATCTTCTTCAGCCGGTGGCGCACGGTGTTGGGGTGACAGAACACACGCTCGGCCACCAGTTTCGTCGAACCGCGGCAGTCGAACCACGCCCTCAGCGTGAGCAGCAGGACGTTGCGGTCCTCGGGCGGGAGTTCCAGCAGCGGTCGCAGGACCTGGTGCGCGAGGTGCGCCGACGCCTCCGGGTCGCTGGCCACCAGCCCCGCCAGCGGTGATTCGGTGAACTGGACGACCTCCACCGTGCCCGGCATCGCCCCGGCGAGCGCGACCCGCGCCAGGTGCAGGGCGCGGGCGGTGTTGCCGAGGCCGCTGAACACCGGGGAAACCCCCACCCGCCCGGTCGCGTTCTCCTTGAGCAGGGCCAGAACCGGCTCCGCGCCCTCCGGGGCGCGCAGCGAAACCACACCGGCCTGGAGTTCCGGGGAGAGCCGCCAGGCGGAGGCGTGGTGCCGTTGCCGCAACGCGTTTTCGATCCCGGGCAACGGTTCCTGCCCCAGTCCCGGGGTCTGGGCGGCGACCACGACGAAGGTGCCATCGAGCGAAAGATCCAGCATCCGCGCGATTTCCCACAGCACGCCCTGGGTGGCGGTGGCGCCGCTGAACAGCGCTTCCAGCAGTGCCAGGCGTTTCTCGTGCTGCGTCCGCACGATCGAGGCGACGGTCTCGCGGTAGGCCGAGGTGAGCGCCTCGGTGTAGTCGTCGATCAGCGCCCAGATGCCCCTCGTCGCGGCGACGAGAGCGTCGGTGTCGCCGTCGGCCTCCGCCAGCTCCACGAGGCTCTGCCAGACCTCGGTGAACCCGATCCGGAAAGCGCGCAGCAGCTCCGGCAGCGGCGCGCCCTGCCGGGCTCTTTCCCGCCCCGTGGCCACCGCACTGGACAGATCGGGCGTACCGGATTCACGCAACGCTCCCACCAGGAAGCGAAGGTTCTCCTCGCACGAAGCGCGCAGCTGCCCGTGCGAAACGAAACGCTCGTTCCGGTAGACCGGTATCTCCGCGACGATCTTCGTGAAAGCGCTCTCCACCAGCTTCGGCATCCGCACCCAGGCCGCGGCGGCCAGCTGGGCCACCGCCGGCTCGGTCCCCGTGTACCGCATCGATGTCCTCACCGTGTCGCTCCCGGGGCTCCCCGTCGAGCCCCCGGAAGCGTCATCTAACACCAATTGGGCCGATTAGACTATTGACAGCGGAAAAGCCCCGCGATCACGGTGATCGCGGGGCTTTTCCGCCGCGGATGCGGCACGGCTGCGCCGGGGTCACATCCTGGCGGCCCCGGTGGTGATCGCCTCCCGGATGCGGTTGTAGGTACCGCAGCGGCAGATGTTGCGGATCTCGTCGAAGTCGGCGTCGCCGAGCTCCCGCCCCTCGGCCCTGGCCTGGCGCACCTTGGCGATGGCCGTCATGATCTGCCCCGGCTGGCAGTAGCCGCACTGCGCGACGTCGTGCGCGAGCCACGCCTCCTGCATCGGGTGCAACTGCCCGGTCCGCTCGTCCTCGAGTCCTTCGATCGTGGTGATCTCGTCCTCCGGTTTGAGGTCGGACACCGGAACGGAACAGGGGTTGAACGCCTTGCCGTTGATGTGGGACGTGCAGGCCTTGCAGACGTTGAGCCCGCAGCCGTACTTCGGGCCGGTGACACCCAGCAGGTCCCGCAGCACCCACAGCACGCGAACGTGGTCGTCGGTGTCCACCGTGACCTGCTTGCCGTTCAGGACAAAAGTGTGCTTTGACAAGGAAGACTCCTAGAACGCGTACTTGAGGCCGTCGACGGGAGAGTCGGGAATGGACGGTTCGCGCGGCAGGGGCTCGAAGCCCAGCGTGCCGTGGTTGATCGGGAAACGGGTGGGCATGGTGCCGGTGGCGCGCCCGTACGCGCAGGCCACCGCGGCCATCGAGCTGGCAACGCCGAGCTCGCCCGCGCCGCCGGGTTCACCGTTGGCGGGCATCACGATGATCTTCATCTCCAGCGGTGTGTTCCACTGCCGGGTGTAGAAGAAGTTGTCCCAGCTGCCTTCCAGCGGCAGGCCGTGGTCGATGTGCAGGCTTTCGGTGAGCGCCAGCCCGATCCCGTCGTTGATGCAGCCCATCATCTGGGCCTGAAGGCCCCGCGGGTTGATCGGCAGCCCGGCGTCCACCGCCATGAACGCCTTCGTCACCCGCGGGCCGGTGACGCCCTCCCGAACCTTGCGCCGGACCGTTTCCGGACGGCAGTCGATCTCGACCAGAACCGCGCTGCAGCTCTTGTACTCGGCGTGGAAGGCGATGCCCTGGGCCATCCCGGCGGGCATCCTGCGGCCCCAGTTCCCGGCCTCGGCCACCTTGTCCAGCACCGCGCGGTACCGCTCCTCCTTCAGGAAGGAGCGGCGCAACTCCAGCGGGTCCCGGCCCAGTTTGGCGGCGAGCCGGTCGACCACGAGTTCCCGGGCGCAGACCACGTTGGGCGAGTAGACGTTGCGCATGCTGCCGGTGTGGAACTTGAGCGGCACCTCGTTGAGCAGCTGCGTGGTGACCCCGAAGTTGTACGGCATCGACTGGGACAGCTCGAAAATCGTCTCCGAGAAGCCGAGGTCGCCGACGGGGAGCCGGGCCGCGACGGAGCTGAGCAGTTCGCCGAGGCCGTGCCCGAAGTCGGTGGCCACGCTGGTGTGCCGCTGCTCGTAGGTGACCACATTCCCCAGTGCGTGGTTGAGGCGGACCCGCGACACCGACATCGGATGGGCCCTGCCGTGCCGGAAGTCGTCGGTGCGGTGCCACATCAGCTTGACCGGCTTGCCCATCTTCTTCGAGATCTCGGCGGCCTCGATCGCGGCGTCACCGAACAGCTTGCGCCCGAACGAGCCGCCACCCTGCATCACGTGCACCTTGACCGCGCTCACCGGCAGCCCGGCGCGGACCGCGATCTCCTCCTGCACCGCGATCGGCGACTTCAGCCCGGACCAGATCTCGGCGCGGTCGGCGCGGACGTCAGCGACCGCGCAGTTGGTTTCCAGCGCGCTGTTGCTGGCGAAGGCGAACACGAACTCCGCGTCGATGGAGTCGGTGAGCACCGGCGGAACCGCCATCGGCAGGGCGGCCGCGCGAAGCTTGGCGAGCACCGTGTCGTCGGACTCACCGTCCACAGTGCCCGGTCCCCAGGTGACGTCGAGCGCACGGACCGCGTCGATGCAGTGCGTGATCGTCTCCCCCCGCACCGCCACCCCGGTCGACACGACCGCGACGTCGGTGATCCCGGGCATCGCCTTCACCGCCGCGAGGTTGTTCACCTTGACGACGGTGCCGTTGATGGTGGGCGGCCGGCGCACCATGGCGGGCTTCGCGTCCGGGACCCGCAGGTCCATGGTGAACTTCTTGCGCCCGGTCACCGCGTCGCGCGCGTCGATCCGGTTCTGCGGCGTGCCCACCAGCTTGAACGACGAAGCCGCCTTGGGTTCCGCGCTGACCTGTTGCACCTTGCCGCTCGCCGCCGCCTCGGCCAGCGAGCCGTAGGTGGCGCTCCGGCCCGCGGCCCCGTGGATCACACCATTGTGGACGGTCAGGCTGGACACGGGGACCCGCCACTGCGCGGCCGCCGTGGACAGCAGGCGGGCCCGCGCGATCGCGGCCGCGGCGCGCACCGGGTGGTACAGCGACCGCACCGAGTTGGAACCGCCGGTGAGCTGGTTGAACAGCAGTTCCGGGCGGGCATCGGCGAGGCTGACGCCGACCTTGTCCAGCGGCAGGTCGAGTTCCTCCGCGATGAGCATGGCCACCGTGGTGGTGATGCCCTGGCCGACCTCGGCCCGCGGCACGGCGAAGGAGGCCGTCCCGTCGCGGTTGATGGCGATCGCGATCAGGCCCGAGGTGGGGAGCGCGGCCAGGGTCAGCGCGTCACCGAGAT
>NZ_VJWX01000306.1 GCF_007713715.1 Amycolatopsis rhizosphaerae
GGCCCGCCCCGATCCGGCCGCTTTAGCCCAAGCGGCGGACCCCGTCCTGCACGCAGCCGCCGCCCTCGCCGGATCCGACCACGCCCTCGAAGCCGCCCGCACCATCACAGCCTGGGCGCACGGCTTCATCACGATGGAACTCGCCGACGCATTCAACCTGGGCGGCGACGTCGAGCGCGCCTACGAGTTCGGCATCGACCGCCTCGCCGACGCCCTCACCCGGGCCAAGTAAGGGGCATCGCGGAGATCGGCGGCCGAATTCCGGTCAGGATCCGGGGGCGACCCGAATCCCCTCAAGCGCCGTGGGCGTGCGCCACCTCCCTGGCCTGGCCGTCGGCCTCGGCCCGGTACTCGCGGCGCTTGAGCAGCACCGTGCGCAGTCCGGTGGCCACCTGATCGCGTTCTCACTCATGCCCTCCGACGTCAAACCGATCACGCTGGCCAGAGTGACGGCGCCCATCACGAGCCGTTCGGGGAACGCGCCGTCCATCCCCTGGCGCAGGTAGCCGAGATCGAAAGTGCGGCAATCCCGATCAACCCGATGCTCGTCTACTCGACGGTTCTCGGGCTGTCGGTCGAGGACCTGTCGGAGGCCGGGGGCCCGTTCCTCGACATCGAAGATCTCGAGTTCGGCGCCACCGTCTACGACGGCGACACCGTCCGCGCTTCCTCGGTCGTCCTCGCGCGCAAGACGAGCCGCTCCCGTCCCGGCTGGGGCGTCGTCGAGTGGGCGACGACCGGGCGTAACCAGCGCGACGAGGTCGTCGTGCGGTACCGCCGATCCAACCTCTCCCGGATGAGGCCCGAATGAGCGGGCCCGGTGCCACCGCGGCGCTGAGCGAACTGGTGACCGGCCCGACAGACCTGCCTGCCGGTACCGGAGAAGTGCTCGGCCAGTGCTTCCTTGATTTCGTCGGTGTCGCTGCCCTCGGCCACGACGTCGAGTCGAATCCCCGGTGTTGTGGGCACTGCACGAGATCGGCGGCCACGGAACGTCCACAGTGGCCGGAAGCGGAAACGGTTTTTCGCTCGAGCACGCGGCTCTGCTCAACGGAACGTTCGCGCACAGCCTCGATTTCGACGACACCGACATCCCCGGTGGACTCCCCCCCAGCGCCGCGATCATCCCGGCCGCGCTCGCCGTGGCCGAGGAGCGCGACTCCTCCGGCGCCGACCTGCTCGCCGCGGTGGCACTCGGGTACGCCTCACGGGTTCGGTTGCATCGTGACAGCCTGTCTCTTCGCTCGGGTGCGACTTTGTCCGGCGGGGCTTTCGGGGAGTCGCCAGCCTGGAATGTGGCTTCAGGATTCGCCGATCCGGCTAAGGCGGATGTCCTGGAAGCCGCTAGCGGACTTGAGGCCGTAACCGAGTGCTCGGTCGAAAGCGATGTGAAAGGACCACAGCAGCCCGGCGAACGCGCACCAGCCGGCCGAGGTCAGTACATAGCCGAGCAGCAGCGCTGCGGGCGCGACGTAGGTGTGCGTCAGGTTGTAGCAGATGACCCCGACGCGCTCGTTGACCAAATAACCTGCCGCCGGCACGTCGAACACCGGGAAAAGCGCCAGCAGCCACCACCAGGAGAAGTGCAGGTGGACGAACCCAACGGTGACTGCGACGGCAATGGCCAGGTTCTCTGCCCGTTCGAACCAGATTGGTAACTTCTTCATGGCACTACTGGCCGGCCACGTGGCGGATGAGTCGCACGGCCTCAGTCACGCCGCCATCCCAGGTCGGCCCGTGACCGGGCACGACCCAGGTCACGTCCACCCCTTCGATCCGGTTGAGCGACGCCGTGGCCTCCCGGGGTTCCAGCGTGAACGGCGCGGGCTTGGGGCGCGCGAGTTCGCGGTGCAGCAGCGTCCAGTAGCGCGGGAGTCCCGCGTCGTTGATCGTCACACCATCCCGGGCAACGACGAGATAACTGTTGACGATGTCGGAACCTATCCGGTCCGAACCCTCCGCAATCTTCATGGCGGCGCCTCCTAGCCAAGACTCAAGGCTACGCATATTAGCCTTCGTTAAGGCTACACGCATTAGCCTTCGTGGCAATCGCCGGCTACCATGGCGGCCAGTGGTGAACAGGAGGTCAGGATGCCTGCCCGCGCGCAGACCTCAACCGCCGTAGTCGTGGCGGCTGGACGGCGCCTGCTGGAAGAACGCGGGACGGACGCGCTGACCATGCGCGACGTGGCCGACGCGGTCGGGGTTCGCACGCCGTCGCTGTACAAGCGGGTGCGCAGCCGTTCCGACCTGCTCCGGCTCGTTCTGGAGGACGTGGCCGATGAACTGACCGCGGCCATCGACACGGCAGCCAACTCCGGTGATCCCACTGCAGACCTTCGGGCGTTGATGGCCGCCTACCGCAGATTCGCCCACGCTAACCCCGTCGCTTATGCGCTCATGTACGCGCCACAGACGGTGTCCGGCGCGACCACACGGTCGGAGCGCTCTTCGGCCACGCTGCTGCGCCTGGTCACCGAACTGGCCGGCCCACGGCACACGCTCCAGGCCGCGCGCACGATCGTCGCCTGGGCGAACGGGTTCATCGCGATGGAACTCGCGGGAGCGTTCCGGCTGGGCGGCGACATCGACCAAGCCTGGGAATTCGGCCTGGACAGGGTCTGAACGCCTGGACACCGTCCATGACCTGATCGTGATCGCACCCCACACCCCGCCGGCCCACACGTGACCACCGCGGTGCGATCACGCTGCCCGCCGCGGTCCGCCGCATGTGCGGCATCGAGCCCGGACCACCACTCGTGCTCGCCGCCGCAGCACGCGAGCAGATCCTCGTGGTCCATCCCGCCGCAACCCTCGCCCGCCTGCTAGCCAGCCACTACCACGACCTGATCGGCACCCGGCCGTGACCCCTGACCCGGCGCGGATCGAAACCGCCCGTCAACTGCTCACGCAGCTCGGCGTCACCCTCGCCGACCTGCAGGAGCCCGACACCACACCTACCGGGATCCCGACTCTGGCCGACTACCTCCCCCAGGTGATCGCGGCCGCCGGTCCCGGCGCGAACCGCACCTACGGCACCTACTGGACCAGGATGCTCGCCGCCGGGGGCCCGCGGCGCCTGGACGAGATCACGGCCAGCGACATCGAAGCCATGCAACACAATATGGCCGCCACCGCCCGGTCCCGACGCAACAGCCGCCATGGCCGGCACGCCGGCGAACACGTCATCGCCGCCGCCCGCATGATCTACAACCGCGCCATCGCCGACGGCCTGCTCACCACCAGCCCCGCCCATCGCTTGGCCAAGCCCCGAAGACTGCCCAGCACCCGCCGGGCGCTAACACCCCATGAACTCGACCAGATCAACGCCGCCGCCCGCGCCAGCGGCAACGACGTCATCCTCGACGCACTCCTGCTCCGCCTGCACACCGAAACCGCCTGCCGCCGCGGCGGCGCCCTCGCCCTGCGCCTGGCCGACCTCGACATCGACCACTGCCTCGTCCGGCTCGAGGAAAAAGGCAGCACCCTCCGCTAGCAACCCATCAGCCCCGCCCTCACACTCAGCCTGACCGACCATGCCGCCTCCCGCGGCGCCACCCTGTCCACTGACCAGCTCTTGCGGTACCGGGACGGACGTCCGCTCACCACCCGACGCTACGACCACCTCCGGAAACGCCTCGGCGACGAACTCGCTTGGGTCGCCGCCCACGGCATCTCCACCCACTGGCTCCGCCACACCACCCTCACCTGGGTCGAACGCAACTACGGCTACGCCATCGCCCGCGCCTACGCCGGACACACCAACTCCAACACAGACGCCGGAACCACCACCACCTACATCCGCGCCACCCTCCAAGAAGTCGCCACCGCACTCGCCACCCTCACCGCAGAACCCCACCCACTCGCATAAGCCGGTCAAACCCACCAGCAGCACACCAGAAACTGATGGCGTTCAGGCCTCTCCTCCACTACGGAAGCCAGGACGCCGGACAAGATACAAACTCCACTCGCGCAGCGCGAACGCAGAGCACAACCGTATTCGGACAGTTACAACTAGTAGCTTTTCACTCGCGCTGGCAGAATCCGGTGCCAAGAAACCACATTTCATCCTTGCGCTCTTCGATAAGGAAGTTGGGCGCCGTAGGACACGACCCCGGCCACCGTTGCCATAGCCGAGCACTGGCGCGAAGAAGACCCGGGGCTCGACATGTGATCACGAGCGGGGCCACCCTCACCCACGACCACGGATTGCCACAGGGCTCTCGACCGAGGCTGCATTCCCGCCCCTCGGCCGAGAGCCGGTTCGCCAGCCGAAAAGGCTGACCTCAACAGGATGCCAAGCCGACAGAGAGCCTGACATAAGGGACACGACTTGGTGCATAACGCTGGCGTGCGAACTACGCCGCGCTCATCCGCGAGCGATGTAGGTACGCTTAGAGCGGATGGTCATGACAAGCCCGCAGGCGCGGGGGAAGCGGGTAGCGTGACGGGCGGCTCCAAGAGAGACGCCATATACATCGGCAAGTTCACGCTCGCTGGGCAATGGCGCATTCGGAGCGAGTTCACCACACGCGATGCGCTCGGCCAGATGCTCGGCCATCTTCTCGTAGATACACCCCGGCGATTCATCCAGTTGGTAATGCACACTAAAACCCTTCTCGCAGGCGATACGCCAGGCGAACCTGATCGCAGGGCCAGTTATTGCCACAGCATGATCCTCATCGCCGATCCGACGCGGCCGCCACCCGCATCGCGCACCGAGGTGCGCACAGCCGCTTCGAAGCCGAATCGGAGACCTCTCGACGGGAAGCCGATCTCTATCGCGACACCATCACCCGGCTCGCCGACCACGGCTACCCCATGCTCTCCCTCGACACCACCCACACCCCGACCGACCAGGCAGTTACGTTGCTGACCAGCCGAATCGTTCAGCTCGCGGCCCTCCCACCGCCGCAAAAACGGGCGGCGTAGAGTCCGCGAGTCCAGACCACCGGGACACCTCCCGCCGATCGTGCTTGCGAGGGACAACGCTGACGGCCGACCGCCACCTGATCGACGTCCACGTCATCCTCACCCGCGACGAGCAGGTACTGCTCACCCGCAGGCGCGACCCCAACCCCCGCTTCGACGGACTATGGCACCTACCCTCGGTTCATTTGGCAAGTCCGTTGTCGGGATGAGCGTTGTCGGCTTCGGCGATGCGCAACGAGGGCGTCGGCATACCCGCGAATGTGTTCGGGAACGTACGGGGTGAATGGGTCCAACTTGTGAGGCCTCCCGAAGCAGGATTTCGCGGAACGGTGGCTCGCCGACCGCGCGCTATGCGGCATGACAGGACGTTGCTCAGTTGCAGGTCGTAGCGTCGATGGGTTGATCTCACCTGTTGACAAGAGGCTCCGGCAGAACTGCCCCGTGAGTTGATCTTGTTGCCGCCGGCCTGGGTGTGGCTCAGGCCCCTCGTGGCGGGTTATCCGGACCGGCTGGGCCGAGTTATCGGTGTCGTGGGGTGCGCGGTCGCGCTGGATACGCCCTCGTGACCGGCCACTGTCACGCTATTCCGCGCTGCGTGGCGACAGCCGCCGTGTGATCCGGTCGAACAGCTCCGTCAGCGGCTCGCCGACGTCCCGGCCGAACTCGGTCAGCCCGTAGGTGACCTGGGGTGGCGTCGTCGGCTCGACCTGCCGCCAGATCAGGCCGTCCTGGACCAGCGCGCGCAGGGTCTGGGCGAGCATCTTCTCGCTGATGCCCTGGATACTCTCGCGCAGCTCGTAGAACCGGAGGTCGTTGTCCTGTAAGGAGATCAGCACCCAGATGCCCCAGCGGCTGGTCACGTGATCGACCACATCGCGCGCGGGGCAGTCGGTGTGAAACACCTCATACCGCGCCCCGGCATCGGCCCGTGTGAGCTGCGCGCCTCCCGCCATGTTCTGAGCTTACCTGAAGGTATGTCCTTACCAAGAGTTCGCCCGGCGACCTAGTGTCAAGGCCACGGAGGACATTCGGACAAAGGAGCTATTCATGATCGTGGTGACCGGGGCTACCGGGAATGTGGGCCGACCGTTGACGCGGGCGCTGGCCGAGGCGGGCCAGCAGGTGACGGCGGTGTCGCGGCACGCCGCGGCGGTGCCGGACGGCGTCCGCCACGTGGTGGCCGACCTGGCCGAGCCCACCGGCCTCGAGCCCGCGCTGGCCGAGGCGAAGGCGTTGTTCCTGCTACTGTCCGGCGACCTGCACGCCACCGGAGCCAGCCCGGCCGACATCATCGGCGAAGCTGCGGCTGCCGGGGTCCGACGGATCGTCCTGCTCTCCTCGCTGGGCGTGATGACCAGGCCCTTCGGCACGACGCGGATCGCGATGCGCGCGCTGGAGGACGTGCTGCGGGAGTCCGGCCTGGAATGGGCCATCCTGCGGCCGGGCGGCTTCGCCTCCAACGCCCTGTGGTGGGCCGAGTCCGTCCGCGCGCAGCAGGTCGTCGCCGCGCCGTTCGGCGACACCGGGGTGCCGATCATCGACCCGGCGGACATCGCCGAGGTCGCCGTGGCCTGCCTGCTGGACGACCAGCACACCGGCGGCGTGTACGAACTGACCGGACCGGAGGTGATCACGCCGCGCCAGCAGACGGAGGCCATCGCCGCCGCCCTGGGCTCGCCGGTGCGGTTTCACGAACTCACCCGCGACGAGGCCAAGGCCGCCATGACCCAGAGCATGCCGGCGGAACTCGCCGACGACACGCTGGACATCCTCGGCTCCCCGAACCCGGCCGAACTGCGCGTCAGCCCGGACGTCCAGCGGGTCCTCGGCCGCGCCCCGCGCTCCTTCGCAGACTGGGCCGCCCGCAACATCGCCGCGTTCCGCTGAGACCCGTCACCACCGCCGGAACTATGGCTCCGGGACTGAAACTCAACACGCGGTCCAAGCCTGAATCGACGACGCGCGCACAGAGATTCGACCAAGGTTCAAGCAGGACGCTGGGCACCATCCCTTGGATGACCGGGGCAAACGTTGTCCGGGGCCGCCTCTACGCTGCGCCCATGGATTTGGCGCGGTTGAGTGATGACGTCGAGGTGGTCTCGCGGGGATATGCCCGCGCGCATGGGTTCACCCGGGATGAGACGTGGTTCCTCCTCAAGCTCCAGGAGGAGGTCGGCGAGCTGACGCAGGCGTTCCTGATGCGGACCGGCCAGGCCAGATCCAAGGGGAACACCCAGCAGGAACTGGATGGCCAGTTCGGCGCCGAACTGGCCGACGTGTTGTGCCACGTGGTGCTGATGGCTCGGCACCACGGCGTCAACCTGGAGGAGCAGGTCGAGCGGAAGTGGCTGGTGTGGCACCCCGACCGATCGGCCTCCGCCGCTGATGGATCGGAGTTAACCGCGAACACCAGTGGGCTGCTGCCGGAGAAGACGTCGACTCCGTCGTGAGGGTCTCAGGAATGCAGTGATGACGAGCGACGGGCACGGTCGGCCAACCGTGTGACGCCCTGCGACGCAGCAAGTTCGTCCTTGACCTTTGGTCCAGCTCCAGAGACAACTCAGCGACGATCTTGCGCAAGAGTCCGGTGGTGGTGTGCTCTGCGACAAGCTCCGATTTGAGCGTGTCCCGTTCTTCCAGCAGCGCCGCGTGTTTGTCGACCATTTCCTGCATGGCCGTGGAGGTCGAGTGCTGGGCTCTGACGCGGGCCTGGAAGTCCTCGACGAGGCTGGCGTGCTCATAGACCACGTCCCGGCGCAGTCCGGACTCGATGATCAGCTCGGTAGTGGTGAGCTTGCCGCCGGTCGAGCGCAGCGGGGTCCCAGCGAGCAGCCGGTCACCGGCGGCGATGATCGCGGTCGCCTCCGCGGCGCGGTCGCGGGGTTTCCGTGCCATCAAGCGGATCCGCCCGCGCCGTGGAGCACCGGATCGTGCCCGCGTTCATGCTGTTGGACGATCGCACGAGCCCGTGCCGCGAGGGCGGCAGCGCGATCACGGATCGGGCCTGGGGCCAGCGGATCAGCCGCGGCGGCTTCCCAGTGATGTGCGCGAGCGCGTTGTTGCTCAATGTTGCGGTCGGTGTAGGCCAGGTTGGGGCAGGCTGAGCGACAGTCGGACTCGTCGGGGTAGTCGTCGGCTGGCAGGCCGACCTCCAGCTTCGCGAGGCGGCAGGCCGCGGTTTCGGCGCGCCAGACACAGGTCATGCCCTCGCCGTGGTGGATGTTGGGGTCAGCCTGGTGGAGCAGCCTCTCGACGTTGCGGACCCCGGTGACGACCCGGCCGGCGAACCGTGCGCTGCGGGCGATGCGACTGCGGTACTCCTGGGCGGAAGGCCCGGACACGTGCTCGCCGTCGAGGAGATGGGTGGCGTCGTCGTCGATCTGTTCGAGTATCATTTCCAGCCGTTCGACCGCAACATCGTCGAGCCACGACGTGTCGGCGCGACCGGCGTAACTCAGGGTGACTTTTGTGCTGACATGCCCGAATTGAAGCGCTGCCGCGATCAATCCGCGCGGGCGGCGGACAATAAAATACGCGAGCGTTCTGCGAAATCGGGAAGCATGGAGATGTTTCGTGGGGTCCAGTGAGGTGATCTCACCAAGATCGGGTTGGTGAGTCGGAGGCGGCTGGCCTGGGTGGTGGTGTGGACGGGCCCTGCTTGGAGACGGGCGTGGAGTCCTTGGTAGAAGAACTCTCGCCAAAGATGATCTT
>NZ_VJWX01000307.1 GCF_007713715.1 Amycolatopsis rhizosphaerae
CAGGTGACCCACCCACCGCAACCCGGCCCCACCGGAAGCACGCAACCGCCGAAGCACGACACGGGCAAGGTCCTCGCCCTTCTCACCGGCATCGTGGCGGCGATCCTCGTTCTCGTGCTCGGCGTCGGCGGCTTCGTGTGGCCCGGTTTCTTCACCGCATCCCGAAGCGATCCGACGTCGGTGGCCGAGTCTTTCGCGGACGCGATCAGAAATGCCGACACCGCCGCCGCCCTGCGGCTCGTCTGCCCGGCACAGCAGGGAGACAAAGGCATCCTCGATGCCGGTTCGGGGCGCGAAGAACTCCTGGGCGCCTTGCCGGCCGCGGTACGCGCGGCCATGACGATCACGAACAGGGTGACCATGGCCCAGGTGCGGGGGCAGGCGGTCACGACCGGCACCACCGCAACGGCCACCGTGCACGTGGAGGGCAGCCTGCACCCCGAAAGCACCCCCGGCAGTCACCTGCCCGCCCTGACCGACCGGCCCTATTCCCGTGACACCAGGCTGACGTTGCAGCAGCAGGGCGGCAAGTGGTGTGTCTCGGGCGCGACCACCCCGTAGCGCCAGCCAAAGGGGGTTGAGGGTTGCCGTGAAGGGTCCCTTCACGGTCAATACGACTGTGAAGGGACCCTTCACAGCTGTCTTCGACATGGGGGCAAGAACAGGGGCGCGGTTTCCTGTGAGGGGAGCCCTGAAGGCGGCCTTCAGCGCTCCCCGCCCGGAAGGTGGGACACAAGCGCCGGAAGGTGGGACACAAGCGCAGGGGCCCCGCGGAGGGGTGTCTATTCCGGCAGGGCCGGTGCCTCCACGTCCGTGGTCCGCGCCGGCCGGCCGCTGAGCGAGAGCAGCGTCAGCAGGCCCAGCGCGGCGACGGCCGCGAAGAACCAGAAGCCCCACGGGTAGGCGAGCCCGGCGGTGACCAGCGAGCCGGTGATGAACGGGCCCACGATCGACCCGAGGCGCCCCACCGCGGAGGTGAGCCCCAGCGCGGTACCCCGCAGCTGTGCGGGGAAGGTGTGCGCGACGAGACCGTAGATCAGCACCTGGGCGGAGAAGACGAACACCCCGGTCAGCAGCACCAGCGTGTTGAGCAGCACGCTGCTGCCGATGCGCACGCTCAGCACCGCGAGCAGGACGGCACCGGCCCCGAACCAGATCATCGCGACGGGCCGGATGCCGCGGCGGTCGGCGATCATGCCCGCGAGCACCAGGCCGATCACCGCGCCGACGTTGAGGACCAGCAGCAGGGTGATCGAGGTCGAGAGAGGGTAGCCCGCGCTGCGCATCAGTTGCGGCAGCCAGGTGTTGAGCCCGTAGACCAGCAGCAGGCCCATGAAGGAACCGATCCACGCCGCGATGGTGATGCGCTGGTACTTCGGCCCGAGCAGATCGGCCAGGCGGGTCCGCTCGGCCTCCGGCTGCTTCTTCGCCTCGAGGAAGGCGGCCGATTCGGGCAGCCGCCACCACATCAGCGGGACCACCGCGATGCCGGCGAGGCCGCCGCCGTAGAACAGCACGTGCCAGTTCTCCTTCGCGATCAGCGCGAGGACCGAGGTGAGCACGGCACCGACGTGGTATCCGGTCATGGTGAAGGTGTTCGCGCTGGCGCGGCGGCGGGCGGGCAGGTTCTCCGACATCACGGTGAGCGCGACGGGCATGCAGGCCCCGAGACCGAGCCCGGCCACGAACCGGAACACCCCGAACACCGCCACGCTCGGCGCCAGCGGCGTCACCACGGTGAACACCGAGAACAGTGCCACCGAGCCGATCAGCAGCGCGCGGCGGCCGAACCGGTCGGTGAGCGGACCGAGGAGGGCGGCGCCCACCGCGACGCCGATCAGCGACACGGTGGCCACCGCGGTCGCTCCGGCGGCGGTGAACCCGAGGTGCCCGGTCTTGAGCAGTATCGGGATGGTCGCGCCCAGCGCCACGAGGTCGTAGCCCTCGAGCAGGACGGTCAGCCAGCACAGCACCGCGGTGCCTGCCGAGCGGGACGGAGCCGTCGTCATTGCCGTACTCCTTGCGGGGAAAGGGGAATCGGAAACGGGTACTGCGTGCTCACTCCGGGCTGGTCGGGCAGGTGTCGACCTGGATCAGGCGCGGGCCCGCGGCCGCCGCCTTCAACCGGTCGTGGAGTTCGGCGAGTCCGGTGACGGCGGTGGCGGGCACGCCGTAGCCCGCGGCGAGGGCGGTGAAGTCCAGGCCCGGGATCTCGGTTCCCGGCACGTCCGGGGTGCCGAGCAGGTTCCCGAACCAACGCAGCGCGCCGTAGGTGCCGTTGCGCAGGATGACGAAGGTGACCGGCACCTCGTAGCGTGCGGCCGTCCACAGCGCGGTGATGCCGTAGTTCGCCGAACCGTCGCCGACCACCGCGACCACGGGCCTGCCGGGCAGGCCCATCGCCATGCCGACCGCGGCGGGCAGGCCGAACCCGAGACCGCCCGCCGCGGGGAAGAAGTAGGAGCCCGCCCGGCGCAGGTCCATCTGCCGCCACCAGGCCGAGCTCGTCGAGGTGGACTCCACGACATAACAGGTGTCGGGGGATTGGGTTTCGCGCAAGGCGGCGAAAACCTGCTCGGGATGCAGCGCGCCACCGCCGGTCGCCGGTTCGGGGTTGGGGACGTATCGCGGCCCCTTCGCCGGTTCGCGGGCGGGCAGCCGGTCGAGCAGGGCCTCGACCACCGGGGCGGGATCGGCGACCAGCGCCTGCCCCATCGGGGCCCGCGCCGCGGCCCCGGCGTCGTCGGTGACCTGGATCAGCCTGGCTCCCTCGGGCAGGTACGGCCCGGGGATGTGCTGGTGGTAGCGGAACACCGGGGCGCCGAGGACCAGCACCAGGTCGTGCCCGGCCAGCGCGGCCGACACCGCGCCGATCCCGGCGGGCAGGACCCCGCGGAAGAGCCGGTGCCGGTTGGGGAACGGCAGCCGGTGCGGCGACGGCGCCACCCACACCGGCAGTTCGCGATGCTCGGCCAGCGCCACGGCCCGGTCGAACAGGCCCGCGGTGTCGAGGTCGCCACCGAGCACCAGCACCGGATCACGGGCGGACCCGACCGCCTCGGCGAGGGAACGCAACTGCTCCTCGTCCGGCGCCAGGCCCCACCGGACCGAGCGGTCGAGGGTGAGCGCCGCGTTCCCGTCGAGTTCGGCTCCCCAGTCGTCGTAGGGCACGGACAGGTAGGACGGGCGCCGTCGCAACTCGGCCTCGAACACCGCCTGCGCGAGCGACCGCGGGACGTCCGCCGCGCAGCTCGGTTCACCGGACCAGCCGACGAGCGGACGCATCAGCTGGGGGGCGTCGACGTTGGCGAGCATCGCCTCCGGCCCGATGGCGGACCGCACCTGCTGTCCCGCGGTGAGCACCAGCGGGGAGCGCGAGTACACGGCGTTGGTCAGCGCGCCCATCGCGTTGCCCGAGCCCGCCGCGGCGTGCAGGTTGACCAGCACGGCTCGCCCGGTCGCCTGCGCGTACCCGTCCGCCATGCCGACCACGACGCCCTCGTGCAGCCCGAGCACGTAGCGGAACGAAGAGGGGAGCCCGGCGAGGAAGGGCAGTTCGTTCGAGCCGGGGTTACCGAAGATCGTGGTCATCCCCTGGCGTGCCAGGAATTCGTGGGCGATCCGGCGAACCGTGGGCATGCGCGACGTTCCTCCTCGAACCGTGGTCCCCCGAGAGTAGGCAGCTCCCCCTTGGTGTTCCAATCAATGTTGTCCGATACCGGCATCGATGGGATCGATAGTGCGGGAATTCGACCTCAACCTGGTACGCACCTTCGTGCTGCTCTACGAAACCCGAAGCGTGACGGCGACGGCGGAGTCGCTGCACCTCACCCAGCCGACCGTCAGCTACGGCCTGCAGAAGCTGCGCCGCCGGTTCTCCGACGAACTGTTCCGCCGCACCGGAAACGGGCTGGTGCCCACCACCACGGCGCGGGCGCTCTACGAACCACTGCACGCCGCGCTCGCCGAGATCGAAACCGCGGTCAGCGGGGCGCAGTCGTTCGATCCCGCCTCCGGCCGGGCGGCGTTCACGCTGTGCCTGTCGGACCTGGGCGAGGTGTCCCTACTGCCCCGGTTGATGGCCGCCCTGCCGTCGCGCGCTCCGGGCGTCACCCTGACCGTCCGCCCGCTCGACGTGGTCAGCGCCGTGGATCAGCTCGGCCGCGGCGAAATCGACGCGTTCATCGCCTCACCGCCGTTGAGCTCCCGGCGCGTGGCGCGCATCCCGTTGTTCTCCGAGGGATACGTCGGGATGGTCGCCGACAGCCATCCGAGGCTGCGGGGCGACCGGGCCGGGCTGAAGGCGCTGGCGGCGGAGAGGCACATCGCCGTGTTCGGCCCGGCCGGGCACGAGGGGCCGCGCCGGGCGCTGGAGGCGCACGGCCTGCTGGAGCGGGTCGTGCTGGAGGTGACCCGGTTTTCGACCCTGCCCTACCTGGTGCAGGACGGCGAACTGGTGGCGACGGTGCCGCGCAGGGTGGCCGAGACGTTCGCCGCCGAGCACCGGGTGCGGCTGCTGGAGCTGCCGATGGAGATCGAACCGGCGCAGGTGTCCATCTACACCCGCCACGCCCACGCGCGCACCCCCGCACAACACTGGCTCGTCGGCTTCATGCACGAAATCCTCGCCTGACCGGGGTCCCCCGGCACTTCCCCGTGAAGCTCCCTCACGGCGCCGGGAGCAGCGCTGCGGCGCCCCTCAACATGGCTGACCTCGGTGGGGTGCTCGAACGCGCGTGTGATGGTCTCGGTCGTGACGACCTCGTGGATGGGCCCGCGCGCGACCGTCCGGCCGTGCGCGAGCAGCAGCGCGTGGCTGGTCGTGGCGGGCAACTCTTCGAGGTGATGCGTGACCAGGACCGACGCCAGTTCCGGCTCGGCCCGCCATCGCGGCGGCAGGTCGATGCTGCCGGTGACGCCGGTCAGCACCACGTCGAGCACCGGCAGCGGTGAGCGCAGCGGATGGTCTGTCTGCCCTCCCGGCGGAGAGTGACTTCGCACAGCTCCAGCACTGGGGTCACGCGAGGGATTCCTTGAGCGAGTCCAGATGGGCACGGCTGTGGCGCGCGGCGGCGTCTCCGTCGTGGCCCGCGATCGCGTCGGCGAGGACGGCGTGGGCGTCGTGGTCGCGCTCCCCGGAAGGGGCGGGCCGGATGCGGAGCATTTCGATCATCGCCTGCCGCAGCCGGGGAACGAAGCTGTCGAAGAGCTCGAGCAGGATCTCGTTGTGCGCGGCGGCGACCACCCTGCGGTGGAAGACCATGTCCGCGTCCACAAGGGACTCGATGTCGCGGTGCGGCTCGCCCCGCGCGGCGAGCGCGCGGCGGATCGCCCGCAGATCGGCGGGGGTGCGCCGCTCCGCCGCGAGGAAGGCGGCTTCGGATTCGATCGCGATCCGCGCCTCGATCACGGCGATGATGTCCGCCCGGCGAAGGACGGTGTCCCAGTCCTCCGTCACGTCGAGCGCGGTCACGAACACGCCCGCCCCCTGCCGGGACTGCAGCACCCCCTTGCCGGCGAGTTCCCGGATCGCTTCCCGGACCGTCGAACGGCCGACGCCGAGTTGCGGGGCGAGCGTGGTTTCGCCGGGCAGCTTCTGCCCCAGCTTCCATTCCCCCGCGCGAATCCGCTCGAGCAGCAGGCTCGCGGCCCGCTCGGCGAGCGGAGCCCGCTGGACCTGATCCACAACGCACCCCCGTCTTGTCTACTTGTCTGAGGAGTTGCTAGATTCTAGCGCATGCCGCCCCATGGCTTCCTTCTCCTTCGCCTTCTCCTTCGCTGCCACGGCGGGGCCTGACCGGACCGGCCCCCCGCCGTGGGGCGCACTCGTCCGCGCCGGTCCTCCCGTCGCACCACAAGGAACCGAACCCGACCATGAACGGCACGCACGTCACCACGACCACGGCACCGCGGCCACCCGCCTGGAATCGCCAGCGGCCCTCGCGAATGCCCTCACACCGCTACCGCGACGTCTACTCGCGGGTCCAGGTACCCCTCACCGACCGCGACTGGCCGGGCAAGCGGCTGACGCACGCACCGCTGTGGGTACCGGTGGACCTGCGGGACGGCAACCAGGCGCTCGCCGAACCGATGGACCCGGAGCGCAAGCGCCGCTTCTTCGAACTGATGGTCAGGATGGGCTACAAGGAGATCGAGGTCGGCTACCCGTCCGCGTCGCAGACCGACTACGACTTCGTGCGGCTGCTCGCCGGCACCGGACTCGCACCGGAGGACGTCACGATCGTGGTGTTCACCCCGGCCCGGCGCGACCTGATCGAACGCACCGTGGACTCCATCCGGGGCATGCCCAATCCGGTCGTCATCCACCTGTACACCGCGACCGCGCCCACCTGGCGCGACGTCGTTCTCGGCAAGGATCGCGACGAACTCAGGCAGATCATCCTCGACGGCGGGCGCGACATCCTGGAACTCGCCGGAGCGCTGCCGAACGTGCGTTTCGAGTTCTCCCCCGAGGTCTTCAACCTCACCGAACCCGGCTACGTCCTGGACATCTGCGACAGCATGACCGAACTCTGGCTGGCCACCCCCGAGCGTCCGGTGATCCTGAACCTGCCCGCGACCGTCGAGGTCGCCACTCCCAACGTGTACGCCGACCAGATCGAGTACATGCACAGGCATCTCGACCGGCGCGACAGCGTGATCCTCTCGGTCCACCCGCACAACGACCGCGGCACCGGGGTCGCCTGCGCCGAACTCGCCCTCCTCGCCGGGGCGCAGCGCGTCGAGGGCTGCATCTTCGGCAACGGTGAGCGCACCGGCAACGTGGACATCGCCACCCTCGCCCTGAACCTCCACGCCCAGGGCGTCGATCCGATGGTCGACTTCTCCGACATCGACGAGATCTGCCGCACCGTCGAGTACTGCACCCGGATACCCCTGCACGAACGGCACCCCTATGCCGGCGACCTCGTGCACACCGCGTTCTCCGGGACGCACCAGGACGCCATCAGGAAGGGCTTCGCCGAGCACCGGCGCCGTGCCGAGGAGTCCGGCGTCGCCGAGTCCGAACTCGACTGGCGCGTCCCCTACCTCCCGATCGACCCGGCGGACATCGGCCGTACCTACGACGCCGTCATCCGGGTCAATTCCCAGTCGGGCAAGGGAGGGATCGTCCATCTGCTCGAAACCGGGTACGGCATCACGCTCCCCCGCCGCCTCCAGATCGACTTCGCCCGCCACGTCCAGCACCACACCGACACCACCGGAACCGAAGTCACCACCGCCGGGCTCTGGTCCCTGTTCCGGCGCACCTACCTGACCGAGCGATCCACTGTGGACAATGTGCGGCTCGTCGGGTGGGAGACCACCGGAGGCGACACGCCGGCCATCCGGATCACGCTGACCGTCGACGGACACGAACGCACGAGCACCCACCGTGCCGCCGACCCGATCGAGGCGCTCGGCGCGGCGGTGAACGAGGCCGGGATCCCCGTCGAGATACTCGGCCTCGTCCAGCAGTCCCTCAGGGGCGGTGACGACGGTGATGGCGGTGATGGCGAGCGGGCGTTGTGCCTCCTGGAATACCGCACAGGCACGGTGACGGGGTGGGCCGCGGGGTGCGGCGATTCCGCACCGGCCGCCGGGATGAACGCCGTCATGAGCGCCGTACGGAGGACGCGTCCCTGAACCCTGGAACACCCCCTCCAGGGGGCCGAAGGGGACATACCGGACCCGGTCGCTCGGGGGGCTGCACGACCGGATCCGGTAGGCCCGCGGTCCGCGTCCGCAAGGGCGCGGCCCCCCAGGGTGAGGCCTTTCGGGTCCCCACGGGACGCACGACACGGACTTTCCACCTGATTCAGTGACACACGTCCGTCCCCCGGGCGAGGCTTCACGGCTTGCGGCGCGGGAATCCGGCCAGCCGGTCCGCCAGGTCCTCCCACCGGCTGTGCCGGCCCGGCGGGAAACGCGCCGAGGCCCGTTCCCACTTGGGAGAGCCCGGCCGGTACCGACTCCGCGCCCAGAACGAGTGCGGTTTGGCCAGCCGGACGGCGGCGACCACGGCGACCAGCGACACCACCAGCCCGATCACGCCCGAGCCGATCTTGCCCTTGAGGATCGCCACCGTTGAGAACGCCAGGTTTCCCACCACGGTCACCGCGAACGTGATCCGCCCCTGTCCCGCCGTGTCGTCGAACGGCCGCGCGCCCAGCACGAGCAGCAGGCCGATCAGCGAGGCCACCAGCAGCGCGTCGATCGACTTGCGCCCCTTGTCGGTCCAGTAGACGTCATCCAGGTAGAGCCACAGCGCGAACTCGTCCAGGGTCAGGGCGGCGCCCGCGCCGAACAGCACCGCGAGCACCTGCTGCCACGGTGTCCCCGGCCGGTAGACGAACTCGCCCACCCCCGCGACGAGGATGAGGAAGATGCCGTACACCTGGTGATGCACGTGGACCCCGCCGATCGTGGTGTTCCGGAACGGGCCGCCTCCCGCGCGGATCCGCCGCACGATCACCCGGGTCACCACGAACGTCACGACGAAGGCCGCGAAACAACCACACCACCACGCCGCCGCCGAAGCTCCAGCCCACTCCCAAGTCCCCGGCCAAACTCCTCACCACCGCTCCTCGGCTTCTCTACACC
>NZ_VJWX01000308.1 GCF_007713715.1 Amycolatopsis rhizosphaerae
ACCTCCGCCTGCGCCCTCCCGGCCAGTAACCGGCGGCGCAACCCCTTTGCAGGCCCCTCACCCCCGGCCGGAGGGACTGGGGCAAGCCGTGAAGGGTCCCTTCACAGTCATATCGACCGTGAAGGGTCCCTTCACAGTCAAATCGACCGTGAAGGGACCCTTCACGGCCACCACTCACGCGACTTCGCCGGAGCCCTGGTCGTATTGGCTGTGAGGGGGCCCCTCACGGCGCCCATTCCTGCCGGAGCGTGGGACTCGCCCGGGGGAGGGCCGGGCACCGCCGGGGCCCTCCGGACTTTGCCGGGGCCCTCCACCCGGGATGTCAGGTGGGTTCGACGAGGGTCTGGCGAAGCCACTGCTCGACGCCGACGATGTGGACGGTCGCCCACGCGCGCGCGACGTCGGGCTGGCGCGCCGCCAGCGCCTGCTGGATCGCGCGATGCTCGGTCAGCGTGCGCTCCACCACGCCTTCCTGCGTGATACCCCGCCAGGTCCGCGCGCGCTGCGTCCGGCCGGACACGCTCTCCACCAGCGACGACAGCACCGGATTTCCCGATCCGGCGGCGATCCTGCGGTGGAACTCGAGGTCGTTTTCCACCAGTTCGTCGACCGTGGGCCGCTCGCCCAGCGAATCGAGCAGCTCCGCGAGCCCTTGGATGTCCTCTGTGGACATCCGCTGCGCGGCCAGCTCCACGGCGGCGGGCTCGAGCACGCGCCGTGCTTCGAGGAACTGGAGCACGGTGTCGTCACGGTGGAAGTCCACGACGAAGCCCATCGCGTCCATCAGCAGCGACGGTTCCAGGCTCGTCACGTAGGTGCCGTCGCCGCGGCGGACGTCCAGGACCTGGATCAGCGACAGCGCGCGCACGGCCTCGCGCAGGGAATTGCGCGACAGGCCGAGCCGTTCGGCGAGGTCGGGCTCACGCGGCAGGCGGTCGCCCGGCTTCAGCTCGCCGTCCACGATCATCTGCTTGATCGCCTCGATGGCGTCGTCGGTCACCGACACGGCGGTCAGTTCCCTTTCCGGGCGAGCTGGCCGGACAGGCTCCAGACGAAGCGGAGGCCGTCGTCGGTGCCGGAATAGTCGTCCGGGGTGGCGTGCAGCGGCCCCACCGTCGCCTGCCAGCGCACGTTGGCGGGATGCTCTCGCAGCGCGTGACGCATCGCGGCGTAGTCCTCGACGTCGACGAGGTGGAACAGGTGCGTGCCGTCGCGCCAGATGCGCCAGTCCCGGACGCCGCTGGCGGTGAGCGCGGCCGCCACGTCGGCGGGGATGCTCTCGTGCACCGCCTCGTAGTCGAGTTCGGCGCCGGGCTTCAACTCCGTGTGCAGCGCGATCTCCGGCATACCACTCCTTCCCTCATCCTGAAGGCAGGATACATCCGATCTTTCCGCCGACCCTGGGGCGACACTCGGCTCGCATCCGGGTCTTCAGCGCGTTCAGATCCGATGACTGACCTGAAACGCTTCAAGTGCCCGAGAGGCAGGTCATCGACCGGATGCAACGGACGTTTCGCGGTGCGGAACCACTCGGCCGGTTGACTCACCTTCCCCGCGCCTGCCGCCGGTCCCTACGTTCGGTGGTGTTTCCCAGCCACCGAGGGAGGCCACGATGGCGCACTCCGTTTCCCCGGCACCGCCGGTCGAAGGTCGCTGCGACGCCCGGTTCGCCCCGGTGCGGGCGGCCTTCGAAGCCAACTTCGCCGAGCGCGGCGAGCTCGGCGCGGCGGTGGCGGTGCGGGCGCACGGGAAGACCGTGGTGGATCTGTGGGGCGGCTGGGCCGATCCCGGCCGGACCCGGCGGTGGGAACGGGACACCGTGGTCACCGTCTGGTCGACCACCAAGGGGGTGACCGCGCTGTGCGCGCACCTCCTCGCCGACCGCGGCCTGCTCGATTTCGACGCCCCGGTCGCACGGTACTGGCCGGAGTTCGCGGCCGCGGGCAAGGAAGGGCTCCCCGTGCGGTTCCTTCTCTCCCACCGGGCAGGCCTCGCCGGCCTGCGCGAGCCGCAGAGTGTCGCCGACCTGTACGACTGGGAGCTGACCACGGCCCGGCTCGCCGCCATGGAGCCCTGGTGGGAACCCGGTACGCGGCAGGGGTATCACGCCCTGACCTTCGGTTTCCTGGTCGGCGAACTCGTGCGGCGGATCACCGGGCGGCCGGTGGACGAGTTCCTGCGCCGCGAAGTCACCGGGCCGCTGGATCTCGACTTCGGCATCGGACTGCCCGAGGCCGAGGCGGGCCGGGCAGCCAGGCTGGTGCACGCGGAGGGCACGGCGGGCAGTTCGGCCTTGCTGACCGAGCTTCCCCCGGTCGCCGTCGCCGCACTGGCCAATCCCGTCGTGCGCGCGGCCGAAGCCAACAGCGCTCGGTGGCGCGCCGCCCGGCTCCCGGCCGCCAACGGCCACGGCACGGCGCGCGCGATCGCCGCACTGTACGGGATCTTCGCCGCCAACGGCCGGTGCGACGGACGGCGGATCCTTTCCCCCGAAGCCACCGAACGGGTCCGCGAGGGGCAGGGCGCCTGCCGCGACCTCATCCTCGGGGCCGGATTCGGCCACGAGACCGAACTCGGCCTGGGACTCTGGCTCAGCGGCGAAAACCGTTCGTACGGCCCCAATCCGCGCGCCGTCGGCCACGACGGCTTCGGCGGTTCCTGCGGGCTGGCCGACCCGGAGGCGCAGGTCAGCCTCGGCTACGTGATGAACAGGATGGGCCCCCACATCGCCGACGACCCGAGGAAGACCGCCCTGGTCGAGGCCCTCTACGCCTCCCTGTAGACCCGTTCGGGGAGCCGGGGCCCGCTCAGTGGAGGTGGTCCTGCCAGTCGGCGGGCACGCGCCCCGCGGGCCCGGGCACCGGCTGGTCCACCGGGCGGTGCTGCGGGGGCGCGAGGGCCGGGCCTTCGTACATCTCCTGCGTGACGTAGCTGTAGAACCAGTCCTCCCCCGGTTCGAAGCTCCGGATGAGCGGATGGCCGGTGGCTTCGGCGTGGGCGCTGGCGTGCTGCGAGGGCGACGTGTCGCAGCAGCCGATGTGGCCGCACTGCGCGCACCGCCTCAGGTGCACCCACCATCCCTCCGAGGCCAGGCATTCCGCGCACCCGGTGCCGCTCGGGGGCGCGGTGACGTCGATTCCGGTGTCTTCGGCCATCTGCTCTCTCCTCGTTTCCCCGGCCTGCCTGGGCCGGTCCGCACAGTCTTGCCCACCCGATCGCGGGACGCATCAGCCGGGGAATAGACCGGCGGGCACCCTGGTTCCACAGGCAGATGACACGTCAACCAAATTGGAGGCGGTACCGGTGAGCACGACACAGCTACGCCCGCAGGTGGACATCCGCCGGGCGGCCGAGCGCAGGGGCACCCGGATCGACTGGCTCGATTCGAAGCATTCGTTCTCCTTCGGCGGCCACCACGACCCGGACAACACCCACCACGGACTGCTCCTGGTCAACAACGACGACGTCGTGCAGCCCGGGACCGGGTTCGAGACCCATCCGCACCGCGACATGGAGATCGTCACCTGGGTGCTGCGGGGGTCGCTGGTGCACCAGGACTCCGAGGGGCACTCCGGCGTGATCTACCCCGGCCTGGCCCAGCGGATGAGTGCCGGCACCGGGATCCTGCACTCGGAGAAGAACGACTCGTGGCGGCTGGCGGGCGAGCGGCACAGCGATCCCGTCCACTTCGTCCAGATGTGGGTCGTGCCCGACGAGGCGGGGATCGAGCCGGGTTACGACCAGCAGGAGATCGACCACGAACTGCTCGCCGGCGAGCTGGTGCCGGTCGCCTCGGGCCTGCCCGCGCACGAGGGCATCGCCGCGATCCGCATCCGCAACCGGTACGCCGGGCTGCACGCCGCACGCCTGGAGCCCGGACAGCACGTCCAACTGCCCGACGCGCCACTGCTGCACCTGTTCGTACCCCGGGGCAGCGTGGACCTGGAAGGCGCCGGGGTGCTCGACACGGGCGACGCCGTGCGCTTCACCGCGACCGGCGGGCACCGGGTGACGGCGGTCGAACCCGCCGAGATCCTGGTCTGGGAAATGCACGCCACCCTCGGCTGAGAGGACGAGACCATGACCACCCCCGACCTCACCGCACTCGCCGGGCACCGCAGGCGGCTCCGGGAAGCGCATCTGCGCCCGGCCGCCGAGCGGCCCCGCTCCAGCGCGCGCGGACTCCACCACACGGCCCTGATCTCGGGCGACGTCGAGCGGACCATCCGGTTCTACCAGGACCTGCTGGAGTTCCCGCTCACCGAGCTCATCGAGAACCGCGACTACCCCGGGTCGTCGCACTTCTTCTTCGACATCGGCAACGGCAACCTGCTCGCCTTCTTCGACTTCCCCGGCTTGGACCTCGGTCCCTACGCGGAAGTGCTGGGCGGTCTCCACCACGTGGCGATCTCGGTGGAGCCCGCCCGATGGCAGAGGCTCAAGGACAAACTCGGCCAGGCCGGCGTCGAGCACGTGGTGCACAGCGAGGTGTCGGTGTACTTCCGCGACCCCGACGGCGCCCGGATCGAGCTGATCTCCGACCCCCTCGGCGAGATGTACGGCGAAACGGTGTTGTGAGGCGCCTGGTGCGTCCGCGGGGGTGCTGTCCACTTCGGACAGCGCCACCACCGCGACGAGGTGCTGCCGGGCCCGCGAGGGAAGGTATGGCGCCGGGAAAGCGTTACCCGGCCCGGAGCGCCGGCGTCGCCGTTGCCCCTCCCGCAAACCCTTGTCCGGAAAGGACTTCCATGTCGGCTCCCACCGAGCCCGGTACCACCGGCACGCCCTCGGCGCGCTCCGCCTCCAGTCTGCCGGGCCGGCTCGTCGCCCTCCTCGCCGTCACCGCCGGCCTGACCGTCGCCAACCTCTACTACGCTCAGCCCCTGCTCGCTTCGATCGGTGCCCTGTTCGGCCTGGGCACCGCGGCCACCGGCACGCTGATCACCCTCACCCAGATCGGCTATGTGCTGGGCATGCTGTTCCTGGTGCCGCTCGGGGACCGGCTCGAAAAGCGCGGCCTGATCATCGCGCTGCTCACGGTCACCACGGTCGCGCTCGTCGTGGCGGGCACGGCGACGGCGTTCCCCGTGCTGCTCGCCGCCTCACTGGTCAGCGGGGCGACGTCGGTGGTCGCGCAGATCGTGGTCCCGCTGGCCGCGAGCCTGGCGGACGACCGGGCCAGGGGACGGATCGTCGGCCGGGTGATGAGCGGGCTGCTCACCGGGATCCTGCTGTCCCGCACGATCAGCGCCTTCGTCTCCGACCTCGCCGGATGGCGCGTGGTCTACCTCGGCTCGGCCGGGCTGACCGTGATCCTCGCCGTGGCGCTGTGGTCGGCACTGCCCGCGCACGCTGCCACCACCCGCCTGCCCTACCATGCCGTCCTCGCCTCCACAGTCCGCCTGGTGCGCACGCATCCGTCCCTGGTGCGGCGCGGGCTCTACCAGGCCACGATGTTCGGCGCGTTCAGCGCCTTCTGGACGACGGTGTCGTTCGTCCTCACCGGAGGAGGCTTCGGCTACTCGGAGACGGGGGTCGGCCTGTTCGCACTGGTCGGTGCGGCCGGGGCGGCCGTGGCGCCGCTGGCCGGGCACTGGGCCGACCGGAACCTGACCCGTCCGATCACCGGCGCCGCCTTCGCCGTGGCGGCCGCGGGGGCGGCACTGGCCGGACTCGGGCAGCACAGCGTCGTCCTGCTGGCCCTGGCCGCGATCCTGATCGACATGGCGGTGCAGACCACGCTGATCCTGGGACAGCACACCATCTACGGGCTGGATCCCGCCGCGCGGGCGCGGCTCAACAGCGTCTTCATCGCCACGTTCTTCCTCGGCGGAGCGCTCGGCTCGCAGGTGGGGTCGATCGCCTACCACGCGGCGGGCTGGACCGCGGTGAGCGTCCTCGCCGCCGCCCTGCCCGTTCTCGGGCTGCTCTACTGGACGACCGAGCGGCGGGCCGCCCGCGTGGCCGAAGCCTGATCGCTCACAGCACGCCGGCCGGCGCATCGGCCGGCCGGCTGGTCCGCCTCTCTGATACAGTCAAAACTGCGCAGCTAAGCCTGTACAGATTGGGCTGCGGAACTGTGAGATGGGTGGTCATGGACGAGATGGTGGCCGAGTCGGCCGTGCGGGGCGCGCGCGAACTGCGGACCATGGTGGGCAGGCTGCGACGGCGGTTCAAGCGCACCTACGACAACGAGGGGCTGACTCCCTCCCAGACCTCCGCGCTGAGCCGGCTGGACAAGGAGGGACCGGCGTCGGCGAGCGAACTCGCGGCGGCGGAAGGGGTCCGCCACCAGTCCATGACGAGCACCCTGAACGCACTGGAAGAGCGAGGACTGGTCCAGCGGCGCGCGGACCCGCGGGACGGCCGCAGGCAACTGGTGTCGGTGAGCGAAGCCGGGCACGCCTTTCTCGAAGACAAGCGCCGCGCGGGCGAGGAGTGGCTGGCCCGCGCGCTGCACGACCGCTACACCGAGCGGGAGCGGCAGACGCTGCTGAAGGCGATGGCGCTCCTGGAAAGACTGACCGAGGCATGACGCCGCGCCGAGTCTCCCCCGGGGAGGGCTTCGACCGGAAGCTGCTCGCGCCGATGATCGTCGGGTCGATCCTGAACCCGGTCAACTCCTCGATCATCTCGGTGGCACTGGTGCCGATCGGGGTGGCGTTCGGTGCGCCCCCGTCGCAGACGGCGTGGCTCATTTCGGCGCTGTACCTGGCCACCGCCATCGGGCAGCCGGTCGTGGGCAGGCTGGTCGACCTCTACGGGCCCCGCCGCCTGTTCCTCGCCGGTACCGCGCTGACCGGGCTCGCCGGGATCACCGGGATGCTGGCCCCCGGCCTCGGGATGCTGATCGCGGCCCGCGTGCTGCTCGGATTCGGCACCTGCGCCGGTTATCCGTCCGCGATGTACCTCATCCGCAGCGAAGCCCGCCGCACCGGGCGCGACAGCCCCGCCGGGGTGCTCACGGCGGTGGCCGTCGCCACCCAGACGATCGCGGTGATCGGGCCCAGCCTCGGCGGGCTTCTCATCGGTTTCGGCGGCTGGCGCGCCACACTCGCGCTGAACATTCCACTCGCGGCGCTCGGCCTGGTCCTGGGTGCGCTGCGCCTGCCGAAGACACCCGGACCGGCAGGCGAAGGCGGCCGCAGTGGTCTGGACCTTCCCGGAATGGCCCTGTTCGCGGTCGCCCTGGTATCCCTGCTGCTGTTCCTGATGCACACCGACCCCGGCCACTGGTACCTGCTCGCCGCGACACTGGCCGCCGGAGCCGGATTCGTGGTGAGGGAACTGCGGGCGGCGTCGCCGTTCATCGATCTGCGGCTGCTCCGGGGGAACCTGCCCCTGGTCCTGACCTACCTGCGTGCCCTGCTCGCCTACGTGGTGGGTTACGCGTTCCTCTACGGCTACACCCAGTGGATGGAGCAGGGCCGCGGCCTTTCCGCCGCTCAGGCCGGGCTCGCGCAACTGCCCTTGTTCGCCGTGGGGATCCTCGTCTCGGTCGCCACGGGACGGCGTGCCCAGGTGCGCGGCAAACTGCTGGTGGGCGCGCTGGGGCAGATCGCCGCCTGCGTCCTGCTGCTCACCCTGGGCCCGGCCAGCCCGTTCTGGCTGCTCCTCGTCGTCGCCGTGGTGTTCGGCGTCCCCCAGGGACTGAACAGCCTCGCGCTGCAGAACTCCGTGTACCACCAAGCGGATCCGGAACGCATCGGCTCCTCGTCGGGTCTGCTGCGCACCTTCGGCTACCTGGGCGCCATCGTCGCCTCCGCCGCCAACGGCGCGTTCCTCGCCCGCCGGGCCGACACGACGGGGCTGCACCACCTGTCCTGGTTCATGCTCGGCACCGCCGTGCTGTTCCTCCTGGTGACCGCCGCGGATCGGGCGCTCGCCCGGGTGGGCGCCGCGACCGGGGCCGCCACCGCTTCCGTCCGACCGTGACACAACCCTCCGAAAGGAATGCCATGCCCGGCACCGCACTGCTCGTGATGGACGTCCAGCAGGCCATCATCGCCCACGTCCGGGACGACGGGTATCCCGCACGGCTCGCCGGAGCGGTCAAGGCCGCCCGCGCGGCCGGGATCCCCGTCATCCACGTGGTTCTCGGTTTCCGCGCCGGTCATCCCGAATGCACCCCGCGCAACAAGAACTTCGGCGCACTGCCGCCCGGCGCGTTCGCCGAAGGCGACCCCGGTTCCGTCATCCACCCGGCCGTCGAGCCCCTTCCCGGGGAGACCGTGGTGACGAAGAAGCGGGTGAGCGCCTTCACCGGCAGCGACCTGGAGCTGGTCCTGAGGGCCGCCGACCTCGACCACCTCGTGCTGACCGGGGTCGCCACGAGCGGGGTCGTGCTGTCCACGCTGCGCCAGGCCGCCGACCTCGACTACCGGCTCACCGTGCTGTCCGACGGCTGCTACGACCCGGATCCCGAGGTCCACCGGGTCCTGGTGGACAAGGTGCTCGCCAGGCAGGCCGAGGTGAGCACCATCGAGGAGTGGTCGGCCGCACTGGCGGGCTGACCCGCCGCGCCTCGCTCAGTACTGGGGAACTGCCGTGAAGGGTCCCTTGAGTTTTAACGTTGTGGTGGGTTGGGCT
>NZ_VJWX01000309.1 GCF_007713715.1 Amycolatopsis rhizosphaerae
AGCCTCGACATGCCGCCCGGCGGCCCGGTACTCGACCCGCAACTGCCGCCACCCCGGCGACACCTGCGACGCCACCACCGCCCCGACCTGACCGACAAGCTCCCGCTGCTGCTCCGGCCGCAACGGCCCCGCTGGCTGACTCATGGCGCTGTCCCCCTTCACTCGCCTGCCGGTCGGATGCCGGTGAGGAAGTTACGTGGCAGGTACTCGGACTCGATGTCGGTACTCATCCCGGCTGAGCGGGCGAGCACCGCGATCGCCAGCGGCGCGAGCGCGAGGAACCCGTCCGGAGAGTCGGCGAGCCCGTCGGCGCTCCAGAAGGTCCGGTGCTGCCGGACCGCTTCGGTCAGTGCCGCGGTGAACTGCGCCTGGTCACGGCGAAGCAGGTGGTAGAACGCCCGGATCGGCGGGTAGACCAGCTGGAGCATGACGCGGGGCGGGGTGATGCGGGCGTTGTCCGGGTCGGTGCCGTCCATGACCGCGCCGAACAGCTCCGGCGTCACCTCGCGGTGGGCCAGGAAGGTACGCACGGTCTCCACCCACGGCTCCAGGTACGCGTCGTGTTCCGTCCCGGCCGCGCGCAGGGTCTCCGGCGACACCGCGCACAGCCGCTGGATGAGCGCGTCGTTGCGGTCGATCACGGCCAGCCAGGCCGCGTTGAGCCAGGCACCGGGGTTCGCCGCGGAAACCGGTCCGGTGGCGGCGAACCGCACCGGCTTGGCCACCACCGTCTCGACCGGCCTGCCTTCGCCGGTGTCGGCAGCGGTGAAGACCGCGGTGGCGGCCTGGGCCGCGATGCGGAGGTCTTCCCAGGTCTCCGGCTGCTCCGCGGCCGGGTCGACGACCGTCCGCCACTGCGTGAGCATGAGCGTCGTCTGCTGCAGGTTCTTCAGCGCGGCGGCGTTCTTCCCGACGTGGTCGAGGTACATGATGACCTGTGGTGACAGGTCTTCGATCTCCTCCCACGCAGTGCTCTCGTCGGTGGGGTGCCTCGGCACGGTGGTCATCGCGATCATTCCTCCGGCTTGGCGTTTTCGGCATTGGACAGGGGTGACTGGTAGCCGTAGCCGTTGTACGGCTTGTAATCGTAGCCAAGGTTGACGTGCGGCGTGACCGACTCGTCCACCCGGGCGCGGACCTCGACGTAGTCGAGCCGTCCGTCCAGTTTGGCCCGTTCCAGCGCGTTGGCCAGCTCCCTGCTGCCGCGCCTCATGTGCTTGAGTGTGTCGTCGAAGTAGTCGGGGTGGCCTTGCTTGACCGTGCGGCCTTCCAGGGGTAGATAGCGCTCGCTCGGCTTGCCGCCGGGCCCCTTCGCCTCGTGGACGATGTAGTGCGGTTCGCCGCCGTTCTTGTAGTCGACTTCCCAGATCTGGTCGAAGTTGGTGTTCCCCGGCTTGCTGCCGTCGGTGGGGTGGTGGGGGGTGATCTCCGCGCGGACGGTGCCGTCGGCGTCGACGAGCTGGAACCGCTGGTCGCCCGGGGTCGCGTCCGGGTGGGGCCGGAAGTCGAACTCCTCGTGAGGGAACGCCTCGCGGAACTGCCGGTACACCCGGTCGCGAATCGCGTGGTTGGACGCTTCTTCGCCCAGCACTTCGGAGGCGTTGTTCTTGGCGTTGTGCGCGTCGACCCAGCCGTCGGAGTCCGGCGGCGTGTCGTCGTAAACCTTCTTTTTTGCTTCGCGGTCGGCGATCTTCGCTTCGATGTCGTGGTAGTCCCGCTCGCGCCAGTTCCTCGTGTCGGCGTGCCCGCCGGGCACGTGCTCGGGCGGGAAGCTGTCCGAACGGGATTCGTCGAACCCGAGCGATTCGGCGGGCGGCCGGTCCTTCTTGAACGCGGGCTCGCCGTCCACGAGGTACAGCTCCGGGTGCGGCGGGTTCGCGTTCATGACGCTGGGCCTGCGGCGCAGTTCGACCGTGCCGTTCGCGTTGACGCGCCGGTAGTAGTTCTCCTCGATGTACTTCGGGTCCGTGATGTTTTCGCTGTGCGGCCTGCCGTTCGGGCCCGGTCTGTCGCGCCAGTCGCCGGACTCGTCACCGTCACCGCGGTGGCGTGCACTGTCGACGTCGACGTCTTGTGGTTCGCCCTGGCGCGACTCCGGCGCGAAGCCGTCATTACCCGAGCGTCGGCTCGAACCATCCGGACGGTGGGTGTGCCATTCGCCGTTCGGCGGGATCCGGGGCCGCATCCGGCCGTCCGGGCCGATCTCGAAGTCGGTCGAGAAGACGTGGCCGTGCGAATCGGTCCACGCCCGCTTCGTCGACGCCACGACCTCCGTGTCAAGCTCACGCGAAAGCCAGCTGGCGAAGCCGTTGGAACTCGCGTCGCAGCCGATCAGCCGGATCGGGCGGCCGTCATAGTCGCCGCTGCCGCACAGGATGTCCGCGAATTCGTCCGGCGTGTAGAGCCGGTCGCCGATGCGGGCCTGGCCATCCCGCGTGACGTCCACGTCCACGGTGTAGCGGCCCTGGGGGTCGGGTTTCACCCGGTGCGGCAGGTCCCCCATCTCCGGGTCGCCGGCATGGTACGAGATGCCCGACGGTGTCCTTTCGGAGTACCGCGCGTTGATTTCGTCCAGGTTCAGCGACTCGACGTCGCCGTGATTGCCGTGCGGACCACCAGGGTGGGCGGCCGGACCGTTATCGACCGAGAGTTGCTCGACCAGTGAGTTTTCGCCCGCCTGGCAGTACAGCACGCCGTCGAAGTCCAGCTGGGCCATCACCTCCGCGGCGAACGCACGCACCTCGTCCAGGTTTGTGTCGGCGTCGACGTGGAACAACAGGTAACTGCGGTTTTCGCGCGGGACGAGCGCACGCTGCTTCCTGGCATGTGCCAGCACCTGTTCGCGGGTCGCCTCGTCGACCGACGAGAGGTGGCTGACCGAGAAATCCACCTGCCGCGCAGCCGATGCCCGAAGGTCGACGAGGCCGAGGAGATCGCCCCGTGCGTCGTATTCGGGCAGCCGGAAACCCTGGAACACGATGTCCTCCAGATCGGTGCCACGCCACCGGTCGGGGTCGTCCAGGCGGCGCAGGCCGTGGGCCAGCAGCACCAGCCTGTCGACGTCCAGGGACATCTCCCTGAGGCGTGCCGGTTCTCCGGCGACGCGTTCTCGATCGTTCTTCTTTTGTTCCTCCCGATATTTGGCGGCCGGGTCTCTCCGGAGCGTGAATCGATTCCTCTTCGTTTCTTCGCGCGCTGGAGTGTTTTCTTCCTCAGCGCGCTTCAGGTGGAGTTCCCAGGCCCATGCGGCGCGGGACTGACTCCGTACCCGCTCGACCGGCAGGACGCCCCGGACCACGTCCGAACTGGGGGAAGAAGCGGCATCCCGGTGGAGCAGGCCCACCAGCCGCTCGGCGACCAGCGCGCGGGGGCTGCCGGGGCGGTCGTTCCCGAGTGACTCCAGTATCGCCGCGGTGTCGGCGTCGGCCGGATGCACTTTGACTTCCTCGGCCGCGATGGCGGTGACGAGATCGCGCAGCAGGTTCCCGGCCTCCGGACCGGCGGCCGCGCACAGTTCGCGCACCGCCGCCCGCTCCGCCGGGTTCGACACTGCCCAGGCGTCGTGCAGCGCGTCGGGCAGCAGCGTCGCGAGCCGGACGTCGTCACCGGCCGGCAGCACCGCCGGACGCAGCCGGGCCTTGAGCACCACCCAGGACGGTCCCGCCCATGGTTCCGTGGAATCGGTGTACTGGTACAGCACGCTGTCGGCGCCCCGCCTGGCCAGCGAGCCGGTGAAATCCCACAGCCACGCCCGCTCGCCCTCGGTCCACGCATGGTTCGAGAGGTCGGCGGGGCCGTCGATCACGACATGGCGGCTCGCACCCCCGGCTGGTACCGCAAGCAGAAGCTCGGCCTGCTCGGCCGCGTCCCGTCGGCCCTCGGGAGAGAAGTCGTCCAGGCTTACCGTTGCCACCCACACCTCGCTGGTGTCACCGAGGTGTTTCAGGATCTCGACGATCCCCGGCAGATCGTCGCGTCCCTGCACCGGTACCCACGTTTCGACATGGTCCGGCAGTCCACGGGTCAACAACGACCGTATGCGCGTGTCCGAGCCGTCTCGTCTGACACGCCACATGTCGTCGGTCAACCGCGTGACCAGCCGCAGGTTCCGCAGAGCAGACCCCGGATCGCGCCGGACGGTCCAGAGCCGGTCGATCAGGTTGTCCTCACCCGCCTGGCAGTACAGCACGCCGTCGAAGTCGAGTTCGGCCATCAGGTCCGCGCCGAACGCCTGGATCTCCGCCAGGTCAGCGGTGTCGTGGTCGAGATGGAAGAAGAGGTAGTTCAGCCCGTCCTTTTTGGCCAGCGCGCGTTGCTCCCTCGCGTGCGCCGTGACCCGTTCACGGGTCGGGTCATCAGCCGAGGGCACGTGGCTGACCGCGAAGCGCACCGAAACGTCGTTGTGCAGGACGCCCTCGAGATCGGCAAATCCCTGAAGGCGGCCCTTCTCGTTGTGTTTCGGAGCTCGCATCTCGACGAGGGTGACTCCCTTCAGCTCGGTCTGCTCGAGCTTGTCCACTATCGACGTCTGACTCCGCAACTCGAAGGCAAGCAACGCCAGCCGGTCGGTGTCCAGCGCCAGCGCCTTCAGGTAGTCCTGTCCGGAAACCACGCGGACGTGGCCCGGTTGGGCGATGATGGGCCTGGTCTGGATTTCCTTCGTGTTCAGGAATGGGTTCTTGTTGAACTCCGAGCGTTCGATGACGTTGTCCGTGCGCAGGGATCTTGCGTTCTCCCACGCCTTTATGGCACGGGAACGGGAACTGAGGTCGGAGTCCAGCGGAAGGACTCCTTCTGATTTCGTGGTGCGCGGAAAATATCGACGGACCGGTTGCTGGCGGAGTGGGGCCAACCATCTGGCGATGGACCCCCGACGGTGGGGAGCGAAGTCGTCCAGCGCCTTCAGTGCCGCCACGGTATCGGCATCTGCCGGAAGAGGGATTCCCACGCGGGGAGCGAAACCGTTGATGAGGTCGTCCAACCCTCTCATCGCGGAACCGCCCGGACGGGGCATTTCCGCGCGGCGAGCGACACCGATAACCACATCCTCCAGCACGTTCACCGCCGCCGGACCGGCCGCCGCGTACAGGTCGCGGAGCAGGGCTCGCTCGTGGTCCTCCAGCGCTTCCCACACGTCGTGCAGCGCGTCGGGCAGCAGTTTCTTGAGCCGGGCCGCGCCTCCCGCGGCCAGCCCCGGGTCGCTCTGCCAGTCGGTGAGGATCACAGGCGTCAGACTCTCCTCGGCCTCTGCCGGGTCGGTGCACAGCAACACCACGCTGTCGGCGCCCTGCCTGAGCAGGGCACCGGTGAAGTCCCACAGTCGCCGTCGCTCGAGGTCGCTCAAGGTGCGGTCCAGTAAGCCGCGCCCAGAAGTGATCACTACCGCACGGTTCGCTTCGGACGGCAGTGCGAGCTGCCGACCGGTGTGGACGGTGGCCTCGCCCAGAGTTGACGCCGAGAAGTCATCCAGGTGAACCACCGTCACCCAGGTCGCAGGCCCGTGCTGCATGTCCGCCACCACGTCGACGATCCCGAGCAGTTCCTTCCGCTGGCCGTGGACCGGCATCCGCACGGTGTACTCGTCCAGCTCGTTGCGTTTGTCCAGGCTCATCCAGTTGGCGACCACAGCCGCCGGATCGGCTTCGATGGATTCCGCGTACAGGAGCGACAACAGTTGCTCGCGGTATTCTCCCGCGATACCCCCGTCGAACCACACTTCGTCGAACCCCGGCGCGATCCTCCGCACGGTGCCCAGCGGCGGCGGCTGATCGGGCCGCCGGATCAGTTGGTCGTAGACGTTCCAAGCTTCGACGGCGCGGGACAGCGGCCAACTGGTTGAGGAGCGCGGGGTTCGGCCGTCGGGTCGCTGGAGGAGATACGCCAGCTCCTGGGTAACCGCACCCCGCAGAGCCAGACGAGTCAGATTCGACAACGACTCGGGGACATCCGTCACCATGGTGCCGGTGCTGTCGGCGACCAGCGCCCGGACCACATCGGCCAGCACGAGCGTGGCGGTCCGGGCGTCGGCGCGGGCGCTCAACTCCGACAACGCATCCCGTTCCGCCGGCACCAACGCGTCCCACAGCGCCGGGGCTACGTCGGCGACCAGCGGTGGTGTCCGGCGCCCCCCGGCAAGGACACGCAGCGACTGGGTGGGCTCAGCGGGCTCGGAATCCGACTCCGGCCTCAACCAGAGCACACCATCGAGTCCAGCCTCCCGCATCATCCGTTCGGCGAACGCCGTCGCACCTTCGGCGTTCTCGGCCCGGTAGACGACGAGGTAGCGCGCGTCGCCCGACGGCAATGCGCGGAGCCGTTCGAGGCAGGACTCCATCAGCTCCGGCGAGAGGACGAAACCGTTCAGGGGCAGCGTCGTCAGCCACAACGGTCGTCCGCCGGGAAGCTCGCCGGCGACATCGGCGATCCCCCGTAGTTCGCCGCGCTCATCTCGGACCGCTGCGCGTACCTTGACCTCACGCAGTCCGGTCAGCCCGTAGTCCGCCAGCCGCTCGGCGTCCGCGTGCGTCAGCAGGTGCGCGATCACCACCGCCGGATCGATTTCGACCGACAGCTTGGCCAGCAGTTCCGCCAGCTCACGCCGCGCTTGGACACGCTTGGCCTGATCCGTGTGTTCCGTGCGTTCCGCTTGGCTGGGCAGGGAGTCCAGCAGCAGCGGCCGGGCACGCGGGAGATCGATCGGTGGTACCACGCTCGGCAACTGCAGTAACAGGGCTGGATCGGGCTCACCCAGCAACTCCGACCGCAGCTCCCACGCCTTGACCGTGCTGTTCAACCGCCAGTCCACGCTGGCGCCCGAGCCATGAAGGACCACCTCCCGCAGCGCCACGGCAACCGACGTTCGCCGGTCCTGGTCGGTCAGTGTGGCCAGCGCCGCGACGACGGTGTCCATCCTGTTGCTGGTTTCCGGGAGGAATCCCCGCACCACGTCGGCCAGCACCAGCACCGCGGTCGACGCCCCCGCCACTGTGGACAGTGTGGTCAGCACCTCCCGTTCCGCCCTGGTGAGCGCCTCCCACAGCGCAGGCGCCACCTCGGCGGGGTGAAGCGCGGGCCGATGTTCGGCCGCGAGAACCGTGAACGGCCGTTTCGCCTCTGATCCGAGCATGGGTGTGTTGAACTGGAACACGCCGTCCAGCCCCGCCTGGCTCACCAGACGCCCGGCGAAGGGCCGCACAGCTTCGCCGTTGTCGTTCGGGGAGACGACGACGAGATACCGCAGCGCATCGGCCGACGGCAGTGCGCGAAGGCGTTCGACTTGCGCACTCAGCTCCTTTTTCCCACCGGGGAAATCGTCCAGCCTCGCCACCGCGAACCACACCTGGCGCCCGCTGGGCAGCTCACCGACGACGTCCACCACGCCAACCAGATCGCCCTGTTCTCCATGGACCGGCACTCGCACCCGCAGGTTGCGTAGCCCGGTGATGCCGTAGTCCGCCAGCTGCGGTTCGTCCAGTTGCGTGCTCAGGTAGCCGACCACGGCCGCCGGATCGGTCGCGACCGAGCGCTCGGCCAACAGCTTCGCGAGCTGTGTCCGGGCCTCCGCGCTTGCGGCCGCGTCGCCTCGCAGAGCTTGACTGATCAGCGGTTCAGCTCGGCGCAGATCCCCCGGGGGGATCACCGTCGGCACGGCGCTCACCGGCGACGACGTGGTGGGGAAACGGACAAGCTCGTCGCGAAGCCTCCAGGCGGAGACCGGCGCCGCCATCCGGGCGTCGACTGCTGACATGCCCATTTCGCCGGCTGCGGGTCCTCGATGGAGGAAAGCCGTCAGTGCCGACTCAACCTCGGCCCGTCGGCCCGCCCGACCAAGCGCGGACAACAGGTCGGTGACCGCCAACCATTCCGTGCCGGTGGCAAGGCCACGCACGATGTCGTCCAGCACCGCGATCGCGGTCCGTACATCCGTGGTTCTGACCAGCCCCTCCAGTGCGTGCCGCTCCGCGGTCGTCAAGGCGGCCCAGGTGTCGGGCGCGGCGCTCGCGACCGTCGATGCCGGCTCACCGCTCCAATCCCAGGCGGCCTGCGACGGACCGGCAGCGTCGCCGAGGCCGCCTCGGTAGATGGCGGTGCGTTCGGTTTGGGGAAGTTCGTCAAGTGCGTCGGAGGGTTGGTAGAGGGTGGCGCCGGGTCGGAGGGTGGTGAGGTCGATGGGGAGGAGGTAGATGGCTTGGGGGTTTTCTGGGAGTTGTGTGGCGTGTCCGTTTTGCGGGTCGATGAAGATGGGTACGCCGGTGTCGTTGTTGACGACGACGGCGGTGACGTGGCGGATTGTTTGTCCGTTGATGCCGGTGGAGACGGTGGCGAGTGCGGCGGCTGTGTTCTCGCGGCCGCTGAGGGTTTCGACGGCTTCGCTGTAGTTGTTATGGGCTAGCCAGACGCCGCCGACTTCGTGCCAGAGGGCTTCGAGGGTGTTGCGTCCTTGGGCGTCGGGTGCCTGCGAGGAGGTGGCGCTGGTGTCCCAGCCTGCCAGTGCGTAGAGGAAGTCGCTGACGGCGATGACGCAATTGTCTTGGTAGTCGTTTTGGGCGGCGTTGGGTTGGTG
>NZ_VJWX01000030.1 GCF_007713715.1 Amycolatopsis rhizosphaerae
CCCTTTACCGCCCCCATTCCGGCCTGAGCCTGGGGCTCGGCCGACGGACGGGTCGTGTGAGGGGCCCCCTCAGGTGGCTAAGGTGGGGGCGTGGAGTTGGACGGGGTGGTCGAAGTCGGGTCCGAGGACGAACTCCGGGAGATCGTGGGGGCGCCGAGGCCCTCCGCGCTCCGGAAGGAACGCCCCCGGCTGCACGAGCTGGACCGGCAGTGGCTGGCGGAGTCGCCGTTCTGCCTGATCGCGACGGCCGGCGCCGACGGTGCCTGCGACGTCTCGCCGAAGGGCGATCCCGCCGGGTTCACGCTCGTACTCGACGACACCACCATCGCCATCCCCGACCGGCCCGGCAACCGCCGCGTCGACGGGCTGCGCAACGTGCTGGCGAATCCGCACGTCGGGCTGCTCTACTTCGTTCCCGGCCGGGGGGACACGCTGCGCGTCAACGGCCGCGCCCGCCTGATCCGGGACGCGCCGTTCTTCGACGCGATGGCGGTGAAGGGGCACCGCCCGCCACTGGCGCTCCTGGTGGAGGTCGAGCAGGTCTTCCACCACTGCGCCAAGGCGTTCCTGCGCTCGCAACTGTGGCGGCCGGAGACTTGGCGCCCCGAGGCGCTCCCCACCCGGGCCAAGATCGCGAAGGCCCTCGAACGCCCCGAGGATTCCCTCGAAGAACTCGAGCGGTACTACGGCCCTTCCTACGCCGACCACCTCTACGGCTGACCGGCGGGCGCCCCCGGCAAGTCCGGAGCCGTGAAGGGTCCCTTCACGGTCGATACGACTGTGAAGGGACCCTTCACGGCAACCCGCACGCCCCACATCCCCGGCAGGCCGGGGCTCAGTCGGTGCCGAGGGTGTAGACGGTGGTGGAGTGGTAGGTCTGCCCGGGCCGCAGCACGGTGCTGGGGAACTCCGGGTGGTTCGGCGAGTCGGGGAAGTGCTGGGTCTCCAGTGCGAAACCGGCGCTCTGGCGGTAGATCTTCCCGCCCGTGCCCACGAGGGTGCCGGTGAGGAAGTTGCCCGAGTAGAACTGGATGCCCGGCTCGGTGGTCGACACGGTCAGCGTACGGCCGCTGCCCGGGTCGGTCGCGCGCGCCGCCACGGTGGGCACCGCTCCGCCGCCCGAGTCCAGCACCCAGTTGTGGTCGTAACCCTGGCCGGTGAGCAGCTGGGGATCGTTGTCGCCGATCCTCGCGCCGATCGGGACCGGCGAACGGAAGTCGAACGGGGTGCCTCCCACCGGCGCCAGCTCGCCGGTCGGGATCTGCGTCGCGTCCGTGGGGGTGTAGCGCCCGGCGTCGAGCTGCAGCCGCTGGTCGTACACCGTGCCCGAGCCCTCCCCGGCGAGGTTCCAGTAGGTGTGGTTGGTGAGGTTGACGACGGTGGGTTTGTCCGTGGTGGCCCGGTAGTCGATCGACAGCCGGTTCTCGTTGTCCAGGGTGTAGGTCACCGTGGCGCGCAGCGTGCCCGGATAGCCCTGGTCCCCGTCGGGACTGGTCAGGCTCAGCCGCAGCCCCGCCGTGCCCCGGCCGGAGATCGCCGGGACCTCCTCGGCGCCCCACACCTTCTGGTCGAAGCCCGAGGTGCCGCCGTGCAGGCTGTTGCCGTTGTTGTTGACCGGAAGGTGGTAGGTCCGCCCGTCGAGGGTGAAGGTGCCCTTGGCGATGCGGTTGGCGTAGCGGCCGACGAGCGCGCCGAAGTACACCCCGCCCCCGGCGGCCGGGCTGTTCTTCGCGACGTAGTCGGCCAGGGCCGGGAAACCCAGCACCACGTTGGCCCGGTGGCCGTGCCGGTCCGGTACCTCCAGGGTCTGGATGATCCCGCCGTAGCTGAGGATCCGCACCCGCATGCCCCTGGCGTTGCCCAGGGTGTAGCGGTAGACGGCGGTGCCGCCGGCCTGTCCGAAGTACTCCTTGCTGATGGTCGGCGGCGAGGCCGCGGATCCCGGTGCGGCGGAAGAGGTCACGCCGGACAACCCTACTGCCGCCGCGGTGAGCACGCCCACCGCGAACGCGATTTTCCCTCGCATGATCAGGCACCTCCCGGTTCTTGGGGGACGGCGGTTCAGCCGTTGAGACGGTATTCCGCGTGCACGAGTTCGAGCAGTTCCGCCACCGACGTGTCCTCCGATCGCCGGTCGAAGGTGATTTCCCCGTGCTGCAACAGGTTTACCCGGTCGCAGACGTCCACGACCTGGCTGTAGTTGTGGGCGATGAGGATGATGGCGAGATCGCCGCCCTGTTTGAGCTGCGCCAGCAGCCGCAGGATCAGCCCGCCCTCCTTGGCGCCCATCGCCGCGAGCGGTTCGTCGAGCAGCAGCAGTTTCGCGCCGTGCGAGTACACCGACCGCGCCACCGCGATCGCCTGCCGCTGCCCGCCGGAGAGCTGGCCCACCTCGGCCGTCACCGACGGGATGCTGATCCCGATCGCGTCCAGCGCCTCCCGCGCCCGGCGCTTCATTTCCCTCCGGCGCAGGAAGGGCAGCGGGCGGTGCACCAGCTCCTTGTTCAGGTGCAGGTTGAGATACACCGGAAGATCGTTGACCAGCGCGAGATCCTGGAACACCGTTTCGATGCCGAGCGAGCGGGCGTGCGTCACGGACTTCAGCAGCACGGGCTCGCCCTCGAACAGCAACCGCCCGTCGTCCGGCCGGTGGTAGCCGGTGAGGATCTTGAGCAAAGTGGACTTCCCGGCCCCGTTGTCGCCGATGAGGCCCAGGATCTCGCCGCGCCGCACGGAAAGGTTGACGTCCCGCAGCGCCTGCACCGGACCGAACCGCTTGCCGACGTGTTCCGCCGCCATCAGGGGTGGTGTGTCGCTCATGGCCGCCTCGGTGTTGTGCGGGGCACCCGCGCCCGGTCGGCGGTCCTGGGTGGGGGCTTCGCCAGTGTCGCTCATGACCGCCTCCGTGTTGTGCGGGGCACCCGCGCCCGGTCGGCGGTCCTGGGCGGGGGCTTCGCCAGTGTCGCTCATGACCCCCTCCGTGGGGACTGCGAGCCCAGGCGTTTCCGCAGCAGGGTGAGGTACACGTTCAGCAGCGCGGCCAGCAGGATCGCGACACCGAGCACCACGTAGAACGCGTTCGCGCTGATGCCGGTGAGGTTGAACCCGTCGTACACCAGGCCCAGCAGCAAGGCGCCGAGGAACGCACCGATCACCGTGCCGGAACCGCCGAGCAGGGCGGTCCCGCCGATGACCGCCGCGGCCACCGCGTAGAACATCGTGTTGAACCCGCCGTTGGTCGGATCATAGGAGCCGACCCGGGTGCCCTGCAGGATCCCGGCGAATGCCGCCAGCCCGCCGGTGACCGCGAAGCAGATCACCTTGACCCGGCTGGTGCGGATGCCGGATTCCGCGGCGCCGACCGGGTTTCCGCCGGTCGCGCGCGTGGCCACGCCGAACCGGGTGGTGGACAGCACCACCTGCATGACGGCCACCACCACGAGCGCCCACAGGAACTCCGACCAACCCCAGCCGCCGAACACCGCCATCACCCCGCCGTGCGGCGCGCCTACCGGCGAACCGCCCGAAACGATCAGCGACAGGCCCCACAGGAGGAAGGCCATGCCGAGCGTGGTGATGAACGACGACAGCCCGAACCACGTGTGGATCAACCCGTTCACCACCCCGACCCCGGTGCCGGCCGCGACCGCGCCGATCAGCGCGGCCCACAGCGGCCAGCCGTTGTTGGTGAACAGCACCAGCACGAACGGGGCCAGCGTGAACACGAACCCGGCGGACAGGTCGATCTGCCCGCAGATCAGCACCAGCACCTCGCCCGCGCCCACGATCGCCCACGGCGCCACGTACTGGGCGATGGTGTGGTAGTTCTCCGAGGTGGCGAACCCCGGCCCGCTGGTGAGGGCGAAGTAGACCACCGCGGCGCCCGTCACCAGCAGGATGCTCAGCTCCCGGACCCGGATCAGTCCCGGCAGGAACCCGCCGCGGGCCGCGGTGGCGGCCGGGACGGCGGGCGTTTCCGTCGTGGCCATCCCCGTCACCGCGTGAGGGTGGTCGCGGCGGGCAGCGGGATCGACGCCGGCATCGGGACCAGATCCGCCTTCGGCCCGCCCTCGAAGCGGCTCTCGGCCGACAGGTACGGGCCCACGTTGTCCTTGGTGACGAACGTGAGGCCGGTGTCGGTGGCCGGGGGAGACACCAGCGTCCCGGACAGCCGGAACAGGTAGAGGTAGAGCACGGTCAGGAAACCCTGCAGGTAGGCGGACTGGTCGATGGTGAAGTCCAGCGCCCCGGAGCCGACGCCCTTGAGGGTGTCCGAAAGCGTGTCGTACCCGCCGGCGTGCACCTTGCCCTGCAGGTTCCGGGTGGCGACGAGCTGGGCGATGGAGGCGGTGCTTCCGGCGTCCACCGCGTAGATCCCCTTGGCGTCGGGGTGCCCGTCGTAGGCGGCGGTGATCGCGTTGAGTTCGTTCGCCTGCTCGGCGCCGGTGTTGATGGGCAGCACGGTGACCGCGGGCGCCGCCTGTTTGAGCGCCGCGACGATGCCGTCGAGCCGGGGCTGCACGTTGTTGCCGCCGGGCTGGGAGATGCCGACCAGGATGGTGCCGGAGGTGACGTCGGCGGCGATGCGGCGCCCCATCAGGTAACCGGACTGGTAGAGGTCCTGGCCGACGTAGGTCAGCGGGTAGTTTCCCGGCGCGGTCGCGTTGTAGGCCACCACCGGGATTCCCTTGGCCAGTGCGCGTTTCGTCGGTTCGACGAAGGCGTTGCTGTCGGTCAGCGCGATCGCGATGCCGTCGGCGTTGCCGTTGATCGCGGTGGAGAACGCCGAGGCCATCTCGGCGACGTTGCCCTCGGCCGAGCCGGTCCACTGCGGTTCGGGCAGGCCGAGCAGCTTCGCCGCGTCGGCCATGCCGTTCTTCGTGGGCACGAAGAACGAGTTGGTCGTGACATGGTTGATGAAGACGAACCGCCAGGCTCCGGTGGCGGGAAACGCGCCGGCACCGGCGGAGGAGGTCTTGTTCTGGACTCCGTTGCAGGCGGCCAGCAGGGCACTCGCGGCCACCGCGCCGCCACCGGCTCCGAAAACCTTCAGCAGGGTCCTGCGTGAGGCAGCGGTCTGTTCGCTCATGGTCAACCACCCATCCACGTCGGCGGGGAACTCTGGTCGGGGCGCTTCAGCGTGCATGAATCATTGGATGATTCGTCGATTCAGTCAAGGCTTGATCACGCACCGCCTCCCCCGGCTCCTGTGCGGGCCCTGGGCGGGCGCGGCCGTATAGTCCGTGGGTATGACGCAGGAGGGGCCGCTCGGCAGGCATCGCACGATCCACGGGCGGGTCGTGGAGTGGCTGGGCCGGCGCATCGTGTCGGGCGAGTTGTCCGACGGCAGTCAGTTGCCCAACGAGACCGAACTCGCCGCGCAGCTCAGGGTCAGCCGCGGCGGCGTACGCGAGGCGGTGAAGGCGCTGGCTGCCAAGGGGCTGGTGGAGGCCCGGCCGCGGCTGGGCACCCGCGTGCTGCCGCGCGAACAGTGGAACCTGATGGACCGCGAGGTTCTCACCTGGCACGGCCAGCTCGGCAAGGCGGGCTTTCTCGGCGATCTGCTGGAGTTGCGGCTGATGGTCGAGCCGGGTGCGGCCAGGCTGGCGGCGGAACGGGCCACGCCCGAGCAGCTCGCCGTGCTGGAAAATGCTTACGGCAGAATGGAATCCCACGCGCCGAAGCTGCCCGGCGCGGAGGAGGAGTTCGTCGCGGCCGATCTCGCGTTCCACCTGATCCTGTTGCGCGCCAGCGGGAATCAGCTGATCGAACAGCTCGGACGGCTGCTGGAGGCGAGCCTTCACCACGGACTCGAGGCGAGTTCCCACGCGCCCGGCGGCGTCGCCGCCACCCTGCCGCTGCACCACGCGGTGCTCGTCGCCGTCCGCGGGCACCGGCCGGTCGCCGCGTTCCGCGCGATGAAACGGCTCATCGAGACCACGACGCAGGCGGTTCGCGAAATGGTGGGGGAATAACGTGTCCACAGTGGAGCAGATCACGGAACCCCTTGCCCAGCACGGAGAAGGGCCCGTGTGGTACGCGGGCTGGCCCGGACTGCGCTGGGTCGACATGCTGGCGGGCGACGTGCTCGAACTCGACCCCGCCACGCAGCGGGTGCGCCGCAGCCACGTCGGGGAGGTCGCGGCGGTTGTCCGGCCCTGCGGGGACGGCCGCGCGCTGCTCGCGGTCGAACGCGGCTTCGCGATCGCGGACCCGTCGCTGGCGCACGTCCGTCCGCTCGTCGAGGTCTTCGAGGAGCCGGCGCTGCGGATGAACGAGGGCGGCTGCGATCCGGACGGCCGGTTCTACTGTGGATCGATGGCCTACGACGAGCGGACCGGCGCGGGCAGCCTCTATCGCCTCGATCCGGACGGCACGGTCACTACGGTGCTCACCGGGGTCACCGTCTCCAACGGTTTCGCGTTCAGCCCCGACGGGGGCACCGCGTACTACATCGACAGCCCGACCCACCGGGTCGACGCCTTCGACTACGACCCGGCTCGCGGACTGACCGGCCGTCGCACCCTGCTGCGCCTCCCCGCCGGGGACGGGGCCCCGGACGGGATGACGGTCGACGCGGACGGCCGGTTGTGGATCGCGTTGTGGGGCGGGTCGGCCGTCCGCTGCTACACACCCGGCGGACGGCTCGAAGAGGAGGTGCCCCTCCCTGTCCGCCACGTCACCGCCTGCACGTTCGGCGGGCCGGATCTGGACGAGCTGTACATCACCACCTCGCGGCAGGGCGTGCCCGGCGGCGCGGAGCCCGAGGCGGGGGCGCTGTTCCGGTACCGTCCCGGGGTCCGCGGCCTTCCCGTGCTCCCGTTCGCCGCCCCGGCCGATCGGTGATCCGAAGTTCACGGCAGGGAATTTCCGGGTTCACAGGAAACTGTCAGAAAAGATCTGGATGATGGACTCACTGGATCGGGTGAACCTGGGGGAGGGCCGGCGTGCGCTGGAAACCTGTCGCGTGCACCGTGCTCGGGCTGGCGTCGGTGCTGGTGCTCGGCATGACGGGGTACAGCTGGACGCAACTGGAGCGGCTGTCCACCGGGATGGCCACCGCGGACGTGATCGAACCGTCGGCCCAGCTTCCATCGGAGACCGAGGCGGTCTCGGTGCCGGAGCAGAACATCCTGCTCGTCGGGATCGACAGCCGCACCGATGTCCAGGGCAACCCGCTGCCGCAGGACCTGCTCGACCTGCTGCATGCCGGGGACGCCTCCGACGGCGGTGACACCACCGACACGATGATCGTCGTGCACATCCCCGAGGGCGGGGGTGAGGCGACGGCGGTGTCCCTTCCCCGCGACTCCTATGTCGAGATCGCCGGGAACTACGGCAAACACAAGATCAACTCCGCGTACAGCTACGGCAGGAACGCGGAATGGGGCCGGCTGACCGCGCGTGGCGTGACCGGCGCCGAACGCGAACGGCTGGCGGACCAGGCCGGTGCCCGGGTGGCGATCAAGACCGTCCAGCAGTTCACCGGGCTGCGGATCAACCACTACGCGGCGGTGAACCTGGCCGGGTTCTACCAGCTCAGCCTGGCCGTGGGCGGGGTGCCGGTCTGCCTGAAGGCGCCGGTGCGGGACACCTACTCCGGTGCGAACTTCCCCGCGGGCAGGCAGGTCCTGTCCGGGGCGCAGGCGCTGGCGTTCGTGCGGCAGCGCCACGGGCTGGCTGCCGGTGACCTCGACCGGATCGCCCGGCAGCAGGCCTTCCTGTCCGGCGCGGCGAAGGTGGTGCTCGATGCAGGCACGCTGGCCAATCCGGTGAAGCTGAGCGCACTGGTCACCGCGGTCCAGCAGTCGGTGCTGCTGGACCAGGGCTGGGACATCCTGCGGTTCGCCCAGCAGATGCGCACGCTCGTCGCCGGAGGGATCACCTTCAAGACCATCCCGGTGCAGTCGCTGAGCCTGCAGACTCGCTACGACGGCGACGCGGTCAAGGTGGACCCGGTGCAGGTGCAGGCTTTCCTGCGCACCCTGCTCGGCGGCACCGGGCCCGCGTCCCCGTCTTCCTCTTCTTCCCCGTCTTCGCCCACCTCCTCGGCCCCTGCCGCGGCACGGGTGGCGGAAAGCGGTGAACCACCCACTTCCACGGTGAGCTCCCTGGTGTCCAGTTCGTCCGACACCGACCTCTCCGGCTGCGTGAACTGACGGCTCGCGGGGCCGAAAGCGCTTTCCGCCGAAAGATGGGTTATTAACCAACCTACTTTCGCCGGGTTTCGGGAGCGGGGTGACGGGCGCGAGACTCGGGGCGTGGTCGCGCGACCCGGTCCCTGCTCCCCGACGAAGAGAGCGATCCGATGAAGCGAACCAAACTTGCCCGGGCGACCGGCGTGGCCGGCCTGGTGGCCGGTGCGGTCATGGCCGTCTGCCTCGCCCCCACCGCCACCGCCGCTCCGCTCGCCGCCCAGCCCGTGCTCACCGCGATGCAGCGGGACTTCGGCCTGACCGCGGCGCAGGCCCAGGACCGGCTTCGCCACGAGGCCGAAGCGACCGCGGTGGAACCGGCCGCGCGGGCCGCGGCCGGGACCGCTTTCGGCGGTTCCTGGTACGACGCCGCCACCGGCAGGCTCACCGTCGGCGTCACCGACGCGGCCAAGGCGGCCGCCGTGCGGGAGGCCGGGGCGGAGGCGGTCACGGTGGCCCGCACCGAGGCTGCGCTCGACGCGGCCAAGGCCGCGATCGACGCCTTCGCGGGCCGGTCCGCGCCCAAGGAGGTCACCGGCTGGTACGTCGACGAGCGGGCCAACACCGTCGTCGTCACCGTCCGCCGGGGCGCGGCCGACCCGGCCGTGCAGCGCTTCCTCGACCAGGCCAGGGCGACCGGCCCGGTGCGGGTGGACACCACCACCGCGGCTCCCCGGCTCCTGGCCGGGGACGTCATCGGCGGCGACGCCTACTACATCAACAACGCGGCAAGGTGTTCGGTGGGCTTCTCGGTCGAGGGCGGGTTCGTCTCCGCGGGCCACTGCGGCAACTCGGGCGACTCGGTGACCGGGCCGGACGGCTCCTCGATGGGCACCTTCGCGGCCTCGTCCTTCCCCGGCACCGACTACTCCTATGTCCAGACGGACTCGAGCTGGACACCCACGTCCACTGTGGATGGTTACGGCAACGGCGACGTGACCGTCACCGGCTCGACCGAGGCCGCGGTCGGTGCCTCGGTGTGCCGGTCCGGATCCACCTCCGGCTGGCACTGCGGCACCATCCAGGCCAAGAACCAGACGGTGAACTACTCGGAAGGCACGGTCAACGGGCTCACCCAGACCAACGCCTGCGCCGAGCCCGGCGACTCGGGCGGTTCGTGGGTCAGCGGCAGCCAGGCCCAGGGGGTCACCTCGGGGGGCTCCGGTGACTGCACCTCCGGCGGCACCACGTTCTTCCAGCCGGTGAACGACATCCTCTCCGCCTACGGCCTGACCCTGGTCACGGGCTGAGCCGGACGCGAAGACGGCGGGGCTCCCGGCACGCAGACGCCGGGAGCCCCGCGCCGCGTCCTCAGGTGGTGGCCGGGATCCAGGCGCGTTCGTGCGCGGCCATGGCGGCGCGGCGGCGCAGCCCGGCCAGGCTGTGTTTGGCGGGCACGAGGAGCGCGGTGAGCCAGGTACGCCGGTAATCCTCCAGCGCCAGGGCCACCGGGCGATGCTGGACGCAGTGCACCAGCCCCGGCGTACCGAGCCGGTGCTTCCCGACGTGCTTGCTCGCGGGCATCGTTCCTCCGTTTGGACGACCTTCCCGCCGCGCACCGTACCAACGGCGGCACCGGATCGTCGTAGGCGAAGCGGCGTGTCAGCCGTATCGGTTCGATTACGGCGCGCTGCGGGGCGTGCGCGGGACGGCGGCGCGGTGCGGGCCCGGCCGGGCCTGGTTGAATGCGGCCATGCTGCGCGTGGGACTCACCGGCGGGATCGGTGCCGGCAAATCGACGGTCGCGACCAGGCTCGCCGAACACGGGGCGGTGCTGATCGACGCCGACGCACTCGCCCGGGAGGTGGTGGAGCCGGGCACCCCGGGGCTCGCCGCGCTCACCGAGGCGTTCGGGCCGGAGATCCTGACCGCGGAAGGAACGCTGGACCGCCCCGCGCTCGCCGCGCGCGCGTTCGCCGACGAAGCCTCCCGGCAGCGGCTCAACGGCATCCTGCACCCGCTGATCGGCGCGCGGACCGCGGAGCTGATGGCGGCGGCCCCGCCGGACGCGATCGTGGTGCACGACGTCCCGCTGCTGGTGGAGGGCCGTCTCGGCGCCGCCTACCACCTGGTACTGGTGGTCGATGCCCCGGTCGAAACGCGGATCCGGCGGCTGGTGGACGTCCGCGGGATGAGCGAGGACGACGCACGGGCGCGGATCGCCGCGCAGGCGAGCGAAGAGCAGCGCCGTGCCGCGGCCGACGTGTGGCTCGACAACGGCGGCACGCCGGACGTCGTGCTGGCCGAGGTGGACCGGCTGTGGGCGGACCGGCTCGTCCCGTTCGAGGCCAACATCCGGTTGCGCCGTCCGCGGACGCCGCAATCCCCCGTGATCGTGCCCTACGACCCAGAATGGCCGGCGCAGGCGGAGCGCGCGCTGGCGCGGATCCGGATGGTGGCGGGGGAGCGCGCCGTGCGCGCCGACCACATCGGATCGACCTCGGTGCCCGGCCTGCCCGCCAAGGACCTGCTGGACCTCCAGCTCACCGTGTCCACTGTGGAGGACGCGGACGCGCTCGCCGACGCCCTGTCCGACGCCGGTTTCCCCCGGGCCGAAGGCGAGTGGTTCGACGACCCGCAGAGCGGGGCGGAACCGTGGGTGAAGCGGTTCCACTTCGGCGCGGATCCGGGCAGGCGGGTGAACCTGCACGTGCGCACGCTCCAGACGCCCGCGTGGCGGCTCGCCCTGTTGTTCCCGGCCTGGCTGCGGGCCACCCCCGCGGAGCGGGACGCCTACGCCGCGGTGAAGCGGAAGCTCGCCGAGGCCCACGCGAACGACGGAAACGGCGCCGGTTACGCCACCGAGAAGCAGGGCTGGGTCAACGCCGCCTTCGAGCGGGCGGAAGCCTGGGCCGCGGAGACCGGCTGGACGGTCTGAGACGCGGGTGCCGGCCGCGGCCCAGGGTGCGGGGGACGGACAGGGTCAGCCCCGGCAGAGGATTTCGCCGTGCAGGACGGAGAACCAGCCGTCGGGTGCCTCGCTCCACTCACGCCAGCCCTCGGAAATCCGCTTCAGGTCGGCACGGGTGGCGTAGCCGTAGGACACGGCCTGCCCGGCGATGGCCGATTCGAGGATCCGGTCTGCCCACAGCCCGCCCCACCACGCCCGATCCTCGGCGGTGGCGTAGCACCACACCGAGGCGCTGGCGGTGATGTCGGTGAAACCGGCTTTCCGTGCCCAGGACAGCAGGCGCCGCCCGGCGTCCGGTTCGCCGCCGTTGTGCCGCGCGGTGCGCCGGTAGACCGACAGCCACTCGTCGAGGGCGGGGATCTCCGGGTACCAGGTCATCGCCGCGTAGTCGGCGTCGCGGGCGGCCACCACGCCGTCCGCGGTGCGCACCCGCCGCATCTCCCGTAGGGCGAGCACGGGATCGTGCACGTGCTGCAGCACCTGGTGGGCGTGCACGACGTCGAACCGGCCATCGGGGTGGGGGAGCGAGTGCACGTCCCCGGTGTCGAAACGCATGTTCCCCGCACCTCGCTCCGCCGCGGTGCGTTCGGCGAGCGCGAGCGCCTCGCGGGTGGGTTCGAGCGCGGTCACCTCGCCCGGCGCCACCAGGGCGGCGAGATCCGCGGTGATCGTGCCCGGTCCGGACCCGACGTCGAGGAGCGCCATCCCCGGGCGCAGGTGCGGCAGGAGGTAGGCGGCGGAGTCTTCGGCCGTGCGGACGGCGTGCGAGCGCAGCACCGCTTCGTGGTGTCCGTGCGTGTAGCGGGCCATGGCCGTGACACTACTCGGTCGTCCCGCATTTCGGGAGCATAATCTCATATTGTGAGAGGTCAATGGCGGCGCCAGGTGAGTTCGATGTCCATTGTGGACAGCCACTCGTGCAGCTTGTACCCGTGCGACGCCAGGCCCGCGACGGTGTCGTAGGTGACTTCCAGGGCGTGCCGTGCCTCCGCCGGGCTGATCAGGCCCGCCGACGAAGCGGCGAGCAATTCGTCGGTGTCGAGCACCTCGAGCCCCCGGCCTTCGCGCGTGACCAGGTCCAGATACCAGTCGGTGGTGCGCCAGGTGGTCCCGTCCACTTCCACGGTCACCACGTCGAGGTAGAAGTCCTGGTCGAGTTCGTGTCCCGGGGAGAACCAGAAATCGGTCAGCCGCAGGCCGAGTCCGGGCAGCAACCACGATTCCAGGTAGTGGAACTGGGTCCGGCCGGGCGCGGGGCGCGCGAGGTACAGGCCGAAATCGGTGACGCGGTATTCCTCGACCTCCCGGACGTTCCCCTTCGGATCGATGTTGGTTCCGGCGGCCAGGTCGAAGGTTTCGATCTTCGGCGGATGGATCGCTTCCGCGTGCTCTGTCATGGGGCCATTTTCGCCGGTTTACAGGCCGAAAACGAGTGTCACGCAGGTAGGGTGATCGCGTGCTGGACGAAGCGGTCGTCACCGAGAACATCGCCCGCCTCGCCGCCCGCCTCAGTGAGCGGACCGGGGAGCTGACCGGTGACCTGGTGGTGCTGTACGCCCGCGAGCTGCCCAACCTCGTGCACGACGACGAGAGTGTGGTCAGCCTGCTTTCGGCGAGCCTGTACCAGAACATCGACACCGCCCTGCGGATCTTCCAGCACGGCATCGACCCCGCGCGGGTGGAGGCGCCGGCCGCGGCGATGGAGTACGCGCGCCGCCTCGCGCAGCGCGGTATCCCGGTCATCGACCTGATCCGCGCCTACTACCTCGGCCAGACCGCGATCCTCAACCACGCCGTCGCCGCGGCACCGGAGCTGATTCCGGACCCGCTCCTGCTCGGCGCCGTGCTCGGCCGGGCGCTGACCATCACCTTCACCTTCATCGACCGGGTCACCCAGCAGGTGGTGTCGGCCTACCAGGAGGAGCGCGACCGGTGGCTGCTCAACCGCAGCGCCATGCGCGCCGCGCGCGTGCGGGCCCTGCTGGAGGGCGGCGGCGCCGAACTCGACGCCACGGAGGCCGCGATCGGCTACCGGTTGCGCGGCACGCACCTGGCCATGATCGTCTGGCACGGGCTCGACCCCGCCCACGGCAACGCGCTGGGCAGCCTGGAACTGGTGGCGGGCGAAATCGCCGCCGCGCTGCCCACCGCGGGGGAACCGCTGTTCGTGCCGGTCGACGAGCTGTGCGCCTGGGTGTGGTTCCCGCTGTCGGCTCCGGCGCTGCCCGGCGAGGAGCACGTCGAGCGGGTGCTCGGCAAGGCCGATCCCGCGGTGCGGCTCGTGCTGGGCGAGCCGGGGGAGGGCGTCGACGGGTTCCGCCGCAGCCACCGCCAGGCGGTGCGCGTGCACGCGCTGGCCACCGCGGCCGGGGAGCACTGCGGGCGCGTCCTGACCTTCCGTGACGTGGGCGCGATCGCGCTGATGACCTCCGACCTGGCCGCGGCCCGCACCTGGGTCGCCGAAACGCTCGGCGAGCTGGCCACCGGCGACGAGCAGCACGAACGGCTTCGCGAGACGCTGCGGGTCTTCCTGGCCACCGGCGGCAGCTACACGGCGGCGGCGGGCAGGCTGACCATGCACAAGAACTCGGTGCAGTACCGCGTGCGCAAGGCGGAGGAGATCCTCGGCAGGCCGGTGGCCGAGAGCAGGCTGGACATCGAGCTCGCGCTCAAGCTGTGCCACCGGCTCGGCGGGGCGGTCCTCCTCACGCGCTAACCCGTGTGGGTGGACGGCCGATCCGGCCAGCCGGGTCATCCGGCGGCGAGGGTCGTGACGGTCGGTCCATGGTGGGGGCTCCGATAGTCAAAGTCGAGACCGTTTCGGTCCTTCGCACCAGCCGACCGAGTGATCATTGGGTTCCCGGCACGAAGATTCCACGATTATTCCGGTTTAGGCTTCCCGCATGGGGAACGTCATCCACGCAGAGCCGACCGAAGTCGTGGCGGTCGTCCGCTTCCGCCGAGGTGTGGTCGGAGAGCGCAAACGCGTGTGCCACATCGTGCCGATCCCCGATTTCGGACCCATTCCCGAGCACCTCGTCGCCCTGTGCGGCGAGCTGCTCGTACCCGGTGACGTCGAGGTGCTCGACCGCATCGGCGGGATGCCCTGCGAGGCCTGCCTGACCCGCTCCGCCCGCCGCGCCTGCCGCCGGCTGCGCTGAACTCCCGCGCTGAACTCCCGTCCCACGGGCACTCCGGCGGCCCACCCCGCCGGGCTGCCGGAAAATGTCGGGGGGCGGGCCTAGGCTGGTGCCGTGGCTTTCGCAACCGAACACCCCGTGCTCGCCCAGTCCGACTTCCGCCCGGTCTCCGAGGTCCCGCGTGCGGGCGGCCGGTTCCAGGTCGTCAGCGACTACCGGCCCGCCGGTGACCAGCCCGCGGCGATCGACGAGCTGGAGCGGCGGCTCAGGGCGGGCGAAAAGGACGTCGTGCTGCTCGGGGCCACCGGTACCGGCAAGTCCGCCACCACGGCCTGGCTGATCGAGCGCGTGCAGCGCCCCACCCTGGTGATGGCGCCGAACAAGACGCTGGCCGCGCAGCTGGCCAACGAACTGCGCGAACTGTTCCCGCACAACGCGGTCGAGTACTTCGTCAGTTACTACGATTATTACCAGCCGGAAGCCTACGTCCCGCAGACCGACACCTACATCGAGAAGGACTCGTCGATCAACGACGACGTGGAGCGGCTGCGGCACTCCGCGACCATGAACCTGCTGTCCCGCCGCGACGTCATCGTGGTCGCCTCGGTGTCCTGCATCTACGGTCTCGGCACCCCGCAGTCCTACCTCGACCGCTCCGCGAAGCTCGAGGTGGGCAGCGAGGTCGAGCGCGACGTGTTCCTCCGCGCGCTCGTCGACGTGCAGTACACCCGCAACGACCTCGCCTTCGCCCGCGGCACCTTCCGCGTCCGCGGCGACACGGTCGAGATTATTCCGGCCTACGAGGAGCTGGCGATCCGCGTCGAGTTCTTCGGCGACGAGATCGACAAGCTCTACTACCTGCACCCGCTGACCGGCGAGATCGTGCGGGAGGTCGACGAGGTGCGGATCTTCCCGGCCACCCACTACGTGGCGGGGCCGGAGCGGATGGAGAAGGCCATCGCCGGCATCGAGGCCGAACTGGCCGAGCAGCTGGCCAAGCTGGAGAAGCAGGGCAAGCTGCTGGAGGCGCAGCGGCTGCGCATGCGCACCAGCTACGACATCGAGATGATGCGGCAGGTCGGGTTCTGCTCCGGGATCGAGAACTACTCGCGGCACGTCGACGGGCGGCCCGCGGGCTCGGCACCGGCCACCCTGATCGACTACTTCCCCGACGACTTCCTGCTGGTCATCGACGAGTCGCATGTGACGGTGCCCCAGATCGGCGGCATGTACGAGGGCGACGCCTCCCGCAAGCGCACCCTGGTGGAACACGGGTTCCGGCTGCCCAGCGCACTGGACAACCGGCCGCTGACCTGGGAGGAGTTCAGCGACCGGATCGGCCAGACGGTGTACCTGTCGGCCACCCCCGGCCCGTACGAGATGGGGCAGACCGGGGGCGAGTTCGTCGAGCAGGTCATCCGGCCGACCGGGCTGGTGGACCCGGAGGTGATCGTCAAGCCCACCGAGGGGCAGATCGACGATCTGGTGCACGAGATCCGGGCGCGCGCCGACCGCGACGAGCGGGTCCTGGTCACCACCCTGACCAAGAAGATGGCCGAGGACCTCACCGACTACCTGCTCGAACTCGGCATCCGGGTCCGGTACCTGCACTCCGAGGTGGACACCCTGCGCCGGGTCGAGCTGCTGCGGCAGCTCCGGTCGGGCGACTTCGACGTGCTGATCGGCATCAACCTGCTGCGGGAGGGGCTCGACCTGCCCGAGGTGTCGCTGGTGGCCATCCTCGACGCGGACAAGGAGGGCTTCCTCCGCAGCGGCACCTCGCTGATCCAGACCATCGGCCGGGCCGCCCGGAACGTCTCCGGTGAGGTCCACATGTACGCGGACAAGATCACCGATTCGATGCGGTACGCGATCGACGAGACCAACCGGCGCCGCGCCAAGCAGATCGCCTACAACACCGAGCGCGGCCTCGACCCGCAGCCGCTGCGGAAGAAGATCGCCGACATCCTCGACCGGGTCTACTCGGAGGCGGAGGATTCCGAGCGGGAGATCGAGGTCGGCGGTTCGGGCCGCAATGCCTCCCGGGGCAAGAAGCCCGAGCAGGGCGGCGGTGGCCGGAGCTCCGGCGTGCTGGTCGACCGCGACGTCTCGTCGATGCCGCGGGCGGAACTGGCGGATCTGATCCAGTCCATGACCGACCAGATGATGCAGGCCGCCCGCGACCTGCAGTTCGAACTGGCCGCCCGCCTGCGCGACGAGATCGCCGACCTCAAGAAGGAACTCCGCGGCATGGATGCCGCCGGGCTCAAATAGAGCCCGGGTCCCACGCCCCGTGGTGCCACGGCCGCGCGCCTCCGCGGAGGACCCGCGGGGCGAGGGATTCAGGTGGCGTTTTCGTCGGGTTGGAGGAGACCGAAGAGGTTGCCTTCGGTGTCGGTGCAGTAGGCCAGCCACCCGATGCGGGGGATCGTGCACCGGGGCACCACGACCTTCCCCCCGGCCTGCCGCACATGCCGGACGATGGTGTCCAGGTCGTCGACCTCGATCGTGCTGGGGTAGGCGTTGAGCGGGGCGTCCTCGTCCGGTGGCGGTCCCTGCCGTGGCACGAGCCCACCGTCGATTCCCGGCCCGTCCCCGGTACTGATGAGCCAGTACGGGGCGTTGTCCCAGCGTTCGAACGTCCAGTCGAAAACCGTGGTGTAGAAGGTGATCGCACGCTCCGGATCGGTCGCGTGGATCTCGAAGTGGACCGGACGAGGCATCGGCGCCTCCTGCGGTGCAAGGAAGAGTGATGCGGGAATTTTACCGCCGTGGGCCCGGATCGCTCAGCCCGGTTCTCCGGCCCGCCGCAGGTGGGCATCGATCGCCGCGTGGGTTTCCGGGGCCGCCCAGAGCATTTCCACGTACGCGTCGTCGGCCGCCCGGTGCTCGCCGATCCGCTCGTCGAACGGCCGGTGCAGCTGCGCCTTGGTGTGCGCGAACGCGCGTGGGGGCACCGCCGCCAGCCGGGTGGCGATCTCGACCGAGCGGGGCAGCACCTCGGTGTCCGCGGCGAGTCCGTCGACCAGGCCGAGTGCCAGTGCCGCGGGGCCCGCGCACGGCCCTCCGGCCAGGACGAGCTCCGGCAGGCGGCGACTGCCGTAGGCGCATCGCAGGATTTCCATCGCGACCAGGGGAAACGGCAGGCCCGCGGCCAGGTCGGTCAGCCCGAACCGGCCGCACTCCGCGCTCATCACGCGGCGGTCGCAGGCGGCGGCAAGCACCGCACCGCCGGACAGCGCGTCCCCGCTCACGGCCGCGACGACGGGACCGGGGAACCCGAACAGCGCCAGCAGTGCGTCCGACAGCGCGGGGAGGAACCGGCGGACGTAGGGTGCGCCTCCGGCCCGCAGCCGCCGCAGGTCGAACCCGGCCGAGAACACCTCCGGCCGTCCGGTCAGCACCACGGCCCGGTGCCCGCCTGCCGAGAGCCCGTCGACTCGCGCCGCCAATTCCCGGCACACCGTCTCGTCCAGCAGGTTCGCCGGGCCGCACCGCATCCTCAGCACTGCGACGCGGCCGTCGTCCTCCACGGCAATCGGTGACACAGTTCCACTGTAGGTGGTGAACGTTTCAGCTGGTGATGTCCTTGACGGCGAACCGGCGGGCGGCCAGCAGGCCGAGCACGGTCGCGTAGGCGACCGCGGACAGCACGCCCGCCGCGATGTTCGTCCAGTCGACGTCGGTGGCGATCAGGTCCATCCACGCGTAGGCGTAATGCGTCGGCAGGTAGTTGCGCAGACTGCCGAGCGCGGTGATCTGGTCCAGGATCTGCGACAGGATCGCCGCCAGCACCGCCCCGCCGACCGCGCCCAGCGGGGCGTCGGTCGACACGCTCAGCAGCAGCGCGAGCGCCGCCACCCAGGCCAGCTGGACCACGAGGTAGCCGATCGCCGCGACCAGCACGAGCAGGCTCCGGCCGAACGGGATCGCGTCCCCGGTCGGGCTGATCGCGTCGCCCGCCCCGTACCACAGCAGGCCGACCGCCAGGGACATCAGGGGCAGCAGCACCAGCGCCCCCAGCGACAGCAGTCCCGACGCGACCGCCTTCTGCCGCAGCACCCGGTGCCGCGGCACCGGGATCGCCAGCAGGTACTTCAGGCTCGACCACGAGGCCTCGCTCGCCACGGTGTCGCCGAAGAACAGCGCGACGATCGTGGGCAGCAGGAAGCCGCCCGCTACGAACAACGCCAGCACCACGAAGTTCGGCGCACTCGCGGTGGCGAGGTCGACGAACCCGCCCGAGCGGCGGTTCGGGCTGGACTGCCCGACCTGGAACGCCAGCACGAGGATGAACGGCAGCACCATCACGAACCCGAGTACCAGCTGGGTGCGCCGCCGTCGCAGCTGGCGCCGCAGCTCCACCGACAGCCGGAGCGTCCGGCGGGCGCGGTAGCCCGCCACCGCGCCATCCGGCCCCACCTCGTCGTGCTCGTGCCGCGCCGCTTCGGTCAGTTCGTCCAGCGCCGCCGGATCGGTGTGCACACCGTGCCCGGCCGCCCCGCCGTTCGGGGCCTGGCCTGTGCTCATGTCAGTTCGTCCTTCGTCTCGACGAGGCGGAGGAAGGCGTCTTCCAGCCGCCGCCGCGGACCCGCCTGTTCCACCGCGATCCCGGCCCTGACCAGCGCCGCGACCGCCTCCGCCCGTGGCAGGCCGTCCAGATCCGCGTGCACCAGATCGCCGTCGACGTCCACCTGCGACACGCCGCCGGCCGCGCGCAGGGCCGCCGCCGCCGCTTCCGCGTCGTCCACCCGGAAGGTCGCCTCGCCGCCCGCGGCGGCGATGTCGGCCACCTCGCCGGAGGCGACCAGCCTCCCGCGGTGCATGACGACCACGTGCGAGCAGGTCTGTTCGACCTCCGCCAGCAGGTGGCTCGACACCACGACGGTGCGGCCGGTGGCCGCGTAGCGCCGCAGCACCTCGCGCATCTGGTGGATCTGGGGCGGGTCGAGCCCGTTGGTCGGTTCGTCGAGCACGAGCAGCTCCGGCAGGCCGAGCATCGCCTGCGCGATCGCCAGGCGCTGCCGCATGCCCTGGCTGTACGTGCGGACCTTGCGGTGCACCGCGTCGCCGAGGCCCGCGATTTCCAGCGCCTCGGTGAAATGGGCCTTCTCGCGCGGGCGCCCGGTGGCGTCCCAGTACAGCCGCAGGTTCGCGGTGCCCGACAGGTGCGGCAGGAAACCGGAACCCTCCACAAAGGACCCGATGCGCGACAGCACCGGGGCGCCGGGGCCGACGAGGTGCCCGAACACCCTGATCTCACCCTCGGTGGGCGTGATCAGGCCCATCAGCATCCGCAGCGTGGTGGTCTTGCCCGCGCCGTTGGGGCCGAGCAGGCCCAGCACCTGGCCGCGCTCGACGCGGAAGGACAGTCCGTTCACCGCGGTGAGCCCGCCGGGATAGGACTTGGTGAGGCCGCTGATCACCAGCGGCACCCCGGCCAGCCCGGGTTCGGGCCGCCGGATGCGGCGACGGCGGCGCACCGCCGCGGCCAGCGCGATCACGGCCGCCGCGGCCAGGATCCCGGCGAGGGCCAGCAGGCCGGCCCTCGGCCACCCGGCGCCGACGGCCGTCCCGGGGATCGTCGGCACGGACAGGCCGCCGTCCAGCGCGACCTGGTAGGCGGCCGGGGCCACCGGGGTCGCGTAGGCCTGGTCGGTGGTGGCGACCACGAGTTGCAGCGAGTGCCCGGACTCCACCGGGCGCACCACGCCCGGCAGGGTCACCGTGACCTCGGCCGGGCTGCCGACCGGGCTGCCACCGCCAGGCAGTGCGACCCGGATCGGGGCGACGGCGTTGGACGGCAGGGTGCGCGTGCCGTCCGGGTTGACGTCGTAGAGCTTCACGAAGAGGGTCGCGCCGGGGCTGTTCCCCGAGTTGTTCCCCGAGAGGCGCAGCCGGACCGTCGGCGACCCGGCCACCAGCAACTGCTTGTCCAGCGGGGCCGAGGTGAACCGGGCCGACTGGCCGGGGAGGTCGATCCCGAACAGCCCGGTGACCCGGGAAGAGCCGGCCAGGCCGTTCAGCCCGGGCATCCCGCTGATGGCCGCGGGGGTCCCGCCGGGCGGGTTGACGATGTTCTGCTGCCCGCCGGACAGCGCCACCTGCTGCCGGTCCGTGCCGCCGCCGGACAGGCCCGGATACGCACCGGCTTCGACGACCCGGACCGAGGGGGCGCCGGAGGCGCGCAGCGAGCCCTGCACGTCGTAGGAGAAGCCGCCGACCGGGTTGGTGCCGTCCCCGGTGAGCTGGAACCACAGCCAGTCCGCGATCTTGGCGCGGAGCTGGGGGCCCGGCGAGCCGCCGTCGTGGCCGCCCGCGTACCAGATCTGCTGCACCCTGCCGCCGGCGGCGGCGATCTGGCGGGCGTTCGCGTCGGACTGGTCGAGGCCGAACAGGGTGTCGTTCTCGCCCTGCACGAGCAGCGTGGGCACGGTGATCCGGCCGGTGACCGAGGCGGGGGAGACGCGGCGCAGCAGGTCGATGGTGTGCGTGCTCGCCCGCCCGGTGGTGGCGAGTTCGGTGTAGGCCTGGCAGATCTCGGCGGTGAACCGGCCGCACAGCGTGGACGGCGCCGGGGGCTGCTGGGCGGAGGCGGACGGCGCGGCCCCCGCGGCCGACGAGGACCCGCCCGCGCCGGTCTGGCCGGTGCCGCCGGACTGCTGTCCCGGTTCGGGGGCTTCGCTGCCGAGGCCACCGGCGCCGGAGCCACCGGAACCGGCCGAGAACAGCAACCCGGCCCAGGAGCGTTTGAACACCCCGTCGCCGCCGAAGGCACCGGCGGCCGGAGTGGCCGCCTGCGGCGCCGCGGCCGCCGCGGAGTTCGGGATCAGGCCCTGGGCCAGATCGTTGTAGGTGATCTCGGGGGCGATCGCGTCGACGCGCTTGTCGTACCCGGCGAGCAGGAGCGCGAGCGCGCCGCCGTAGGAGGCGCCGGCGACGCCGACCCGCGGGTCGCCCGGGGCGTCCTGGCGGACCTCGGGCATGGCGGCGAGGCGGTCGATCAGCGCGCGGGCGTCGGCCACCTCGAGATCGGGGTCGTCGAGCCCGATCTGCCCGGTGCTGCGGCCGAAGCCGCGCGCCGAATAGGTGAGCACGACGAACCCGCGCCGGGCCAGTTCCTGGGCGGGCCCGGCCACGCTGGTCTTGTCCGCGCCGAACCCGTGCGGCAGCAGCACGGCCGGGGCCGGGGTGCGCGCGGGCAGGTAGAGCGTGGTGTCCAGGCGCACCTGCTCGGCCGAGCCGGGCGCGGCCGGGACGGCCACGACGGCGTCCCTGGTCGCCACGGGCGGGGCCTGCCTGCCGGAGCGGGCCCAGACCAGGCCGGCCGCGGCGAGGACGAGCACCACCACGGCCAGGGCGAGCCAGCGGCCACGGCGGGTGCGCGGAAGCGGGATGCGGGGCACCCCATGACGGTAGGTGACGTTTCCTGAGAACCGTCCGGCGCCCATGGCGCCACCCGGGTGATAAGGGTTACCTAAGCTGGCCATCGAATCGGACATCGAGGATGATGGTGGATGACGTGGAGGGGAGTATTCCTTCGCGGCGGTGTCGTCAGCACGGCGGTCTTTCGGGACCCCCGGCGCCGTCGGCAGGGTGATCACCCTGCGGAAGAGACCTCCGGCTAGCTGCTGTACGCGCTATCCGGAGGTTGTGCGTAAATGACCGTCCCCCTGTGGCTGTGGGCTTCGACCGTCGCAGGTCTGCTCGTCCTGATCGCCATCGACCTGGTGATCGTGGACCGCAAACCGCACGAGGTGACCGCCAGGGAGGCTCTCCGCTGGGTGGCGTTCTACGTCTTCTGCGCGATCCTTTTCGGAATAGGCGTGTGGGTCTTCGCCGGCCACGACCCGGGGGTGGAGTTCTTCACCGGCTATCTGACCGAGTACTCGCTCTCGGTGGACAACCTGTTCATTTTCATGATCGTCATGGCCTCGTTCAAGGTGCCCGCCATCCACCAGCACCGGGTGCTGCTGGTGGGCATCCTGCTCGCGCTGGCCATGCGCAGCGTGTTCATCGCCGTCGGCGCCGCGCTGATCGCGCAGTTCGTCTGGGTTTTCTTCCTCTTCGGCGGGGTCTTGCTGTGGACGGCGGCGAGCATGCTGCGCGGCAACGACGAGCACGAGGAGTACCGGGAGAACGCGGTTACGCGGTGGGCGCGCAGGCTGTACCCGGTCAGCGACTCCTACGACGGGCACCGGATGTTCGTCCGCCGCGGGGGCAGGCGGATGATGACCCCGATGTTCCTGGTGATCATCGCGATCGGCAGCGCGGACCTGCTGTTCGCGGTCGATTCCATCCCGGCGATCTTCGGCATCACCCAGGAGGCCTTCCTGGTCTTCACCGCCAACGCCTTCGCGCTGATGGGCCTGCGGCAGCTGTACTTCCTGCTCGGTGGCCTGGTGAACAAGCTGGTGTACCTGTCCTACGGGCTGGCGGTGATCCTCGGGTTCATCGGCGCGAAACTGGTGTTGCACGCGCTGCACGAGTACCACGCGGTCCCGGACTGGCTGGACATCAACAACTGGGTCTCGCTCGGGGTGATCGTGGGCGTGCTGACGCTGACCACGGTGGCGAGCCTGCTCAAGGTGCGCCGGGACGCGGCGGTCGCGGAGCATTCGTCGGCGGCCTCCTGAAGTCTTTTTAGCAAGGCTAAAGACCTGCTAGGTTCGGGGAATGCGTCCAACCGACCTCGAACACCTCGCCGTACCCGGGATGCCGGCCCTGCACGGGGACCTGCTGCTCGCCGGGTTGTCGACTCCGGACCCGAAGGACAACGCCTACCGCGGCGCGCTGTGGCGCGCCGGTCTCGACGGTGAGGTGAGCCGCTGGACCCACGGGGAGCACGACAGCGCCCCGGCGATCTCCCCGGACGGCCGCTGGGTGGCGTTCCTGCGCGCGGAGTCGGCGAAGGACCGTCCGCAGTTGCACGTGATACCGGCGGGTGGCGGCGACGCGCGGCGGCTCACCGCGCTACCGCTCGGCGCCGGCGCCCCGGTGTGGGCGCCGGACTCCCGCCGGATCGCCTTCACCGCGCGGGTGCCGGAGCCCGGCCGGTACGGCTCTCCCACGGAGGACGGCGAAAGCCCCGAACCGGCCGAGGAGGCCCCCCGGCGGATCACGCGTTTCGACTACCGGATCGACAACATCGGCTTCCTCGGCGACCGCCGGGAACGGCTGTTCGTCGTGGACATCACCGAAGATCCGGCGCCGGAGCCGGTCCCGCTGACCGACGACCGCGTCGATGCCGGCGCCCCGGTCTGGCTGCCCGACGGCGAGACCGTCCTGGTCGTCGCGCTCCGGGACTGGGGGGCGGCCGAGAGCGAGGAAACCGATCTGTACGCCGTGCCCGCCGGTGGGGGCGAACCGTGGCTCGCCGTGCGCACCGCGGGCAGCGTGGACAAGGCAGGCGTGTCCGCCGACGGCCGGATCTGGTTCGTGGGCGCCGAGTTCACCTGGCCGCGCGCCGAGGCCCGCAACCCGGGCCTCTGGACGGCGACGCTGCGCGACGACCGGGAACCGGCGGTGCCGCGGCGGCTCACCGACGCCGAAACGGTGCACTGCGTCGCGGCCGCCGGTGCCCCCGTGCTGGTGGGGGACGAGGTGCTGGTGGCCGTGCTGAACCGGGGCGCGGTCGAGCTGCGCGCAGTGCCCGCCGAGGCAGAGGCGGCGCCACTGGAGAAGCTGAGGCCGGTGGCCGGGGAGCGGGCCGCGGTGCGCGCCTTCACCGTCGACGGCGAGCGCATCGCCGCCGTGGTGGCCACCCCCGGCAGCGCCGGTGAACTGGTGCTGATCGCCGACGGGGCCCAGCGCGTGCTCACGGACTGGTCGAAACCCCTGCGCGACAAGGGACTCCGGCCGGTCGAAGAACTGACGGCGACCGCTCCGGACGGCTACGGGGTGCACGGCTGGCTGTTCCGCCCGGAGGGCGAGGGCCCGCATCCCGTGCTGCTCGTGGTGCACGGGGGTCCGTTCGCGGCCTACGACTGGGGACTGTTCGACGAGGCCCAGGTCTACGCCTCGGCCGGTTACGCGGTGGTGATGGGCAATCCGCGCGGGTCCGCCGGGTACGGCGAAAGCCACGGCCGGGCCATCGTGCACGCCTTCGGCACGGTGGACGCCGACGATCTGCTGGCGCTGCTCGACGCCGCGCTCGAAGAGCCCGGCCTCGACGCCTCCCGGGTCGGGGTGATGGGTGGCTCCTACGGCGGGTTCATGACCGGCTGGCTGGCCGCCCACCACGGCGAGCGGTTCCGCGCCGCGTGGAGCGAGCGCGCGGTCAACGCGTGGGATTCCATGGTGGGCAGCTCGGACATCGGCTGGAACTTCGTCGGCGCCTACATCGGCGACGACCTGACGGCCCAGCTGGACCGCAGCCCGCTCAGCCACGCACACCGCATCCGCATCCCGTTCCTCATCGCCCACTCCGAGCAGGACTGGCGGTGCCCGATCGAGCAGGCGCAGCGGATGTTCGTGGCGCTCAAGCACAACGGCACGCCGGTCGAGATGCTGGTCTTCCCGGGCGAAGGACACGAGCTGAGCCGCTCCGGGCGGCCCCGGCACCGGGTTCAGCGGTTCGAGGCCGTGCTCGAATGGTGGTCGCGCCACCTGTGACGGTTTCCCGCGCGCACGATCCGCCTCGTGCGCGCGGGAAAACCCGTTGCCGCGCCGGGGGAGAATCGGGGTATGGCATGGACCGTGCGGGCCGCGGTGGCGGCCGACGCCGACCGGATCGCCGAGATCAACGTGGACGCGTGGCGGCACGCCTATCGCGGCCTCATCGCCGAGTCCGTCCTCGCCGCGATGGACACCGGCGCCAGGGCGGTCCGGTGGGCGGAGATCGTGCGTGACCTCACCGGGCCCGCCGCGCTGTTCGTGGCGGTCGGCCCGGATGCCCGGATCGGGGCCTACGCGGGCGTCACGCGAGCGCGCGACGAAGGTGACCGGTTTCCCGGCCTCCGCACGGGGGAACTGACCGCGCTCTACGCCGATCCGGCGGGCTGGGGCCGCGGCGCCGGTTCCGCCGTGCATCGCGCCGCCCTGGATCACCTGGTGGCACACGGGTTCGAGCACGCGGTCCTGTGGGTGCTGGCGGGCAACGAGCGGGCGCGCCGGTTCTACGAAGAACGCGGCTGGCGCCCCGACGAGGTCGTCAAGGACGCCGGGATCGGGGACCGCCCCGCCCCCAAGATCCGTTACTCGCGACCGCTTCGGGCGTCCGAATAGGACCGGACAGGACCCCGGGCTCAGCTCCACAGGGTGTGCACGGCGAGGACGGCGATCACCGCGCCGGAGAGAAGCGCCGTGCCCAGTTGGCCGCGCCGCCCGGTGAGCACCCGGCCCAGTAAGCTGCCGCCACCGGCCAGGAGGAGTTGCCAGCTCGCCGACGCGACGAACGCGGCGGTCACGAAGGCCGAGCGCTCCGTCCAGGTGTCCGCGACCCGGGCCTGGCCGCCAAGGACCACCGCGACGAAGTAGATGATCGTGGTGGGGTTGAGCAGGGTCATCGCCAGGAAGGCCGCATAGGCCCGGGCCGGACTCGGTGCGTCTTCCTGGCCCGGGGGTGCCTGTGCGGCCGAAGCCCGGTACCGGCGCAGTCCACTGTGGAGGACCCGGACCGCCACCGCGATCAGCACACCGGCCGCGATCCACCGCAGCACGCCCGCGACAGGGGCGATCACTTCGGCGAGCGGGCCGCCGCCGAACATGGCCACCAGGGCGTAGACGCCGTCCACGGTCGCGATCCCCAGAGCCGCGGCCGCGCCCACGCGCAGCGAGGTCCGCGCGGTCAGCCCGACGAGATAGGCACCGATGGCGCCGACCGGGATCGCGATGCCGTAACCGGCCAGCAGCCCCGCGATGACGACGGCGGTCACGCCGGCGGCCTGACGTGCTTCCCCGCAACGGTCGACTGTCGCCGGCCCGTAACGGAAACAACACGGGATGGCATCACAGTCGGGGAGAGGATCGCAGTCATGGGGTGATCGTCGCCGGGAGAATCCCCACGGACAAGCGATTAACGCTGCCGCACCTGGTTCCGGCCGGTCCGGGAATCGCGGGGCGCCCCGGGCTCACCGTGGGTGGGCACGCAGTGCCCGGAGGAACCAGCCGAGCGCCGGAGCCGGGCTTTCCGGGGCAGCCCAGCCGTTGACCACCGCCAGCAGCCGGAGGTAGCGCTCCCGCCGGGGATCGTTCGCGTCCCCGACCCGGGCCGACAGCCTGCGCCGCAACTCCCCGTCGTCGGGAAGGTCCAGGATCCGGGCGTACCGGGTCGCGACGGCGGTGACGACCGGACCGGCCTCCGGCGAGTCCGGGGACAGACCGGCCGCGAGGGCCGCTCGTGACTCGTCACGGACCAGCGCGATGAGGTCGGGCCCCGGGACCGGGGTGGTGCCGGTGGCGCACTCGGCGGTGTGGTGCTCGGCCAGGCGCCGCATGCTGTCGCGGAAGCCGCGGTCCTGGGACAACTCGGCCAGTTCGAGCCACGCCTCCACCTGCCCGGCCTCCGGGTCGTCGGGCAGCTCGGCCGTCATCGACCGCATGATCCCGGTGAAGGCGGCGTCGTCGAGGCCGCGGAAGGTGGCGCGGAGGAAGTCGTCGATCAGGTGCCGGCGTTCGTCCTCGGAGAGCTTGGCCAACTGGTGCATGAGTTTCATCTCCTGTGGTGTGGACCCGCGAGAGGCGACCGCCACGAGGACCGAGCGCCGCAGGCGCAGCAGCCGGATCTGCAGGGCCAGGGCTTCGGCGTGCGCCGCCGCGACCTCGGGCAGCGAGATCTCCCGGTCCACCACCTTGCGGATCGTGGCCAGGTCCAGCCCCAGCTCCCGCAGGGTCCGCACGAGATCAAGGCGTGCGACGGCGCCGAGGTCGTAGCGGCGGTGGCCGGCGGGGCTGCGCCCGGCCGGTGGCACGATGCCGCGGTCGGAGTAGAACCGGATCGCCTTGACGGTCAGTCCCGTGCGCCGGGCCAGATCTCCGATCGAATACCGCGGGTCGCCGTCCATGGCGTCACCCTCCCACCTCCCCTCGGGGGAGGAGCAAGCCCGCGGCCCGCTCAGGGGTGCGGGGCGCCGGTGGCCCCGGCCCAGGCGGGCAGCGGTTCGCAGGCGGATCGCCAGGGGGCGGGCAGCCCGGCCCTGCCGACGCGGGCGGCGACGATGCCGCCGACGATGGCGCAGGTGGTGTCCACGGCACCACCGGTACTGGCGGTGGTCCAGATGGCTTGTTCGTAGTCGTCGAGATGGCGGGCGGCGGCCCAGAGCGCATAGGGGACGGTGTCCCAGGCGCTGGTGTGGCGGCCGTTGCCGAGCTCGTGCACCGCGATCTTCGCCGAGGGGACGTGCGCCAGGCCGCGGGCCGCCCACACTCCGTGGCGCACCCGGCCGGCCGGTGTCATCCCCAGCACCGTGTCCAGGAACTCGCGCGGCCCGGGCGGGGAGGCACCGGCCGCGAGGGCGGTGGCGACGGCCACGGCGACCGCACCGGCGACGGCTTCGGGGTGGGCGTGCGTGACCTCGGCCGACAGCGCCGCCTGGCGGGCGGCCTCCTCGGGGTCGTCGGCGAACCAGGCGCCGACCGGGGCGACCCGCATGGCGGCCCCGTTGCCCCACGAGCCCTGGCCGTCGAACAGTTCGCGGGACAACTCGCGCCAGGCACCGCCCTGGCGGATCAGCCGCAGCAGCCGGTTCATGGCGGGCCCGTAGCCCCGGTCGAAGTCGTGATGGGCGGCGAAGGCGGCCGCCAGCGCGTCCTGATCGATGCGGTCGTGCCGCAGCAGGACGGCGACGACCGAGCAGGCCATCTCGGCGTCGTCGGTCCACTGCCAGGGCGCGGGCGGCGGGCGGCGCAGTTCCAGCGCCGTGCGGTGGGTGGGAACGAAGAACTGGGAGCCGAGTGCATCCCCGAGGGCGAGGCCGTGGAGCGAGTCCAGGGCACGAGCGCGGCGGTCGATGGTCATGTGATCGCCATCATGGCAGAGGCACGGGTGATCGCGGCAGCGGTGGGACTACGGACACCGGTTTTCGTGGCCGCTGCCGTGGACGAGGACCCGTCCGTTCGCCAGGTCCGCCCGGACATCGAGGAACAGCGAGGCCAGCCAGAGGCCGGTGGTCAGGTGCGCGGTGACCGAGCGCACCCGGAACACGGTGTCGCCCTCGGCCAGGGCCGCGAAGGGGATCACCTGGTCGGCGGCGAACCGGTCGAGGGTGGCGCCGCCGTCCACTTCGGCGAGCAGGTGCCGGGCCGCTCTCGCCCCGATCGTCTCGGCCCGGCGGTGCGGGGCGCCGACGCTGTCCGCGCCGAGCCGTACGCCGCCTTCGCAGTCGGCGAACAGCGCGATGGCCGCCCCGGCATGCGTGGCGGTGGCTTCGCTGCGCTCGTCGATCGTCGCCTCGAACCCGTGTGCGGCGGCCACGGCGCGGGCGGCGCGCGCCATCCGCGCCGACACCCGCCGTTCGTCCAAATGGGACGACAGCGCGATGCCCCACACGGACCGGACCGGCCCGGGACGATCGAGCGTGATCGCGTGCAGGCGCCGTGGGGCCCGCGAGACGGCGAGCCGGAGGACGCCGCCCCCGGCCGGGAGATAACCGGGCCGCACCAACTCGAGGCGCGCGTCCACCCCCATCCGGGCCAGCAGGGGCAGCACGACGTGCTGGAGGTGGAAGACCGAGGGGGCGAAGTCCTGGAACAGGCCGCCGCGGATCTCCGCCTCGACGCCCCGCCCGCGGCGGGCGAGGACCGGCAGCACCGCCAGCGCCAGCGCGGTGGCCGAGCCCGCGGACCCGATGTCCCAGAGGTAGCGCCCCTGCGGAGAGCGGCGGCCCGGCGAGAACCCGACGGTGGTCGAGCCGACGGCGGCACCGTCGAGGGTTCCGCCGACGAGATCGCGGAGCGCTTCGACGGCGCGGACGTGCTGCGGGCGCAGGCCCGGTGGGCGGCGCCGGGCGCGCGCCTGGGTGAGGCACACGGTGTGGCCGGTCAGCGCGGCGTAGGCGACGGCCTGGCGAACGATGCTCCCGCTCCCGGCGTGCAGGGACCCGTCGACCCGGACAACGGGTTGGTCGTCCATGGTCTCGATGGTGCGTGCCGGGCCCGGGGTTGTCAGGGGCCCTTGGGGTCCCCGTTCGGGGACCAAGTCCTCCTC
>NZ_VJWX01000310.1 GCF_007713715.1 Amycolatopsis rhizosphaerae
TACCCGCTCCCCGGACACGCATGCCGGGCCGCGGCGGGATCCACCCGCGAGGGTGCCGCTACTTCTACGCGGCGGCCTTCTTCCTCGCCGGCGCCTTCCGCTTCGGGGCAGGACCCTTCGCCCGCTTCTCGGCCAGCAACTCCGCGGCCCGCTCCGCGGTGAGCTCTTCCACGCTGTCGGCCTTGCGCAACGTCGCGTTGAACTCCCCGTCGGTCACGTACGGGCCGAAGCGGCCGTCCTTGACCACCATCGGCTTGCCCGACACCGGGTCGTCGCCCAGTTCCTTCAGCGGGGGCTTCGCGGTGGCCTGGCGACCGCGTCGCTTCGGTTCCGCGTAGATCTTCAAGGCCTCGTCCAGCGTGATGGTGAACAGCTGGTCCTCGGTTTCCAGCGAACGCGAGTCCGTGCCCTTCTTCAGGTACGGGCCGTAGCGGCCGTTCTGGGCGGTGATCTCGTCACCGGACTCGGGATCCTTGCCGACCACTCGCGGCAGCGACAGCAGTTTCAGCGCGTCCTCGAGCGTCACCGTCTCCACCGACATCGACTTGAACAGCGACCCGGTGCGCGGCTTCGCCTTCTTGGCCTTGCTGGTCTTCTTGGCGCCGTCCTCGGCCGCCTCCTCCGGTTCCGGCAGCACCTCCGTGACGTAGGGGCCGAACCGGCCTTCCTTGGCCACGATCTCGTGCCCGCTCACCGGATCGGTGCCCAGCATCCGCCCTTCCTGGGGCGTGGCGAACAGCTTTTCGGCGATCTCGGGGGTCAGCTCGTCCGGCGGCAGATCCTCGGGCAGGTTCGCCCGCTGCGACTTCCCCTCGGCGTCTTCCCCGGTCTCCGCGCCGTGCCTTTCCAGGTAAGGGCCGTAACGGCCCACCCGCACGTAAACCGTGCGCCCCTGGTCATCGGTGAACAGCGGGATCGAGTTGATCTCCCGGGCGTCGATGTCCTCGACCCCGGTGCCGACCAGCTTCTTCAGGCCGCCCAGCCGCCCGATCGAGCCGTCCACGCCCTGTTCCCCGCCGAAGTAGAACTTCGACAGCCACCGCGTGCGCTGCTCGTTGCCCGAGGCGATGCGGTCGAGCTCGTCCTCCATCGCGGCGGTGAAGTCGTAGTCCACCAGGCGCTCGAAATGCCGTTCGAGCAGCGCCACCACGGCGAACGCCACCCACGACGGCACCAGTGCGGAGCCCTTCTTCCACACGTACCCGCGGTCCTGGATGGTGTTGATGATGGAGGCGTAGGTCGACGGCCTGCCGATGCCGAGCTCTTCGAGCTTGCTGACCAGGCTCGGTTCGCTGTAGCGGGGCGGCGGCGAGGTGTTGTGGCCGTCCGGCACCAGTTCGGCGGCGGTGAGCGCCTGGTCCCTGGTCAGCCGCGGCAGACGGCTCTGCTTGTCGTCGGCCTCGCCGCCGGCCTCGGTGTCGACCGCCTCCACGTACGCCTTCAAAAAGCCCGGGAAGGTGATCGTGCGCCCGGACGCGGCGAACGTGCACTCCTCGCCGCTGCTCGCGGTGCCCGCGATGCGGACCGACATGGTGGTGCCCTTGGCGTCCGCCATCTGCGAGGCGATCGTGCGCTGCCAGATCATCTCGTAGAGCCGGTACTCGTCGGTGTCCAGCTCACCGGCGACCTGGCCGGGGGTCCGGAACACCTCACCGGCGGGCCGGATCGCCTCGTGGGCCTCCTGCGAGTTCTTGACCTTCCGGGTGTACTGGCGGGGGCTCGGCGAAACGAACTCCGCACCGTAGAGATCGGTGGCCTGGTTGCGGGCCGCGGTCAGCGCCGTCTCCGAGAGCGTGGTGGAGTCGGTACGCATATACGTGATGTAGCCGTTCTCGTAGAGCCGCTGCGCGATGCGCATCGTCCGCTCCGACGAGAACCGCAACTTGCGACCGGCCTCCTGCTGCAGCGTGGAGGTCATGAACGGCGCGTACGGACGCCGGGTGTAGGGCTTCTCCTCGACGCTGACGACCTTGAAGTCCCGGCCGCGCAGCGCCTCGGCGAGCCGGGTCGCATCCGCCTCGGCCAGCACGCGGACCTCGGTCGAGGAGCCCTTCAGCCGCCCGTCCGGGCCGAAGTCCTTACCGCTGGCCAGCCGTGCACCGTCCACCGCGATCATCCGCGCCGGGAAGGTCCGGGGTTCGTCGCTGCCTGCCCCCTGGGCCTCCATCGTCGCGGCGATGTCCCAGTAGGAGGCGGACTGGAAGCGCATCCGCTCGCGCTCGCGCTCCACGATGATCCGCGTCGCCACCGACTGCACCCGGCCAGCCGACAGCTTCGGCATGACCTTCTTCCACAGCACGGGCGAAACCTCGTAACCGTAGAGCCGGTCGAGGATGCGGCGCGTCTCCTGAGCGTCGACCAGGTCCGCGTCGAGATCACGGGTGTCCGCCGCGGCGGCACGGATGGCCTGCTCGGTCACCTCGTGGAAGACCATCCGGCGGACCGGCACCTTCGGCTTGAGCGTCTCCAGCAGGTGCCAGGCGATGGCCTCGCCCTCGCGGTCCGGGTCGGTGGCGAGGTAGAGCTCGTCGGCGTCCTTGAGCAGGCTCTTGAGCTCGGTGACCTTGGCCTTCTTGTCCGGGCTGACCACGTACAGCGGTTCGAAGTCGTGGTCGACGTCGACCCCGAGGCGGGCCCACGGCTCGCCCTTGTACTTGGCGGGCACGTCGGCCGCGCCCCGCGGCAGGTCACGGATGTGCCCCACCGACGACTCCACGACGTAACCGCCGCCGAGGTAAGGAGCGATCTTGCGCGCCTTCGTCGGCGACTCGACGATCACGAGCCGGCGGCGCCCGGCGCCGTTTCCCGCAGCGTCGTGCCCACCCGTCGCTCGACCGCCACCCCCGTTGGCGGCGCCCCGCGCCGCGGTGTTCTTCGCCCGTGCTCCAGCCACGCTGTCCGCTCTCCCGCTCGTTCCCGTCGCTGCTGCGACGCTGTTCAACCAGCCAGTGTGCACTCCGCCAGCCGATTGTGTCCGCCCAGGTGACGCAATGCGCCGTCCATCCTGTGTGAAGCGCATCGGCGCACAGCCGGGCGGTGTTTCCTTTTCCACACCTAGCACGTGACGCGGGACACGTCCCGGTTGGGGCCTTCGGGTAACGGTTCCGCTACGCTCCGGCGCCATGTTGCGCCGCTCCCTCATCGTCCTGTCCGTCCTCCTGCTCGCCCTGGGCACCACACCCGCGGTCGCCGCGCCGCTCGCGGGCTACACCGGCATCGTCAGGCTGAGCAACTGCTCGGGCTCCCTGATCCGATTGCCCACCTCGAAGGACACCGACCCTGCACTGGTCCTGACGAACGGCCACTGCGAAGAGTCCGGCATGCCGGCGCCGGGCGAGGTGATCGTCGACCGGCCGGTCAGGCGCCCGATGACCCTGCTCGGGCAGGACGGCAGCGTCCTCGGCACGCTGCACTCCACGAAGATCGCCTACGCCACGATGACCGATACCGACGTCACGCTCTACCAACTCGACCGCACCTACCGGCAGATCGCCCGCACGCTGGGCGGACACCCGCTCACCCTGGCCGCCGCGCCTGCCGACGTACACACGCCGATCAGCGTCGTTTCGGGATTCTTTAAGCGGACCTGGACCTGCTCCATCGACCGCGTCGTCTACTCCCTGCACGAGGCGGGCTGGGTCTGGAAGATCGCCATCCGGTACACCCCGGAGTGCGACGTCATCCACGGTACCTCCGGCTCGCCGATCATCGACCGGACCAGCGGTGAGGTCGTGGGCGTCAACAACACGGGCAACGACGACGGGGAGGCCTGCAGCCTGAACAACCCGTGCGAGGTCGACGAGAACGGGGTGGTCACCGTGCTGCGCGGCCGCTCCTACGGCGAGCAGACCTACCTCCTCACCGCCTGTGCCGCCCTCGGCAACGAGATCGATCTGAACCTGCCCGGGTGCATGCTGCCCAAGCCCCCGGGTTTCGTCCTGCCCTTGTCCGCTCGGTAGCCGCGAGGGGCCCCCTCACGGCCCTGTTTGCCGGGAGGGGGTCCCTCACAGCATGGGAAACTTCACCCGTTCGGGTAATTTTCTTCCGGGCTGTCGTCAGCGGGTGGCGGGAGTCTGCGGCGCGGTTTCGCGCTCGGTCAACTGCCGGCACACGGGCGCCCGCTGCGCCCCCGCCGAGAGCTCCGGAACCGAAGCGAAACCCGACAGCGGATCGATCGCGGCCACCTCGTCGAGCGGGCCGCGCGCATCCCGCAGGATGCCGGGCGGAATCGAGGCGGCCCCGCGTGCCCGGTCCAAGCGCTGCTTCGCAGCGGCCGCGTCGGCGCGGACGCCGGTGAACCGCTCGACCATGGTGTCCCGCGCCTGATCGGCGCCCGGAACCGGGCCCGGTGACAGCGCCCGCAACCCGTCGACCGCCTTGTCCAGCCCCCCGATCATCGTGCCGAGCAGTGCGCCGGAGGTTTCCACCGCGCGCCGGGGACTGCTCGGATCGATCGCGGGCAGGTTCGCCAGCTCGTCCACAAGGGATCCCACTGCGACGCAGTAGTCGTTGGCCCACTGGGTGATCGCGTTCTGCCGGTCGGACTCGGTGCTCGTGGCCTGCCTGCTCACGCCGGACGTGCCGGGAGCCACCACGGGACGGCCGCACGAGGCGAGACCGGCGCACAGCCCGGCGCAGAGAAGCAGAAAGACCACCGTCCGGGGTCGCACGCGAACACCTCCCCGACAACGCGAGCTTGTCCCGACGGTACAGATCAACTTGCCGCCTGCAAATCCTGGGCTGGACCCGCGCAGAAACCGGGCCCGCCACGGAGGTCCGTGGCGGGCCCGGTAATCCCGACGATCAGGCGGTCTTGGCTGGTGCCTGAGCACCCGCCGGGGTGTCCGCAATCGCGGTGCCGCGCCGCTTCGACACGACCACCGCGACGACGATCACGGCCAGCGAGACCAGCGAGATCGCCAGCCGCACCCCGAACGAGGCGTCCGGGCCGATCGAGAACTGCACGACCGCGGGTGCGATCAGCACCGAAACCAGGTTCATCACCTTGATCAGCGGGTTGATCGCCGGACCGGCGGTGTCCTTGAACGGGTCACCCACGGTGTCGCCGATGACCGTCGCGGCATGCGCTTCGGAGCCCTTGCCGCCGTGATGCCCGTCCTCCACCAGCTTCTTCGCGTTGTCCCATGCGCCACCCGAGTTGGCGAGGAAGATCGCCATCAGGGTGCCGGTCGCGATGGCGCCCGCCAGGTAACCCGCCAGGGCACCGGTGCCGAGCCCGAAACCGACCGCGATCGGCGCGAACACCGCGAGCAGACCGGGGGTGGCCAACTCCCGCAGCGAGTCGCGGGTGACGATGTCGACCACCCTGCCGTACTCGGGGCGGGTGGTGCCCTCCATGATCCCCGGGATGTCGCGGAACTGGCGGCGCACCTCGTAGACCACCGCGCCCGCGGCCCGCGAGACCGCGTTCACGGCCAGGCCGGAGAACATGAACACCACCGCGGCCCCGATCATGACACCCACCAGCGTGTTCGGGCTGACGATCGTGTCGATGAAGGACTTCACGCCTGCCGCGGTGGATCCGATCGTGCCCAGTGCCTTCGTGATCGAGTCCTGGTAGGAACCGAACAGCGCGGTCGCGGCGAGCACCGCGGTGGCGATCGCGATGCCCTTGGTGATCGCCTTCGTGGTGTTGCCGACCGCGTCCAGTTCGGTCAGCGTCTGCGCCGCCGCCTCGTCCACGTCTCCCGACATCTCCGCGATGCCCTGCGCGTTGTCCGAAACCGGGCCGAAGGTGTCCATCGCGACGATGACACCGACCGTGGTGAGCAGGCCCGTGCCCGCCAGTGCGACGGCGAACAGGGCTACCGAACCGCCCAGCAGGTAGGCGCCGAACACGGCCGCGCCGATGACGAGCGCGGTGTACACGGCGGACTCGAAGCCCACCGCGATGCCGGACAGGATCACCGTCGCCGCACCGGTTTCGGACGTCTTGCCGACGTTCTTCACCGGACCGTGCTCGGTGCCGGTGAAGTAGCCGGTCAGCCGGAGGATGATGCCGGCCAGCACGATGCCGATGATCACCGCGACGGTGGCGATCACCGCCGGGTTGCCCTGGCCCGTGAAACCCTGCCCGAACTCGCTGAACGAGGGGGGCAGGAACACGAACGCAGCGATCGTGCACAGCACCGCCGAGATGACCGCGGAGATGTAGAACGAGCGGTTGATGGTGACCAGCCCGCTCTCGTTGGGGCGGGCCTTGGTGATGTAGACGCCGATCACCGCGGTGATCACGCCGATCGCAGGAACGATCAGCGGGAACAGCAGACCGGCGGCACCGAACGCGGTGCTGCCCAGAATCAACGCGGCAACCAGGGTCACCGCGTAGGACTCGAAGAGGTCCGCCGCCATCCCGGCGCAGTCGCCGACGTTGTCGCCCACATTGTCGGCGATCGTCGCCGCATTGCGCGGATCGTCCTCGGGGATGTTCTGTTCGACCTTGCCGACGAGGTCGGCGCCCACGTCCGCGGCCTTGGTGAAGATCCCGCCGCCGACACGCATGAACATGGCGATCAGTGCGGCACCGAAGCCGAAGCCTTCGAGCACCTTCGGCGCCTGGCCCGCGTAGGCCAGCACCACGATGGACGCCCCGAACAGGCCCAGCCCAACAGTGATCATGCCCACGACGCCCCCGGTGCGGAAGGCCACCCGCATCGCCTTCTCCCGGCCACTTCCCGGCTCCCGGGAAGCCGCCGCGACCCGCAGGTTCGCCCGCGTGGCCAGCCACATGCCCAGGTAGCCGATGGTGAACGAGAACACGGCGCCGACCAGGAAGAAGATGGAGCGGCCGATCCGCTCGTTCCAGTCGTCCGCCGGTAGCGCGAACAGCAGTAGGAACACCACCACCCCGAAAACGGAGAGGGTGTTGCGCTGCCGCTTGAGGTAAGCGGCCGCCCCTTCCTGCACGGCCTTCGCGATCTCCTGCATCTTCGGAGTGCCCTGGCCGGCGGCCAGCACCTCCTTGAGCAGCACGAAACCGATCGCCAGTGCAGCAAGGGCGACCACGGCGACCACGGCGACCACGCCGTAGTCACCCCCGGAGAGCTTGAGGCCCTCCGCGAGGAATTGCCGGGACATCCGTCCTCCTGGAAACGTCGCCTGGTACCAGCGACGGCCCTGCTGCGGGACAGCCTTGCCGACACTGGCATGGGATCTACACCACAAGTGGTGCCGTTTGCGGGAGTGTATTGGTAATGGCACTACCACGGTCAGGGCGTCCCGCAACGAACACTCTCTGTATATGTGACCCTGCTCACTGTTAGCGATCTTGGTGTGATTTTTAGGCCTGTCGTACACCTGTGCGACCCTGGTCGGGTGGCAGAGAGCAAGCGGGCACGGCGGCTGCTGAACCGTGTCACCGCCGGCATCCCGGAATCGGCCGATCCGGTGACCCACGTGGCGGAGCAGCCTGCCCGCGAGGCCCAGTGCGCCGACTGGCCCGCCTGGGCCCATCCGGACGCGGTGGCGGCGCTGCGTGAATCCGGGGTCGAGCAGCCGTGGACACATCAGATCGAGGCGGCCTCGCTCGCCCATGCCGGGAAGCACGTCGTGATCTCGACCGGCACCGCCTCCGGCAAGTCCCTGGCCTACCAGTTGCCGGTGCTGTCCACCCTCGCCGAGGACGACCGGGCCTGCGCGCTCTACCTGTCCCCGACGAAGGCGCTCGGCGCCGACCAGTTGCGTACCGTGTCTTCTTTGGACATTCCCGGGGTGCGGGCCGCGTCCTACGACGGTGACACCCCGATGGGGGAACGCGATTGGGTGCGCGCTCATGCACGGTGGGTGTTCACCAACCCGGACATGCTCCATCGCGGAATCCTCGCCTCACACGCCCGGTGGGCCCGGCTGTTCCGGAAGCTCGCCTACGTGATCGTGGACGAATGCCACGGGTACCGGGGTGTGTTCGGTTCCCACGTCGCGCTGCTGCTGCGCAGACTGCAGCGGGTGGCGCACCGGTACGGTTCGTCGCCCGTGTTCGTGCTGGCCTCGGCGACCATGGCCGATCCCGCCGGGTTCGCGCGACGGCTCATCGGGCAGGAGTGCGCGGCCGTGGTGGAGGACGGCTCACCACGTGGCGCCCGGACGGTCGCGCTGTGGGAGCCACCGCTGCTCGAGGACTTCTCGGGGGAGAACGGCGCCCCGGTGCGGCGGTCGGCCGGCGCCGAAGCCTCTCGCATCCTGGCCGAACTGGTCGTGGAGGGCGCCCGCACGCTGGCTTTCGTGCGCTCGCGCCGGGGCGCCGAGCTGACCGCGCTGGGCGCCCGCCGGATCCTGTCCGAGGTGGACGACAAGCTGGCCGGGCAGGTGGCCGCGTACCGGGCCGGTTTTCTGCCCGAAGAGCGGCGCAAGCTCGAACGCGCCCTGCTGACCGGTGAGCTACTGGGGGTGGCCACCACCAATGCCCTGGAACTGGGGGTGGACATCGCGGGGCTGGACGCGGTGGTGGTGGCCGGGTATCCGGGCACTCT
>NZ_VJWX01000311.1 GCF_007713715.1 Amycolatopsis rhizosphaerae
GGTTCACCCGCGCGGTGCTGCTGCTCTCGCCGGTTCGGACCGGTGAGCTCCGCTGGTGTGCGCTGGCCACCCTGGCCTCGGCGCCGGGCGAGGTCGAGATCGTCGACCGCGTGTTCACCGCGGTGTTCGGCGGGGGCGTCGACCCGGCCGACTTCCGCGGCGACCGGCCGGAGCCACCTTTGTCCACAGTGGATGCCAAGAAGGCCGTGTTCTCCGTGGGGGCCGAACCCCGGGAACCGGGACGGGTGCGCGAGCTGGCGGTCGCGTCGGCGGGCAGCGCCGTGGAACGGCTGGCTTCCCGTGACTTCGGGGACCTGGAACCCGGGGAACTGGCGCTGCTGCGCGACGCGATGCGGCGGCTGCGGCTGGCGCCCCCGCCGAGGCGGACCCGCCGTAAACGGGCGACGCCCGCCGGGCGGCGCGTGGACCTGCGGGAAACCCTGCGCCGGTCCCGGCGCAGCGGCGGGGAACCGGCCGTGCTGCGCCGGTGGAGTCCCCGGTGGAAACCGCGGAAACTGGTGGTGCTGTGCGATATCTCCGGCTCCATGCAGGCGCACGCACGGGCGATGCTGCAATTGCTGGTGTGTGCGGCCGGGGGGACCCGCGCGGAGGTGTTCACCTTCGCCACGCGCCTGACCCGGCTCACCCGCGCACTCAGGGCGAAACCCGCGCTGGCGATGCGGAAGGCGGGGGAGGAGGCGCCGGACTGGGCGGGCGGCACGCGAATCGGGATGGCACTGCGGGACTTCCTCGACGGGTATGGTGCGCGCGGGATGGCACGCGGCGCGGTCGTGGTGATCGTTTCCGACGGCTGGGAAACCGGGCCCGCCGAACTTCTCGGCGCGCAGATGGAACGCCTGTCCCGGCTGGCGCACCGGATCGTATGGGTCAACCCACGCACCGCGAAACCCGGCTACCGGCCGCTCGCCGGCGGTATGGCCGCCGCCTGGCCGTACTGCGATGCCGTGGTGAGCGCCCACCGGCTCGACGCCCTCACCCCCCTCCTCGACGCCCTCGCCTAAGGCCTGTGTCGAAGTAGTTTGCGTGGCGGTGCGGGTAGCGGAACCTGACGCGGCCCCTCGCTGTGGGATCGCCTCCTCATGAATGCCAATTCAAGAGCGCTGGCAGCGCTGTTCTAGCGAGGAACCACGTCAGAACCCGCGGCGGTGCAAGCTGACGGCCCACCGCAAGCGGCTCCGCCGCTTATAAAACACCTCCAGGCGGAGGGGTCAGCCGTCGATCCAGGTGAGGGGGTCGGCGATCACCCGGGCGATCACGCTGCCCGCCGCGCCGTGCAGGGCGGCGTCCGCGCCGAGCTTCGCCTGCCGGAGGACCAGCCCGGGAAGACGGTCCTGCACGCGGCGGCGCAGTGGCTCGCCGAAGGCACCCAGCCGCCCGCCGAGCACGACGGTGTCCGGGGCGAGCAGGGCGCGCACCGGGACCAGCGCGTCGGCGAGGGCGTCGGCGGCGGCGTCACGGGCCCGGTGCGCGGCCGGGTCGCCGCGGCGGATCAGGCCGGTGACCGCGTCCTCGTTCCCCAGCAGCCGGGACGGGCCGGGACCGGCGAGGCCGGCCGCGGCCGCCATCGCGGCCCGCCCGGCGTAGCGGTCCAGGCAGCCGCGGTTCCCGCACGGGCACGGCTCGCCGCGGCGCCGCACGGGGACGTGGCCGAGGTCTCCGGCGAGGGTGAGGTCCGGGTTGAGCGGCGCGAGGCCGATCACGTCCTCCCCGCCGAGGTAGAGCCAGTCCCCGGCGGCTCCGGCCTGGTACTCGGCCAGCGCCGCGCACGCCACCTCGCCGGCCAGCCGCACGTCCAGCCCGTGCAGGTCGAGTTCCCGCAGCTGGGCGGAGACGAGCCCGATCACGTCGACGTCGCGCCAGCGCAGGGCCGGGGCCCAGGTGACCACGGGCCGTCCTCGCGGGCCCGGGGACACCGTGCCGCCGACGGTGATCCCGATGCCCGCCACCAGCCGCCCGGCCAGCGTCGCCTCCTCGAACAGCCGCCGCAGGACCGGCCGCGCGGCCCGTGCTCCTTCGGCGGCGGGGACCGCGGCGACGTCGAACCGCCGCACGTGCCGGGCCAGCGGGCGGCCGGACAGGTCGAGGAGGGCGGCGGCGGCGAAGTCGGCACCGAACTGCAGCCCCATCGCCACCGGGCCGTAGGGGTCGAGCACGAGCCGCCCGGCGGGACGGCCGGGCGCCCGGCCGGGTGCCGGGCCGAGGTCTCGCACCAGCTCCGCCGAGATCAGCTCCGTGACCAGGGCGGAGACGGTGGCCTTGGTCAGCCCGGCCCGTTCGGCCACCTCGACCCGGGAGACCGGCGCGGAGCGGGCGATCAGGTTCATCACCAGCGCGAGGTTGTGGCGCCGCATCGCCTTGGCGCCGGCGCCCACCCGGGAAGACTCCATGATTGGAAAGTTTAGTGAACTTACCAACTCTGGCGGCCCCGGCTCCCGGCCCGTTAGACACGACCCCGGCAACGACGCGAAAGGCGGTCAGCGATGGCAGAGGTCAGTTACCGGCAAGCCTCCCGGCTCTACCCCGGCTCCCCGCCGGTCCGCGCCGTCGACGCGCTCGACCTGGAGATCGCCGACGGCGAGTTCCTGGTCCTGGTCGGCCCGTCCGGCTCGGGCAAGTCGACGGCGCTGCGCATGCTCGCCGGACTCGAAGACGTCGACGAGGGCGCGATCCACATCGACGGCCGCGACGTCACGAACACTCCGCCCAAGGACCGCGACATCGCGATGGTGTTCCAGTCCTACGCCCTCTACCCGCACATGACCGTCGCGGAGAACATGGGCTTCGCGCTCAAGCTCAAGCGCCTGCCCAAGGCGGAGATCGCCCAGCGGGTCCGGGAAGCGGCGGCTCTGCTCGACCTCACGCCCTACCTCGACCGCAAGCCCAAGGCGCTTTCCGGCGGGCAGCGGCAGCGCGTGGCGATGGGACGCGCCATCGTCCGCGAGCCCGCGGTGTTCCTGATGGACGAACCACTGTCCAATCTGGACGCCAAGCTCCGCGTGGAGACGCGCGCGAACATCGCGGCGCTGCAGAAGAGGCTGGGTACCACCACGATCTACGTCACGCACGACCAGGTCGAGGCGATGACGATGGGGCACCGGGTCGCCGTGCTCAAGGACGGCAAGCTGCAGCAGTGCGACACGCCGCGCAACCTCTACGAGCGGCCCCAGAACGCCTTCGTGGCCGGTTTCATGGGTTCGCCCGCGATGAACCTCAAGACCGTCGCGCTCACCGCCGGGGGCGCGCGGCTCGACGGGCTCACCGTGCCGCTGCCCCGGGCCACGCTCGCCGCCGCCGAGGCGGCCGGGGTGGACCGGATCCAGCTCGGCGTGCGGCCGGAGTCGCTCCGCCCGGCGCGCGAGGGGGAGCAGGCCGCGAAGCTGACCGTCGAGCTGGTCGAGGAGCTGGGCGCGGACGCCTACATCCACGGCAGCATCCGCATCGGCGACACGCCGGAACGGTTCGTGGTGCGGGCCGAAGGCCGCCGCGCGCCGCAGATCGGCGAGACCGTCGAGGTGACCATCGCCGACGCGGGCGACGTGCACGCCTTCCACCCGGAAAGCGGCGAACGCCTTCCGGACGCCTGACGCGCTCGCCCGGGGTAGGGACGGCCCTACCCCGGGCCCGGGGGATCGCACGGGTGATCGAAAAGCGTCCCGCTGGTGTGATGGGCCCATGACGCAAGCGATCGCCATCGGCGACCAGGCCGGTACCGCCACCGCGGTCGAACTCCGGTCGGTCACCAGGGAATACGGCAGCGGCCAGGCGCGGGTCCGCGCTCTGGACGGGGTGAGCATCGGCTTTCCGGCCGGCTCGTGGACCGCGGTGATGGGGCCGTCCGGTTCGGGCAAGTCCACCCTGTTGCACTGCGCTGCCGGGCTGGAGCAGTGCACCAGCGGCCAGGTGACCCTTGCCGGGCACGACATCACCGCGGCCTCGGACGACCGGCTCACCACGCTGCGCCGCGGGACCGTCGGATTCGTCTTCCAGAGCTTCAACCTCGTCGGCTCGCTCACCGCCGAGCAGAACGTGGCCCTGCCGATCCGGCTGGCGGGCCAGCGCGTGTCCAAAAAGGATGTACGGGCGGTGCTGGCGGAGGTGGGACTGGGGGAGAGGCTGCGGCACCGGCCGCGTGAACTCTCCGGTGGCCAGCAGCAGCGCGTGGCGATCGCGCGGGCGATGGCGATGCGCCCGTCGGTGCTCTTCGCCGACGAACCCACCGGAGCGCTGGACTCCCACTCCGCGCGCACGGTGCTCGGCCTGCTCCGGCGGATGGTGGAGACCATCGGCCAGACCATCGTCATGGTCACCCACGATCCGGTCGCGGCGGCCGCCGCGGACTCGGTGGTGTTCCTGTCCGACGGACGGATCGTCGACCGCCTCGCCCACCCCTCGGCGCGCGAGGTCGCCGACCGGCTCGCCGCGCTGGAGGGCTGAGGCGTGTTCGAACTGTCCGTGGCCACCTTCCGCGAACGGTGGCAGCTGTTCCTCGGCGCGATCGTGACCGTCGCACTCGGCGTGGCACTGGTCCAGTCCTCCCTGCTGATCCTGCTGTCCGCGCTCGATCACGTCGAGGCGATCACGCTCCTGGCGATGACACTGGGCATCGCCGCGTTCCTGGCCGTCTTCATCGTCAGCTCCACCTTCGCCTTCACCATCGCGCAGCGGCGGCGCGATCTCGCGCTGCTGCGGCTGATCGGCGGCAGCCGCGGGCAGGTGCGCCGCCTGCTGCTGTCGGAGGCGTTGCTGCTCGGGCTGATCGGGACCGCGCTGGGCATCCCGGCGGGCATGGGCGTGATGGGGCTGCAGAGCCGCATACTGACCGGACTGGAGTTCCTGCCCGCCGCGTTCTCGCCGGAGTGGCAGGGCTGGATCATCGGGGTGTCCGCCGGGGTCGGCGTCGGCGTGTCCCTGTTCGGGGTGCTCGCCGCGTCGCGGCGCGCGGCGAAGGTGCGGCCGCTGGAGGCACTGCGGGAGAGCGGTGAGGCCGCCAGGGTGATGACCTTCTCCCGGTGGTTCTTCGGGATCCTCTTCGTGGCCGGTGCGGTCGCGCTGGCGATCGTCGCCGTGTTCGCCGGGGCGAGTGCGGCCATCCCGCTGTCGGTCAACTCCGCGGTCACCGCCGCGGTGGGGCTCAGCGCCCTCAGCCCGCTGCTGGTCCCGCTGGCGAGCCGCGTCTTCGGGCTGGTGCTCGGGCGCGGCACGCTCGGCACCCTGGCCAGGGCGAACCTGGCCGACGGGGTCCGGCGCAGTGCTTCCACCGCGGCGCCGCTGCTGGTGCTGGTCGCGCTGGTCGTGGGCCTGTCGGGCACGCTGTCCACGCTGACGGCGGCGGGCAGGCAGGAGATGGTGCGGGATCTGGACGCGGACCTGGTGGCCGCCTCCGCCCCGGCGCGGCCGGTGCCGGGCGTCGCGGTCGCCTCGACGGAGACGACGGTGCCGGTCGTCGTGGCGTTCGACAAGTCGGGCAAGCGGAAGGTGAAGGAGAAGCAGGCGCTGGTCGTGGACGCGGGGGACTACCGGCGGACACACCGGGAGGCGCCGGTGGCGGGCTCCTTCGACGACCTGCACGGGATGGCGGTGGCGGCCCGCGAGGCCGCGCTGGGGGACGCGATCACCGTGCGGATCGGGGATCGCGAGTTCGGCACTCGCGTGGTGGCGGTGCTGCCCGACTCGTTCGTGGGTGGTCCGGGTTACCTGCTGCCGCGGGATCTGGTGCCGTCGTCGCTGCTCGGGAACGCCCCGGCGCACACGATCGTGAAACTGGCGCCCGGTGCGGACCCGGCGAAGGTCGCGGCGTCGCTTCCGGGACCGGTCACCACGGTCGGCGACTGGATCGCCACCGGCTCTTCGAAGCAGGAGAAGACCAGCTCCGGGATCATGACGGTGCTCATGGGCCTGGCCGGGCTGTACTCGGTGATCGCGGTGATCAACGCGGTGGTGATCGCGGCCGCGGAGCGGCGGCGGGAGTTCGCCGTGGTCAGGGTGACCGGGCTGAAGCGGCGGCAGGTGGTGGTGATGGCGCTCGTGGAGTCGCTGGCGGTCGTGGTCATCGCGCTGCTGCTCGGCCTGGCCGCGGCTTCCGCCGCGCTGACCGGGATCACCAGGGCAACCGGGCGGATCCTGGGTACCGCGACCCTGTCCCTGCCCTGGGCCACGCTGGGCCTGGTCGTGCTGGGCGCGTTCACGGTGGTCGGCCTGACCAGCGTGTGGACCAGCATTTCGGCCACGCGGCAGGCTCCGGTCGGGCTGCTGGGCGCGCGTGAGTGACCGGGGTTCGCCGCCCGCCCGGCGATTTAGGGTAGCCTAAGTTCGAGGACGGGTGACGAGACGAAGGAGCGCGGATGGCGCAGGAGAAACCCGCACGGCGGGGCCGGCCCACGATCAGCCTACGCGTGCTGCGGACCGAGCGGCTGACCCCGCACTTCGTCCGCATCGTCGCCGGTGGCGAGGGGCTGGCGGCCTTCACACCGAACGGGTTCACCGACGCCTACGTCAAGGTCCTGTTCCCGGTGCCCGGCGTGCGCTATCCCGAACCGTTCGACCTGGACACGGTCCGGGCGAGCCTGCCGCGCGAGCAGTGGCCCAAGCAGCGCAGCTACACCGTGCGCTCCTTCGACCCGGTCGCCGGGGAACTGGCGATCGACTTCGTGCACCACGGTGACGAGGGGATCGCCGGGCCGTGGGCGCGGCGGGCGAAGCCCGGGGACGAACTGCTGTTCACCGGGCCGGGCGGGGCGTACGCGCCCGGCACCGAGGCCGACTGGCACCTGCTCGTCGGGGACGAGAGCGCGCTGCCCGCGATCGCGCTGACCCTGGAGGGGATGCCCGCCGGGGTTCCGGTACGGGTGTTCCTCGAGGTGGACGGGGCCGAGGACGAGCAGCCGCTGGTCACCAAGGGCGACGCGCAGATCCGCTGGATCCACCGCGGCGCCGGGGAGGACCTGGTGACCGCGGTGCGCGCGATGGACTCCCCGGGCGGCATCGTGCAGGCCTTCGTGCACGGCGAGGCCGGGTTCGTCCGGCAGTTGCGCCGGTACCTGCTCGGCGAACGCGGGCTGCGCCGGGACCTGCTGTCGGTGTCCGGGTACTGGCGGCGCGGGGCGACCGACGAGCAGTGGCGCGCCGAGAAGGCCGCCGAGCGCGCCCTCGAAGAGGACCGCCGCGACGCTTGACGCGGGGCCGCGTGGCAGCGACAGTGCCCATCATGGCGACGGAGCTGAAGGTGGACGTCGAACCGGCCGAGGCCGGGTTCGACGCGGACAGGCTGGCACGGATCGACCGGCATTTCGCGCGGTACGTCGACGAGGGGCTCCTTCCGGGCTGGCTGATCGCCGTGGCCCGCCGGGGCCGGATCGTGCACCTGTCCCACCACGGGTACCGGGACGTCGAGGCCGGGCTCCCGGTCGAGACGGACACCCGGTGGCGGATCTATTCGATGACCAAGCCGGTGACCTCGGTGGCGGCGATGATGCTGTACGAGGAGGGCGCCTTCGACCTCACCGACCCGATTTCCCGGTGGCTGCCGGAGTTCGCCCAGCCCCGCGTCTACGTCAAGGGATCGGCGCTCAACCCGCTCACCGAACCGGCCACCGAACCGATCCGCGTCTGGCATCTGCTGACGCACACCGCGGGACTGACCTACGGGTTCCACCACGGTCACCCGGTGGATGCGATGTACCGGGCCGCGGGCTTCGAATGGGGCGCGCCCGCCGGGATGGACCTCGCGGCGTGCACCCGGAAGTGGGCGGAGCTGCCCCTGATCTGCCAGCCGGGCAGCGAATGGAACTACTCGGTGTCCACCGACGTGCTCGGGCGCCTGGTCGAGGTCGTGTCGGGCCGCAACCTCGACGAGTTCTTCGCGGAGCGGATCTTCTCGCCGCTGGGCATGGACGACACCGGGTTCTGGGTGGAGGGCGAGGCCGCCGAACGGCTCGCCGCGCTGTACGTGCCGAAGCCGGGCACCCGCAAGGCGGTGCGCAACGACGCGTTCGGCCAGACGGGCCGCTCCCGCCCCGACTTCCTGTCCGGCGGTGGCGGCCTGGTGTCGACCGCGGCGGACTACCACCGGTTCACCCAGATGCTGCTCAACCGCGGGGAGCTCGACGGCGTCCGCCTGCTCAGCCCGCGCGCGGTCGCGCTGATGGCGAGCAACCACCTGCCCGGCGGGGTGGACCTGGAGGCCTACGGCAGGCCGCTGTTCGCGGAAATGCCGTTCCACGGGCACGGGTTCGGCCTCGGGTTCTCCGTGCTGATCGACCCCGTCAAGGCGAAGAGCCTGGCCAGCGTCGGCGAGTTCGCCTGGGGCGGCGCGGCCAGCACCGCCTTCTGGGTGGATCCCGCCGAGGAGGTCACCGCTCTGTTCTTCACGCAGCTGCTGCCCTCCAGCACCCACCCCGTCCGCCAGGAAC
>NZ_VJWX01000312.1 GCF_007713715.1 Amycolatopsis rhizosphaerae
GTGTAGGACTCGTAGCGCCGCACCGGCTCGGGTATCGGTTCCATCACCGCTCCTCGGGCAGTTTCGGTTCGATCAGCTGCGCCACCGTGGCGGCCCGCTGGCAGGCCAGCCTGGTGTCCCGGAAGTTCGTGTTGGTGATGTCCACCTGTGCCGTGGCCTTCCCGCCCGCGGCCAGCAGCACCGCGCAGGTCCCGTCGCCGGATCCCGGCACCTTGATCGCCGCATGCCCGCCGACGGTCGTTTTGGAGCCCCCCGAGGGGTGCAGATCGGTCAGGGCCGCCGTCTCGTCCAGGGTCACGGTGAGGCCGAAGGTGCCCGGCTCGGTCCAGTCGCAGGCCCGGGCGCTGCCGATGGTCTTCGCCCGGCCCGCCGAGGTCAGCCCGGCGGCCGACCGCTCGGCCGGGGTCATCAGCTCGCACGGCGACAGCGCGGCGACCCCGGTCGGCGACGCGGTGACCGGCGGGACGACCGGCTCCGGGCTCGGGCTCGGGCTCTGACTGGTGCCCGGGGCCGCCGCGGGGGAAGCCTTGGCGCCGCACCCGGCGAGCAGGCAGCCGGTGAGCAGGCCGCCCGCGAGCAGCACCGGCAGCGCGGCGTGCCCCCGCTCAGCCGCCATGGCAGTCGACACCGGCGGCGGCCTCGTCGTCGGCGTCGGAGTAGCGCTTGAGCGCCTTGGCGATGTCCGAGCGCACCTTGTCCAGCTCCTGGCCGAAGCGGATGAGCTGGTCGGCCGCGGAGCCGGGCCCGTCGATGCCGTAGCGCGCCATGAAGGCACCGATCTCCTCGGCGTAACCGCCACCCAGTGGGACGGCGCGGCCCAGCACCCTGGCCTCCCGCACCATCTCGCCCACCACGTCCTGCAGTTGCGTGATCTGCTGGAACGCCTGCGCCGCGAGGTCCGGGGACACCGCGAACGCGCCCGCGCCCACCTGCGTGTCGGTCATCGCGCCTCTCCGTAGCGGTCTGCCTCCGCACCGCAGCATACGGGCTCCCGCGCGCGGGATCCATCCTTGAAACGGCGGGCGCGACGCGCGAGGGTTCTCTCACCGGGCCGGCGGGAGTTTGACACACTTGGGCCGGGCCGGGCGGTGCTGGGAGCTGCCGGACCCGGTTGTGAGACGCTTCGGCGCCACTGGCATTACCACTGCAGTGCCACCGCACTACTTTTTCCGGGGGCGTGCGGTCGCACCCGCGTTCGAGCATGCAAAGGGCTTCGGCACCAGGAGGACGAGTGACGTCGAGGACACAGCCCGTGACGCCCGGCGAGTACACCGGCGAGCCGGCATCCGGCCAGCTGCCGTACTACCCGCCGGGGGCGGCCGGACAGGCGGGACGGGGCGCCGTCTCCCTCGACGAGCTGCGCGACACCACGCGGCGGATCGCCGCGAACGTGGAACGGGTGCTCGTCGGCAAACCCGAGGTGGTGCGCATCGCACTGGTCACGCTGCTGGCCGAGGGCCACCTGCTGGTGGAGGACGTGCCGGGGGTGGGCAAGACCTCGCTGGCCAAGGCGCTGGCGCGCTCCATCGACTGCACGGTCAGCCGGATCCAGTTCACCCCCGACCTGCTGCCCAGCGACGTCACCGGCGTGTCCATCTACAACCGCCAGACCGGCGGCTTCGAGTTCCGTCCCGGGCCGGTCTTCGCCAACATCGTGGTGGGCGACGAGATCAACCGTGCCTCGCCGAAGACCCAGTCGGCGCTGCTGGAGTGCATGGAGGAAAAGCAGGTCACGGTCGACACCGCGACCTACCGGCTCGACGATCCCTTCATGGTGATCGCCACGCAGAACCCGATCGAGATGGAGGGCACCTACGCCCTGCCCGAGGCCCAGCGCGACCGCTTCACCGCGCGCGTCTCGATCGGCTACCCGGACCAGCAGGCCGAGCTGGCGATGGTCGACGAGCACGCCGGCCACAACCCGCTGGCCGACCTCAAGCCGGTCTCCGACGGCGACACGGTGAGCCGCCTGGTCCAGACCGTGCGCCAGGTCCACTTCGCCCCCGAGGTGCGGCGCTACGCGGTCGAACTGGCCGCGGCCACCCGCCAGATGCCGGAGATCCGGCTCGGCGCGTCTCCGCGGGCGACCCTGCAACTGGTGCGCGCGGCCCGCGCGCAGGCAGCGCTTTCCGGGCGGGACTACGTGGTCCCGGACGACCTGCACGCGGTCGCGATCCCGGTGCTGGCGCACCGGCTGGTCCTGACCACCGAGGCCCACGCCGCCCGCCGTTCCGCCGCCGACCTCGTGCGGTCGGTGCTGCACCGGGTTCCGGTGCCGCAGGGCGGGCCCGCGGCCGGCCAGGGTCACCGGTAGGCGCCATGCTGCGGTCGCTGTCGGGACTGACCACGCGAGGCCGCTGCCTGCTCGCCGCCGGCGCGGCGGCCGCCGTCTGCGCGGTGGTGCTCAACGAGCGGGACCTGCTGCGGGTCGCGGTGTTCGTGGTGGGCCTGCCCCTGCTGGTGGCGGCGTTCCTCGCGGCCGCGAGGGTGCGGATCGGCGCGAGCCGGAAGCTGCTGCCGGACCGGATCGCGGCGGGCACCACCGGCGAGGTCGAACTCGCCCTGTGGCGCAACGGGAAACTGCCCGCCGGCGAGGTGCTGCTGGAGGACGGCGTGCCCTACGCGCTGGGCTCGCGGCCCCGGTTCGTGGTCGAGCGGCTGCCCGCCGGGCGCGCCGTCGCGCTGCGCTACCCGATCCAGCCGATGCTGCGCGGCATCCAGCAGGTGGGCCCGCTGCGGGCCACCCTGACCGATCCGTTCGGCCTGTGCGAGTTCGACCGCGAGCTGATCGGGCATTCCCGGCTGGTCGTGGTGCCCAGGGTGGTCGAGCTGTGGGGCCTGCCCGGCGGTGCCGGGCTCGGCGCCGGCGACGACGGCAGCGTGCGGCTGCACACCGGGCAGGGCGAGACCGACGTGATCGTCCGGCAGTACCGGCAGGGCGACGACCTGCGCAAGGTGCACTGGCGCTCCACGGCGCGGCGGGACGAGATCATGGTCCGGGTCGAGGAGCGGCCGTGGCGCGGCGGCACCACGGTGCTGCTCGACCACCGTGCGGCCGCCCACCACGGGAGCGGGGCGGCGGCCAGCCTGGAGTGGGCGATCTCCTTCGCCGCCAGCGTCTGCCTGCACATGCGGCGCGCCGGTCACCGCATCCGGCTGGTCACCGAGCACGGGAAGGTGCTCGCCGACGCGCCGGGCCACGAAGGCGACAGCAGCACCATCGACAACGTCGTCCTGGACGCGCTCGCCGTGCTGCAGCCGGCGCACCAGCGCGACCTCACCACCGGGCACGACCCGGCCGAAGGGCAGGAGCTGATCGCCATCCTGGGTACGGTGAGCAACGAGGCCGTCAGCGAACTGGCGCGGTTCCGCCCCCGGGGCAGCCGCAGCCTCGCGGTACTGCTCGACACGCCGGCCTTCACCGGCACGGGCGGGGAACGGACCTCGGCCACCGAGGAATCCGCGGCGCTGCTGCGGGCCGCGGGCTGGGGCGTGGTGATCGCCGATCCCACCTCCACCATGCCGCAGGTGTGGGCCGAGCTGTGCCGCACCACCGCGGGCCGCGGTGTCCTGCTGGGCGGTGGCCGGTGACCGCCACCCTGCCCGAGGCCGGCGCCCAGCCGCCCGCGCCCCCGGAACTGCACACCCCGGAGAAACGGTACGTGCAGCGGCCCGCGGCCTGGCGCAGCTCGATCCTCGCCCCGCTCACCGCCGGGCTGGCCACGCTGTGCGCCTCCACCTCGCTCACCGGGGTCGTCGGCGGGTTCGGCTGGCTGGCCTACGTGGCCGTGGTGGTGGTCCTGGTCGCGTCCACCGGCCTCGCCCTGCGCTCGATCCGCACCCCGACCCCGCTGGTCGGCCTGGCCCAGCTCGTCGTGCTGCTGCTGATGGTCACCGGGGTGTTCACCCGCAACGGGATACTGGGGATCATCCCGGGCCCGGCCGCCTTCGGCGAGCTGGACCACGTGCTGACCACGGCGTTCGAGCAGATCCGCACCGCGCTGCCGCCGGTCGAGGCGACCTCCCCGATCCTGTGCCTGGTCACCATCGCGATGGGCATGGTCGCGGTGCTGGTGGACACCCTCGCGGTGGCGGCCTCCGCCCCCGCCGCCACCGGTCTGGTCCTGCTGTGCGTCTACGCCGTGCCGGCTTCGCTGTCGGACAAGATGCTGCCGTGGTGGACGTTCCTGCTGGGCGCTTCGGCCTTCGCCGCGCTGCTGGCCGTGGACGGCAACCACCGGCACCGCCGCTGGCGCAACCGGGACGCGTCGGGGCTCGGCGGTTCCCCCGCCGCGGCTTCGGCCCCGGTCGCGGTGGTGGCACTGGCGCTGGTGATGGGGCTGGTCGCGGGTGCGACGATCACCGCGGTGGGCACCGTGGGCAGGCTGCCCGGCAGCGGCCACGACGGGCCGCCCGGCGGGTCCGGCGGGCTCGGCGTCAACCCGTTCACCTCGTTGCGCGGCATGCTCGACCAGGGCAGCGCGGTGGACCTGTTCCGCGTGCGCGGCCTGGGCAACGACAAGCGGCTGCTGCGCGCGTTCACCCTCGACACCTACCACCCCAACCAGGGCTGGAGCCTGCCGGACGGGCCGATGCCCGCCGGGTTCCCGGCCGAGGGGAGCCTGCCCTCCGCCACCGGTGACAACGGCACCGGGGAGTCCCGCCAGATCCGGATCGAACCGGTCAACTGGGTGGATGTGTGGCTGCCGACCTACGGCGCGCTGCGCGGCCTGCAGGGCATGGGCCCCGGCTGGTACTACGACCCCGTCAGCGGGGCGGTGTTCACCGAACGCAAGCAGCACGTGCCCGCCTACACCGAGGTCGCCTCGCTGGCCGAGCCGAGCAAGGACCAGCTCGAAGCGGTCAGGCTGGGGCCTTCGGACATCCCGGCGGCCTACACCGCGATCAGCGGGGTCGACCCGCGCGTGGTCGCGCTGACCCAGCAGATCACCGCCCATGCCGGGACCACCTTCGACAAGGCCACCGCGATCTGGCGCTACTTCACGGCGGAAAACGGTTTCACCTACGACACGTCGACCGCGGCGGCCGCGGATTCGGACGCTCTGGCCGACTTCCTGCTCAACGGCAAGCGGGGGTTCTGCGAGCAGTTCGCCTCGGCGATGGCGGTGATGCTGCGCGTGCTCGGGATCCCGTCGCGCGTCGCGGTCGGCTTCACCACCGGGGTGCCCCAGGGCGACTACCGGACGATCACCTCACAGGACGCCCACGCCTGGGTCGAGGTCTACTTCGGCAAGCTCGGCTGGGTCGGTTTCGACCCGACCCCGCGGTCCGACGGCCGCGGCTACGTCCCGCCGTACCTGCAGTCGGGCAGCCCGGCGAACGACCCGTCGGCGAAGGACAAGCAGGAGGTGCCGAGCGTGTCCACCGTGCACGCGGCACCCACCGGCGCCCCGACCCCGCAGCAGAACGGCTCCGGGAACAACGGGCAGCAGGCCGCCGGTAACGGCGGCGGCTGGACCGGCTGGGGTCTGCTGGCACTGGCGCTGCTGGCGATCGCGCTGACCGCCGGGGCCCTGCTCGCGGCGCGTCTCGCGCGGGGCAGGCCGCGCTGGCTGCCGCTGGCCGCGGCGGGTGCATGGCTGCTGACGGTGCTGCTGGCGGCGTGGCTGATCCACTGGTCGCTGGCGCTGATCCTGCTGGTGCTCGTGGTGGCAGGGCTGGCCCCGGCCGTCCTGCGGGAGCTCCAGCGGCGGCGGAGGCGCCGGGCGATCACCGCGCGGGAACCGGGCGCGGCGGACGCCGCCTGGGCCGAACTGCTCGACGAATGCGCGGACCGCGGCGTGCCCCTCTCGTCTTCGGACACGGTGCGGGCGGCGGCGAAGAAGGTGGCCCACCAGCACCGCCTGGACGAGACCGGTCAGGACCACCTGCGGACGATGGTCGCCGTCGTCGAACGTTCCTGGTACGCCGAGGAAGGCAGCCGGACCGACGCGGAATTCACGGCCGCGTTCGAAGGTGTGCGGGAGAGCCTGCGCCGCAACGCGCCGATGTCCTGGCGGGGCCGGTTGTTCCCGCGCTCGGTGCTGCGGCGGCGGGGCGGGCGGTAGCGCCCGGCACGCCCGGGAACACCAGGGCGGCAGCACACATCAGGGCGGCAAAAGCGGCCGGCTCCCTGCCCGTGAGGGCGGGAGCCGGCCGCGTTCGTCTCGATCGCGGCGGGAAGACTACTGGTCTTCGAACCGCTGCCGGAAGCGTTCTTCCATGCGCTGGGTGAAGGAGCTCTTCGGCTTCGCCCCCGCGCGGCCCCGGGCCTCACCCGCGGGGTGGCGGCCCGACATCATCGCCAGCACGACCCCCAGGAACATCACCAGGAAGCCGAACACGCTGGCCAGCGGCACCTGCGCGACCCACAGCGCCTTGACCATCACGCCCACCACGAGCAGCGCGACCCCGACTACGAACAGCGCGATCCCCTGGATTCGCCGGCGACGGGCGGGCCGGTGGAAACGGGCACCGCGCACCGTAGACGCGAACTTGGGGTCCTCGGCATAGAGCTCGCGCTCGATCTGGTCGAGCAGCCGCTGCTCATGCTCGGAGAGTGGCATCTTTCCTCCTCCGGCACAGCTGTCGCGGGCGCCGGGCCGCGCAACGTCCTGGACCCTATACAGCACACCCCGATCGGGGTGCCACTGTCCAGGATACGAGTCCCGCGCCCGCGCGACTACCCGATCCCGGAGTTACCCGTGCCGCCACCGTGATCAGGGGCGCGCCGTGGCGGCCTGGCCGGTCCCCCGGGCAGCAGGGAAGCCGGCCGCACGGCCGCCGAACCGAACTTCGACCGCGCCACGTCCGCGGCGACCTCCGCTTCACGCCATCGTGGCTCGGCGCGCCCGAAGCTGAGCTGTTCGGGCTCACCGGCCCCGGTCAGCCCTTCCACGCGCACCCCGATGAGCCTGACCTCGGCGCCCGCGACCGCCTCCGTGAGCAGCGCCACCGCGGTCGTGTGGATCACGCGCGCCACGTCCGTGGCCGGGGACAGGGTGCGCGCCCTGGTGATCGTCTTGAAGTCGGCGAAGCGCACCTTGATCGACACCGTGCGGCCACGGAGCTGTTTCGCCCGCAGGCTCGCCGCCACCCGCTCGGACAGGCGCAGCAACTCCCGTTCCAGCACCGCGGGGTCGCGCTGGTCGGTGTCGAAGGTGCGTTCCGCCCCGATCGACTTGTCCGGCGCGTCCACCACCACGCCCCGCTCGTCCCGTCCGTTGGCCAGGGCGTGCAGGTGTTCGGCGGCGGCCGCACCGACCGCCCGGCGCAGCCGCTGCGGCGGGGTGGCGGCGATCTGGGCGACCGTGCCCAGCCCGAGCCGCCGCAGGCTCTCCTCGGTGCGCTTGCCCACCCCCCACAGCGCCGAGATCGGCAGCGGGTGCAGGAACTGCAGGGTCTGCGCGACCGGCACCACCACCACACCGTCCGGTTTGGCCATCCCGGAGGCGAGCTTGGCGACGAACTTGACGCCCGCGACCCCCACGGAGCAGGTGATGCCGTGCTCGTCCCGCACGCGCCGCCGGACGAGCTCCGCCAGCTCCGCCGGGGTGGCGCGCAGGCGCCGCAGCGCCCCGCTGACATCCAGGAAGGCCTCGTCCAGGCTCAGCGGTTCGACCAGCGGGGTCAGCTCGCGGAAGATCGCCATCACCCCGCGGGAGACCTCGCCGTAGAGCCCGTGCGTCGGCGGGATGAACACCGCGTGCGGGCAGAGCCTGCGTGCCACCGCGACCGGCATCGCGGCCCGTACCCCGAACTCCCGGGCCGGGTAGTTGGCCGAGGTGACCACCGAACGCGGCCCCGCCCCGGCCACGATCACCGGTTTGTCCGCCAGTTCCGGCCTGGTGCGCAGCTCGACGGCGGCGAAGAAGGCATCCATGTCGACGTGCAGCAGACCGCAACCGGTGTCGTCCGGCGTGTGGTGCGCGGAGACCCGGAAGCGTTCGTGCCCGGCGGGCAGGCCGGCGTTTCGTCCCATCGGCGGTGAGCCTAACCGCCCCCACCGACAGTTCCGCTCACTCCGCCCGGCGGGCCAGGACGTGCAGGCGGGTGGCGATGTCGCGCAGGGTCGGGACGCCGCACGCCGCCGCCTCGAACCCGGTGAGCTCCTCCCCGGTGAACTCGGCGGCCTCGGCCTCCCCGAGGGAGTCGGACACCACGCCATCGCCCTGCAGCAGTGCGACCCGCAGTCCCGCGGCCTCCAGCAGCGCGGTGAGCCCCGCGGTATCGAACCGGCGCAGGAGCGTCTCGCCCTCGCCCGCCAGCACGCCGTCCGCCCCGGTCAGCAGCCGCCGGGCCTCCCCCAGCCGTCCGGCCAGTGCGCGGTGCAGCACGGCCGCGTACCGGTTGGCGGCCAGCACCGACACGGCACCGGCGTCCGACACCGTGCGGGCCAGCACCGCGGCCACCGCCGCGGGGTCGTCGAC
>NZ_VJWX01000313.1 GCF_007713715.1 Amycolatopsis rhizosphaerae
GATCCGGCTGAGCACGCGCATCGCGGTGTTGCGCAGCAGCCGGGCCGGTCGGGTGCGCAGACTCGCCATGCGCGTCATCCGGTCGGTGAAGGCGACCACGCCCAGGGCGACCGGGCGCCGCGTGCTTTCGTAGGTGTCCAGCAGGCTTTCCGGCGCGCCGTCCAGCACCCGGGCCAGCAGCCGCCCGAGGGCCACCGCATCCTGGATGCCGGTGTTCATGCCTTGCCCGCCCGCCGGGCTGTGCACGTGTGCGGCGTCCCCGACGAGGAACACCCGGCCTGCCCGGTAGTGGTCGGCGACGCGGTGGTGCACCCGGAACCGCGAGCTCCACAGCACCTCGTGCACCAGTACCTTGCCCTGCCGCGGACCCCTGGCGTCGAGCAGGGCCTGCACGTCGGCGAGGCTCGGTGATTGCGGCGCCTCGGCGACGGTGGCCACCATCCGGTACCGGTCACCGGTTTCGCACGGCAGCGGCGCGACCACGGTGACGCCTTCCGGCGACAGGTTCAGGCTGACCTCCTCGCGGGCGAGTGGCCAGTCCATCCGCACGTCGGCCAGCACGAAGGAACTGGCGTAGGTGTCGCCGGTGAACCCGATCCCGGCCTGCTCGCGGACCAGGCTGTGCATACCGTCCGCGCCGATCACGTAGCGGGCCCGGAGGGTGTGCGCGGACTCGTCCGCACCGGTCACCGTGACGGTCACGCCACCGGTGCCATCGGTGTCATCGGTGTCATTGCTGATCCCGGTGACCTGCCAGGGGCGCGTCACGTCGCCGCCCGCCGAGCGCAGCCGGGCCAGCAGCACGGCTTCGGTGACGTCCTGCGGCACCATCAGGGTGTGCGGGTAGGCGGTGGGCAGGCCGTCGAACCGCACCGTGGCCAGGGGCCCGGCGGCCGAGGCGCCGTCGCGCACCGTGAAGACCGGCACTACGACGCCCTTTTCGTGCAGTTCCCCGGCCAGTCCGAGTTCGTCGAGCACCTCCAGCGTCCTGGCGTGCACCACACAGGCCCGCGAGGTGTTGGCCCCCTCGGCCTGCCGGTCGAGCAGGACGAAGTCGACCCCGGCGTCGGCCAGGGTGATCGCGGCGGCGAGTCCGGCGGGGCCCGCGCCGACCACGACCACCGACGTGCTTTCCGGGAGGCTGTCGCGCTGCGTGTTCATCGTCTTCTCCTCGTGGAACCCGGTAGGTCAACTGGTGTTGGCCAACGCTTGTTGACGTAACTGTAGCCAGCGGGGAGCGGCGAAGTCAACAGGCGTTGGCCTACAATCGTTGACATGACTGAGGAGACTCCGGCCCGCCGCTCGGACGCGACGCGCGCCGCCATCAAGGAAGCCGCCCGGCGCCGCTTCGCGGCCGAGGGATACCGCAAGGCGACCATCCGGGCGATCGCCGCCGACGCCGGCATCGATCCCGCGATGGTGATGCGCTACTACGGCAGCAAGGAAGAACTGTTCTCCGCCGCCGTGGAGGTCGATCTCGGACTGCCCGACCTGAACGCCGTGGCGCCCGGCACCCTCGGCGAAGTGCTGACCCGGCAGTTCCTCACGCTCTGGGAACGGCCGCCCACCAGCGAAATCCTGTTGACCCTGCTGCGTTCCGCGGTCACCGACGAGGCGCTGGTGGCGAAGATCCAGCAGGTGTTCGTCGAGCAGGTTTCCCCGGCCGTGCTCCGCTTCGGCGATCCGGCGGACGCCCCGCGGCGGGCCGGACTGGTGGTCAGCCAGTTCCTCGGCCTCGCCCTGTGCCGCTACGTGCTCCGGCTGCCGCCGGTGGTCGCGCTGACCGAAGACCGGATCGTCGCCGACGTCGCCCCCGTCATCCAGCGCTACCTGACCGGGGAAGCCTGAGCGGGCACGGTTTTTCTCGCGGAGGGCGCCGGCTTACCCGGAGCAGGCCACGGCGATGCTCACCGCGGCCATGATGGCCGTCGTGATGATGAACATGATGCTGACCGTCATGCCGAACACTCCCGCGGCCCGGTGACGGCCCGCAGCGTGTGCGCGCCGGTTGGCGAGCACGGCCAGGGCGAGTTGCAGTCCGGCGAGAACGAGCGGCAGAAGGCAGTACTGCCACACATAGCCGTGGCGCGCTAGCTCCACACCGTAGGGATAGCGCCACTCCGCCATCGCCAGCGACGCGGGCAGCGGCATCATGAGCAGGGCGCGGAGCACCGCCAGCATGCCGACGAAACCCAGCAGCAAACCGGCGAGGGTGAGGGCGAAGTCGGCACTCGTGCGTTCCTTCCGCACTTCTGTCATCGGACAGCCTCCCTAGGCGAAAGAAATGGTCGCGGGCGCGCGGACGCTCTCTCAGGCCGGAGCGCCGATGAGGTAGCCGGTGCCGCGCACGGTGTGGATGAGCGGTGGTTCGTGCAGCTTGCGCCGCAACTGGCGGATCACGACGTCCAGCACGTTCGTCTCCGGGGCCGCCATCTCGTCCCAGGCACAGCGGAGCAGTTCCTGCCGGGAAACCGGCGTTCCGGCGGTGCTCATCAACCGTTCCAGGACCAGGAACTCCTTGCGGGTCAAGGTCAGGAGCACTCCGCCCCGGCGCACCTCGTGCCTGCCGCCGTCCAGTTCGACGTCCGCGCAGCGCAGCACGACCGGCCGTTCCGTGCCGCTCGTGCCGCTGCGGCGGCACAGGCTGCGCACCCGGGCCACCATTTCCGCCATCGCGAAGGGCTTCGCCAGGTAGTCGCCGCCAAGGCGCAGCCCGTCGAGCCGGTCGGTCAGGCTGTCCCGCGCGGTCAGGAACAGCACCGGCACCGTCCAGCCGCGCTCACGCCGCCATCGCACGTACGGCAGGGCGTCCCCGGCGGGCAGCATCCGGTCGAACACCGCGCAGTCGTAGGAGTTGACGTCGAGAGCCTCGTCCGCGGCGGGCAGATCGGACGCGACGTCCACGGCGAACCCCGCGCCGCGCAGGGCGGCATCGAGGGCCAGCCGCAGGTTGTCGTCGTCTTCGGTCACCAGCACGCGCACTCGTTCACGCTAGCGTGGCACCTCGGCCGGCATGTCCTCGACGGGCGAACTTTCCGGCTCCCGGACGGGTTTTCAGCCCGCCATGTCCATCAGCCAGCCCCGGTCGGCCGCCTTGACCCCGGCCTGGAACCGGCTGCGCGCCCCGAGCCGGTTCATGATGTCGGCGACCATCCGCCGGACCGTGCGCACCGAAATGCCCAGCCGGGCCGCGGCCGATTCGTCTGTGCTGCCCGAACACAGCAGGGCCAGCAGGTCCCGCTCCCGGCGGGTCAGCACGCCGTCCCCGGCCTCGGCGGGTTCCGAAGGGAGCAGCGGCACCGCGCCCTGCCAGATCCGTTCGAACAGTCCCACCGTCGCGGTCACCACCCCGGGCAACCGGAAAACCGCCGCGCCCGCCTGGTATCCGGTGCTCTCGCGGTCCGCGGGCAGCAGCGCGGAGCCCCGGTCGATCACCAGTGCCTGCATGGGAACCTCGGCGTCGGTGCGCACGTCCGCCCCGGCGAGCGACAGGGTGCGCAGCGCGCTGGACAGGCGTGCCGAGTCGGGGCACAGCACCCGGTAACGCACGCCCGGGTGCAGGCCCGTCCGCGCGATCCGGCGCAGCGCGTCGATCGGCCCGGAACCCGGGCCGTCGCTCATGATGAGCACCTCGTGGCGTGCCGACGCCAGGAGCGTGTCGATCTCGGCGTGGGCCGGGGCCGGGCGGCCCCCCACGACCAGGCTGAGCTTGGTGGTGCTCATGGTTTTCCTCCCGTGCAGGACTTTTCGTTGGGCCGCGGCCAGTTCCGGGCCCGGCCCGACGCCGAGCTCGTCGAGCAGCAGTTTCCGGATCCGTTCGAAGGCGGCCAGCGCTTCGTCCGTCCGGCCCGCCTGGTGCAGGGCGAGGACGAGCCGCGCCCAGCTGCTTTCGCACCAGGGCTCCCGCTCGGTCAGCTCGCGCAGCAGCCTCGTCGCCTCACTGGTCCGGCCCAGTTCGAGACAGGCGTCGGCCAGCAGGTGGTTCACTTCCCGGCGCAGCTCGTTCAACCGGGTCGCCGCCGCCGTGGCGGCCTCGAAGACGAGCCCTTCGAACGGTTCGCCCCGCCACAGGGACAGCGCGCCGGAAAGCCGTTCGGCCGCGGTCTCGTACTCGCCCGCGGCCATCGCCGAGCGGGCGGACTCGGCGAGCCTCTCGACCTGGTCGCTGTCACGCTCGCCGGGACAGACCCGGAGCCGGTAGCCGCACGGCCCGCCCTCCAGCCGCTCGCCGAGGCTCCGGCGGAGCTGCCAGACATAGCTGCGCAGGTTGCGCACGGCGGAGGCGGGGACGGCCTGTTCATGCCAGATTGCGCCGATCAGCTGATCCACGCTGACCCACGCGTTAGCGTTCAGGAGCAACACGGCCAGCAGCGCGCCGGGTTTGGTGGCCCTCGGCTCGACGCGCGTGTCGCGCGACGGGCGTACCTGGAGCGGGCCGAGTACGGAAAACTGCATGCGCTTACTTTCCATCGGCACACATGAGGATTTGATGACAGCGAACACAGCGGCGCGAGCCCGGGTGCTGATCGTCGAAGACGACGAGAACGTGCAGGTCGCGGTGGCCGCGCAGCTCCGGGGGGCCGGGCTTGAGGTCCGGACCACCGGCGCCATCGAAAGCGCGGACCAGGCCCTGCGCGCGGATCGCTACGATTGCGTGGTGTTCGACCGGATGCTGCCCGACGGCGACGCCATCGGCTACGTCCACACCCGCCGCCGGCAGGGCTGGCAGGTGCCCGTGCTGTTCCTGACCGCGCGCGACGCCCTCGCCGACAGGGTCGCCGGGTTCGAACACGGCGGCGACGACTACCTCGTCAAACCGTTCGCCATGGCCGAGCTGACCGAGCGGGTGCTCAACCTGTGCCACCGGTCGGGGATCGAGCGGCCCTCGGTGCTGAGCCACGGCGATCTCGTCGTGGACTGCGCCCGCCGCGAGGTGCGGCGGGCCGGGGTGCTGCTCACGTTGTCGAACAAGGAGTTCGCCGTGCTGGAATACCTGCTCACCCGGCCGGAGCAGGCGGTGGGGCGGGCGGATCTGATCGAGCACTGCTGGGACGAGCTGACCGACCCGATGGCCAACGTGGTCGAGGCGGTGGTCAAACGGCTGCGCCGCAAGCTGGGAGGACCGGAGTTGATCCACACCGTGCGCGGCGTCGGCTACCGGCTCGGCGCCTCGTGAACGGCTCCTCCGCCGACCGGCTGCGCAGGCTGCGCTGGGTGCTGACGGCCCTGTTCACCGTCACGAACGCCATCGGTCTGGTGGTGTTCGCCTGGATCGTCGTCGCGGGCGACAGCGAGCAGGGCGTCGCGAAGATCGACGCCGACCTGGACCGGGTCACCTCCTCGGTCTCCAGGCTCGTCGACTTCGACGGCGGGGCCATCGGTTTCAGCCTCGTCAACACCGATCCGCTGAACGGCGACTGCCCCCAGTTCGCGATCATGCCGGGTGGCGCCCCCGCCTTCCAGGCGCACCTGTCCAGCCGCAGTTGCGTGCCGATGGACACCGGGGTGCTCAACGGGCTCGCCGCGGAGGCGGTGCGGGGCGGCAGGATGGTTCCCGGCTACCAGCGGGGTGTCGACGGCGAGCTGGTCAGGGTGCGCGCCATACCGCTGGTCAGCCGGGGCGGCAAGAGCATCGGGGCGGTGGTCGCGGTGGCGGACATGGGACCCCAGCAGCAGCACCACGTGCAGTTCGTGCTCATGGTGATCGGCGGGTGCGTGGTGCTGATCAGCGCGCTCGGCTTCGCGGGCCACGTGCTGTCCGGGCGTTCGATCCGGCCCGCCGCGGCGGCACTGCAGCAGCAGGAGATCCTGCTCGCCGAGACGGCGCACGATCTGCGCGCCCCGGTGGCCGCGCTGCGCGCGCTGGCCGAGGCGGCACTGGACAACCCCACCCAGCGGGCCGACCTGCTGCCCCGCACGGTCCGGCTGGCCGCCACGATGGGCAGCATCATCGACGACCTCCTCGTCCGGGCGCGCCTGGCCGCCGGGGTGGAGCAACTGGCCATCCAGCCGGTCTGGCTGGACCAGCTGGTGACCGGCCTGGTCGAGGACGCCCAGACCGGGGGTGCCAAGGTCACCGTCACCGCGGCACCGACCAAAGTGGACGTCGACCCGACGCTGGTGCAGCGCGCCATCGGCAACCTGCTGGACAACGCGGTGCGGTACGGGCGGAAGCCGGGGGAGGAGGCGATCGTGCACATCACCGTGGCCGGTGGCACCGTGACGGTGGCCGACCACGGGCCGGGCATCGACGCCGAAGCCGCCACGGACGCCTTCGACCGGTTCAGCAGCACCGGCGGGTCGTCGGGGCTGGGCCTGTCCATCGTGCGCTGGGTCGCGCAGGCGCACGGCGGCACGCTGTCGGTGTACAACGCCGACGAGGGCGGCGCGATCTTCGAGCTGCGGCTGCCGGTCAGCGGATCGTGATGGTCTGCCAAGGCGGCAGGCTGACCCAGTCCCCGCCGAGCCGGTAGGCCAGGTAGTAGGTGTACTCGCCGGGCGGGGAAAGGCGGCCGTTGAGCACGAGTTCCCTGGGCACGGTGGTCAGCTCGATGTTCGACAGTTCCGGGAAATCGTGGAAGGCGCCCGTCCGGTCGCGCACCTTGACCGTCAGCCCCCGCAGCGTCACCGCCCGGTCCGCGCTGACGGTGAGGTGCGCCGAGACGTCCGGCCCCGTCTGGGTCAGGCTGAGCTGCCCGGCGATGGTCACCCCGGACGTGCTCGCGGGCGGGACCGGCACCAGGTCCGGTTCCCCGAGCCGGACCAGCGCGAAGACCACCACCGCCAGTACCGCGGAGGCGCCGGCGAGGTAGGGCCACAACGATCGTTTGCCGAACACCCCCTCAGCCTAGGGTCGGTGTACTCGCGGCCGCGCCGATCCCCGCGGTTGATCAGCGAGCGCTCACGTGGCGAAAGCGCTTTCCGGGCGAATCCTGCCACCGGTGGGTCGTGTTCGGAGAAGAATGGCCGCATGAGCATTGAGGGCGACGGTGTCGTGACCGGGGTGCGACTGCTCGCCGAGGGACCGGTCGCCAGGGTCCATGTGGGGCGGGTGGCCGGCGCCGAGGTCGCGGTCAAGGTGTTCCCTGCCGGTTTCGACCGCGCCACCGCGGCGGCGCTGGAGCGCGAGCGCAAGGCGCTCGATGCCGTGCGGGCCGAGCGCACGATCCTGCCCATCGACGGGGTGGCCGATCTGGACGGACGTTCGGGCGTGTGGATGGAACTGTGCCGGGGTTCGCTGGCCGGGCTGCTCGCGCAGGGCGGCCAGGGCGGCGCGCCACTGGCCGTGCCCGACGTCCTCGCCGTCGGACGGACGATCGCCACCGCGCTCGCCTCGGCACAGGCGGTGGACGTCGTGCACGGCGGCGTCACTCCGCACAACGTGCTGTACCGCCTGTCCGGCGAACCGGTCCTCGCCGACTTCGGGACAGCCCTGCGGCGGCGGTTCCCCCGGGACCCGAAGTTCGCCGTGGAGTACGCCGCCCCGGAGACGCTGCGCGACGACACCCTGTCCGCGGCGTCCGACCTGTACGGGCTGGGTGCCGTGCTGTACACCGCGTTGACGGGCGCACCGCCGTTCCCCCACGTCGCCGGGCAGCGGACCGGCGACCGGATCCTGCGCGTGCTGCGCGAGCCGGTGGCCCCGATCACCACGGCCGGGGTCCCGGCCAAACTGTCCGAAGTGGTCTGCCGCCTGCTGGCCAAGGATCCGGCGGACCGGCCGCGGGACGCGGCGGGCGTGGCGGAGTCGTTCGAGCGGCTGTCCCGGACGGCGGCGGGTCGGCCCGAGGTCGAGTTCGACGACTTCGCCGGCGCCGTAGCGCCCGCTCCCGTGGCCTTCCCGGCGCCGTTCCCGCCCTCCGGGCCGCCTTCGGTGTCCGCTGTGCCGTCCGCTGTGCCGTCCGCCGTTTCGGGCGGGGGTGGGCGAACCCTGGTCCGCACCTTCGACGGATCGACGCCTTCGCGGCCCGAAAGGCGGTCGCGGATCGGTCGGCGGCCCGCCATCCTGGTGGGCCTCGGGGTGGCGGTCGTGGGGCTGACCGCGGTGCCGGTGGTCATCGCGCTGAACGCGCCGGCCCGGCAGCTCGCCGCCCCGGTGGCGATGAGTTCCGCCCCGCCCGCACAGCCGCCGTCCTCGGCCGACCCGGCACCGAAGGTGAATCTCGTCCTGGCCCCGCCCGTCGATCTGGGCACCACGGTCCAGCTGAACTGGAGTGCCGACGGCGAACTGGACTTCGCGGTGGTCGTCACGGGTGAACGGATCGGCACGACGGTCCAGGTGGTCAACCACCAGCACACCGCGTCGGTCCCGGTCGACCCGGCCCGCAAGTACTGCTTCCGGATCCGCGCGACCGACGGCACGCACATCTACACCAGCGACCCGGCCCCCCTTCGCGGCGCCCACTGCACCCTC
>NZ_VJWX01000314.1 GCF_007713715.1 Amycolatopsis rhizosphaerae
CCGACGGGTCCAGGGTCATCAGGAACTGGCCGGCCGCCAGCGTCGACAGCACGAGGCCGCCGCGAGCGGATCGCGCCGGCGTGACGTCCATGCCGGTCATCGTAGGAAGGGTGGCACCGGGTCACCATTCGGTGTTCGGGGGCGAGCCGCTCCCTCCACGGCTCGCCCCCGTCCCCGCGCACGGCCGAAAACGCACCCTGGAGTGCGTCGTCACGCCCCGGGGTTCAGGTGGTGGGCAGCAGGTCCGGGGCGGCAAGGCGGCTGGCGTTGGCGGCCTCGTCGTCGGGCTGTTCCTGCGCCGCCCGCTCCGCCCGCACCCGTTCGAGGTAGGTGCGCACCTCGCGCTGCCGGGTCGCCTCGTCCCAGCCCAGCAGCGGCGCGATCAGCCCGGCCACCACCGGCGCCGCCTCCACCCCGCGCCCGGCCTGCTCGATCGAGATCCGGGTCCGCCGCGTGAGCACGTCCTCCAGGTGCAGGGCACCCTCGTGCGAGACGGCGTAGACGGCTTCCGCCTTGAGGTAGCCCCCGGCACCGGGAATCGGCTCGCCGAGTTCCGGCCGCTGGGCGATCGCGTCCAGCAGGTCGTGGATCGCGCTGCCGTAGCGGCGCAGCAGGTGGACCACGCGTTCCGGCGCCAGCCCGGCCCGCTCCGCCAGCGCGCGGCGCCGCTCCCACAGCGAGTGGTAGCCCACCGCGCCCAGGATCGGCTCCTCCTCCGTGCGCGACGGCGGCACCGGACGCCCGAGATCCCGGGCCGCCATGTCCACCGCGTCCTTGGCCATCACGCGGTAGGTGGTGTACTTCCCACCCGCCACGATGGACAGTCCGGGCACCGGACGGGCCACCGCGTGCTCGCGCGACAGCTTCGTGGTCTCCGCGGCCTTCGCGGCCAGCAGCGGCCGCAACCCCGCGTACACGCCCTCGATGTCGTCGTGCGTCAGCGGGGTGCGCAGCACGCGGTTGACGTGCTCCAGGATGTAGTCGACGTCGGCCCGGCTGGCGGCCGGGTGGTCGCGGTCGAGGTCCCAGGGCGTGTCGGTGGTGCCGACGATCCAGTGCGTTTCCCACGGGATCACGAACAGCACGCTCTTTTCGGTCCTCAGGATCAGGCCCGTGTGCAGGTCGATCTTCGCGCGCGGCACGACCAGGTGCACGCCCTTGGACGCGCGGACCGTGAACGGCGCGGGGATCCCCGCCGCCTCGGCCATGTCGTCGCTCCACACCCCGGTCGCCGCGAGCACGGCCCGGGCCCGGATCTCGAACTCCTCGCCGCTTTCGGTGTCCCGCACCCGCGCGCCGCGCACGCGGCCGCCCTCCCGCAGCAGGCTCGTCATCCGCACGCGGGTCAGCACCGACGCGCCATGCCCGGCGGCGGTCCGCGCGACCATCATGGTGTGCCGGGCGTCGTCAACCTGGGCGTCGTGGTACTGGATCGCGCCGATCAGCGCGTGTTCGCTCAACCCCGGCGCCTCGGCCAGCGCCCCCCGGTGGCTGAGGTGGCGATGCCGGGGCAGGGCGCGCGCCCCGCCGAGCGTGTCGTAGAGCAGCACGCCCGCCCCGATGTAGCCGCGTTCCCACACCCGGTGCTGCAGGGGCAGGAGGAACTTCACCGGGTGCACCAGGTGCGGGGCCAGCCGGGTGACCAGCAGGCCCCGCTCCTTGAGCGCCTCCCGCACCAGCTTGAAGTCCAGCTGTTCCAGGTACCGCAGCCCGCCGTGGATCAGTTTGCTCGACCGGCTCGACGTGCCCGCGGCGAAGTCACGGGCCTCCACGAGCACGACGGACAACCCGCGCGAAGCGGCGTCGAGTGCCGCTCCCGCGCCGGTCACTCCCCCGCCGACGACCAGGACGTCGACTTCCTCGCTCCGGGCCCGGCGCAGCGACTCGGCCCGGTAGGCCGGGGAAAGCGGTACGGATGACATGGCTGTTCTCCTTGCTGTTCGGGGCGGGGTGTCAGTCGACGTCGACCCAGTCGAGGGTCCGGCCGACCGCCTTCTTCCATCCCGCGTATCCCTTGGTGCGCTGCTCCTCCGTCCACGACGGCTGCCAGCGCTTGTCCTCGTTCCAGTTCCGTTCGAGTTCTTCGGTGGAGGCCCAGAACCCGGTGGCCAGACCGGCGGCGTAGGCGGCACCGAGCGCGGTGGTCTCGGCGACCACCGGCTTCGACACCGGCACGCCGAGCACGTCGGCCTGCAGCTGCATGCACAGCTCGTTCGCGGTGACCCCGCCGTCCACCCGCAGCACGTCCAGCGTGACGCCGGAGTCGGCCTCCATCGCCTCCACCACGTCGCGGCTCTGGTAGCAGATCGCCTCCAGCGTCGCGCGGGCCAGGTGGGCGTTGGTGGTAGCGCGGGTCAGGCCGACGATCGCGCCGCGGGCGTCGGAACGCCAGTACGGCGCGAACAGGCCGGAGAACGCGGGCACGAAGTAGATGCCGCCGTTGTCCTCCACCTCACGGGCCAGCGCCTCGCTCTGCGAGGCACCGCTGATGATGCCGAGCTGGTCGCGCAGCCACTGCACCGCGGAACCGGTGACCGCGATGGAGCCTTCCAGTGCGTACACCGGCTTGTCGTTGCCGAACTGGTAGCACAGCGTCGTGAGCAGCCCCGCCTTCGAGCGCACCAGCTCGTGCCCGGTGTTGAGCAGCAGGAAGTTCCCGGTGCCGTAGGTGTTCTTCGCCTCGCCGGGCCGGAAGCACACCTGCCCGACCGTGGCCGCCTGCTGGTCGCCGAGGTCGCCGGTCAGCGGCACCTCGCCGCCCAGCGGCCCGTTCGCCCGCGTGACGCCGAAGGTGTCCGGATTGGACGAAGGGCGGATCTCCGGCAGCATCGACCGTGGAATGTCGAAAAAGGACAGAAGTTCCTCGTCCCACGACAGGGTTTCCAGGTTCATCAGCATGGTGCGGCTGGCATTGGTCGGATCGGTGGCGTGCACCCCGCCGTCCACGCCCCCGGTGAGATGCCACAGCAACCAGCTGTCGGTGGTGCCGAAGATCGCCTCGCCCTTCTCGGCGTCTTCGCGCACCCCCTCGACGTTCTCCAGGATCCACTGCAGTTTCCCGCCGGAGAAATAGGTCGCCGGGGGCAGGCCCGCCTTGCGGCGGATGACCTCGCCGCGCCCGTCGCGCTCGAGTGCCGAAGCGATGCGGTCCGTCCGGGTGTCCTGCCACACGATGGCGTTGCAGTAGGGGCGGCCGGTCCGCCGGTTCCACACCACCGTGGTCTCGCGCTGGTTGGTGATGCCCAGCGCGGCCAGGTCACCCGCACGCAGGTTGGCCTTGTTCAGCGCGGTCTCGATCACCGAGCGGGTGCGTTCCCAGATCTCGGTGGGGTTGTGCTCGACCCAGCCCGGCTTGGGCAGGATCTGCTCGTGCTCCAGCTGGTGGCGCGCCACCTCGTTGCCACCGTGGTCGAAGATCATGAAGCGGGTGCTCGTGGTTCCCTGGTCCACGGCTCCGACGAAATCGGGCATGGCAAGCTCCTTTGCTGCGGGAAACGGGGATTGGCCGGGACGGCCGGATCAGGCGGCTTCGAGTTCGGGGCTGCTCACCGCGGGCGCGGGCTCCGGCGCGTCCTTCGGCAGGAACCGCTCGATGAACAGCTTGTACAGGCCGGCGCCGATCAGGCCGCCGAGAACCGGGGCGACGATCGGGATCCACCAGTAGGGGAAGCCGTACTGGTCGGTGAAGGCGGTGTCGTATCCGGTGAGCCAGGAGGCCAGCCGCGGCCCGAAGTCACGGGCGGGGTTGATCGCGTAACCGGCGTCGGTACCCCATGCCATGCCGATGGCGACCACGGCGAGGCCCACGATGAGCGGGGCCATGTTGGCCGCGGGCGCGGTGTTGCGCAGGTCGGTGATGGCGAGGATGAGCAGTACGAGGATCGCGGTGCCGATGATCTGGTCGCGGAAGGCGCCCCAGTCGCTCACCGGCAGGGTCCCGTTACCCGGCAGCGTGGAGAACACACCCTGCGTCTTGATGGTCAGCCCGGGGTCCTTCGCGTTGAGCACCTCGGTGTAGTTCCAGCGCACGAGCAGTGCCGCGATGAACGCGCCCGCGGTCTGCGCGAGCGCGTACGGGGCGACCTTGCGCCAGGAAAAGCCCTTGAACACCGCCAGTGCGATGGTCACCGCCGGGTTGAGGTGGGCCCCGCTGATCCGTGACGCCACGTAGACGCCCAGCGTCACGCCGAGTCCCCACGCCCACGCGATGCTGTCGTGGTTCCCGATTCCGGCCGCCGCGACCTGCGCCACCACGCCGCAGCCGAACAGGATCAGGATCAACGTGCCGAGGAACTCCGCGGCGAGTTCGCCGGGCAGCCCCATGGCCTTGAGGTTTCGCGCCATTGCATCCTCCACAAAGGACATTCCGTCCCACTACTGGTGCAAGGACGCTATGGTCGGCCCGGAGCAACGTCAACAAAGCGCGGTCGGCATTGTCGAACGGCTCCGGGACCGGGTTCGACATTGTCGAACCGGGGACGGCCGGGTTAGGGTTTCAGCGTGCCCGGCCCCATCCAGTCCATCGAACGCGCCGCCGCGATCCTGCGCCTGCTCGCGCGCGGTTCCGGCCGTCTCGGGGTGGGTGAAATCGCCGAATCACTGGAACTGGCCAAGGGCACCGCGCACGGCATCCTGCGCACCCTGCAGGGCGTCGGTTTCGTCGAGCAGGACCACGACACCGGCAAGTACCAGCTCGGCGCCGCACTGCTCCACCTGGGCACCAGCTACCTCGACGTGAACGAGCTGCGCTCCCGCGCGATCAACTGGGCGGACGCGCTCGCCGCCCGCAGCGGCGAGGCGGTGCGGATCGGCGCGCCGCTGGAGGGCCGGGTCCTGGTGGTGCACCACGTCTTCCGCCCCGACGACTCGCTGCAGACGCTCGACGTCGGCACCCTGCTGCCCCTGCACGCGACCGCCCTGGGGAAGATCCTGCTCGCCTACGACGCCGATCTCCTGTCCTCACTGCGCCGCACCGAACCCGAGACCTACACCCGGCGCACCCTGGTATCGCCGGTGCTGCTCAAACGGGCGCTGGCCAAGGTGCGCGAAGCGGGCTGGGCCTGCGAAAACGGCGAGATGGTTCCGGGCGAGGCCGGGATCGCCGCCCCCATCCGGGGCCACGGCGGCATCGTGGTGGGCGCGATCGGGGTGACCGGCCCCGCGGAACGCCTCTGCGACTCCGGCGGGGAACCCGATCCCCGGCTGCTCAACCAGGTGCGCGACGCCGCCCGCGCGGTGTCCCGGGATCTCGGGGCGTCCCGGTAGTGACCGCAGGCAACGAAGCCGAGACGGAGCGAGGACCATGGTTCAGCGTTACGTGATGTCCATCGACCAGGGCACCACCTCCACCCGGTGCATCCTGTTCGACGCGCAGGGACGTCTGGTGTCGGTGGTGCAGCGCGAGCACCAGCAGCACTTTCCCCGCCCGGGCTGGGTCGAGCACGACGCCTCGGAGATCTGGCGCAACCTCGGCCGGATCGTGCCGCAGGCGCTCGCGCAGGCCGGGGCGAGCGCGCAGCAGGTGGTCGGGCTCGGCATCGCCAACCAGCGCGAGACGACGGTGCTGTGGGACCGGCACACCGGGGCACCGGTGAGCCGGGCGGTGGTGTGGCAGGACACCCGCACCGACGCGCTGACCGAGCAGCTCGCCCGCACGGCGGGCGCCGAACGGGTCCGGCACCTGTCCGGGCTCCCCCTCGCGACGTACTTCTCCGCTCCCAAGATCCGCTGGCTGCTCGACCGCACCCCGGGCCTGCGCGAACGCGCCGAACGCGGTGACGTGCTGTTCGGCACGATGGAGAGCTGGCTCATCTGGAACCTCACCGGCGGCCCCGACGGCGGGGTGCACGTGACCGACGTGACCAACGCCAGCCGCACCATGCTGATGAACCTGCGCACGCTGTCCTGGGACGACGAGCTGCTCGCGTTCTTCGACGTGCCCCGGCGGATGCTGCCCGAGATCCGTTCCTCCACCGAGGTCTACGGCACCACCACGACGGTGGTGCCCGGCATCCGCATCGCGGCGGCGCTCGGCGACCAGCAGGCGGCGCTGTTCGGCCAGACCTGCTTCGCCCCCGGCGAGGCGAAATGCACCTACGGCACCGGCAGCTTCCTCCTGCTCAACACCGGCGGCACCCCGGTGCCTTCGACGCACGGGCTGCTCACCACCGTCGGTTTCCAGATCGGCGACGAACCGGCCGTGTACGCGCTCGAGGGCTCGATCGCGGTCACCGGTTCGCTCGTGCAGTGGTTCCGCGACGGCCTCGAACTCATCGGCAGCGCCCCGGAGATCGAAACGCTCGCGCGCACCGTGGAGGACAACGGCGGCTGCTACATCGTGCCCGCCTTTTCCGGCCTGTTCGCCCCGCACTGGCACAGCGAGGCGCGGGGCGTGATCGCCGGGCTGACCTCCTACATCACCAAGGGCCACCTGGCCCGCGCGGTCCTGGAGGCCACCGGCTGGCAGACGCGCGAGGTGGTCGACGCGATGAACGCCGATTCCGGACTCCGGTTGTCGACGCTGAAGGTGGACGGCGGGATGACCGCGGACAACCTGCTCATGCAGTTCGTCGCCGACGTGCTGGACGTGCCGGTGGTGCGGCCGATGGTCGCCGAAACCGTCTCGCTCGGGGCGGCCTACGCGGCCGGGCTGTCGGTCGGGTACTGGCCGGACCTGGAGGGCCTGCGCCGCAACTGGCACCGGGCCGCCCAGTGGCTGCCCTCGATGGACCCGGCACGCCGGGAATCGGAGTACGCGCACTGGCAGCACGCGGTCGAACTCACCTTCGGCTGGACGCGTCCCCTGGGCAAGCCGTCCGGGCCGGGCACCGACCTCGTCGAGATGATCCTCGACGACCACCGCCGGATCGAGCAGCTGTTCCGGGACCTGCGCAACGCCGAGTCCGACCGCGGACAAGCCCGCGCGGAACTGTCCGCGCTGCTGGTCGCGCACGATACGGCGACCGAGCGGGTCGTCCGCCCCTCGGTCGCCGACGGGCGCGACGAGGGCGCGGGGTTCGCGGGTGCGCTGCTTTCCTTGCTGGAAAACGAATCGACCGGAGGCGAGGAGTTCGACAAGGCACTGGAGGAGCTCGAAGCGGTGGTCTCCACCCATATCCGCGCCGAGGAACGGCTGCTGCTCAACGGGTTGCGGCGTACCTTGTCCGCCTCCGACCGGGCCTCGCTCGGCCGCGCCTTCGCCGCGCAGCGGCAACGGCAGCTGGAGTTCGGCTGCGGCAGCGTGAGCCATGTGCGCGAACTCGTAGCGCCGCACGGCTGAAACGGATCGGCCCCGGGAACGATCTGGAGAAGGTGACCAACAACGAGATCTCCCGGGCGCTGGTGCGGTTCCCCGGCATCAGCCCGCGGGCCTACGAGCATCCGGCCGACCGGGGCGCACTGGCGACCCTGCGGGCGGTACCCGGTTTCGCACAGGTGCTCAAGACCGTGTCCGGCGCGTTCAGCGAACGCGGGGAACGCCTGATGGCGCTGGCCTCGTCGATCCGCGTCGGCCCGCGGCAGTACCCGGAACTCGACCGGCTGCGGCACGACTGCGCCGAGGTGCTCGATCTCGAAACCGTGCCGGACCTGTTCGTCATGCGCGACCCCGAGGTGCGCGCGATGACCGTCGGCATGGACGAGCCGTTCATCCTGCTGTCCACCGCGGCGGTGGACCTGCTGGACCGGGAGGGTCTGCGGTTCGTCATCGGCCACGAGATGGGACACGTGCTGTCCGGGCACGCGGTGTACCGCACCATGCTGATCCGGCTGATCAACCTCCAGCTGTCCCTGTCGTTCATGCCCGTGAGCGCGCTGGGCCTGCGCGTCGTCATCGCGGCGCTGAAAGAGTGGTTCCGCAAGTCGGAACTGTCCTGTGACCGCGCGGGCCTGCTGTGCGGGCAGGACCCCGCGGCCGCGCTCCGGGTCCACGTCCTGCTCGCCGGCGGTGTCGACCCCGCGACCGTGGACACCGCGTCGTTCCTCGAACAGGCCCGCGAGTACGAGTCGGTGGACGACATCCGCGACAGCCTGCACAAGCTGCGCTACGTCGAGGACATGACCCATCCGCTCGCGGTGGTGCGCGCCGCGCAGTTGCAGCGCTGGGCGGCGAGCGAGGACTACCGCGCTCTGCTGGCGGGCGAGTACCCGCGCCGGGAGGACGACGCTCCCGCCGCGGACTGGACGGAGGACGTCAAGGCCGCCGCCCGGTCGTACAAGGACTCCTTCACCACCTCCGCCGATCCGATCGTGAAGGTGCTCGGCGATGTCGGCGAAGCCGTCTCCGGCGCCGCGGGCAAGGTCTGGAACCGCTTCACCCGCGACTGACCCCGGCGCGCTTCGCGCCACCGCCGTGCCGTGAGGGACCCCCTCACGGCACGGCTCCCCTGGCGAGTCCCACCC
>NZ_VJWX01000315.1 GCF_007713715.1 Amycolatopsis rhizosphaerae
GCAAAGCCCCGGCGAACAAGGGGCGGCCCGCTCAACCAGCCTGGGGGTCACTGGGAGCGGGCCGCCACGTATCAGCTTAGGTGCTCGCGGCGGAGTTCGCTGCATCGGGGCCCGTGTTTTGCCCGAAATACTTCTTCACGGTTAGTGCGTCAACCTGGTGATTCAGTCACCCATAGTGACCTTCGGCCCGGTGGTCCCCCCTTGGGAGGCGATAAGGCAGGATGTCCGCTGCGCTGATCTTCACCCATTCGCCGGAACCAGGGGGGACGCGATGCAGAACGACGGCAGCGGCCGCATTGTGGTGCAGAACCTCAGCAAGACGTTCGGCCCCGTTCCCGCTGTGCAGAACCTGAGTTTCATGGTGGAACCGGGTTCGGTCACCGGCTTCCTCGGGCCGAACGGCGCGGGCAAGACGACCACGCTCCGGATGATTCTCGGCCTGGTCACCCCGACCGCGGGTACCGCGACGATCAACGGCCTGCCCTATCACCAGCTGGGCAACCCCGCCCGGGTGGTGGGCACGGTGCTGGAGAACGAAGGGTTCCACCCGAAGCGGACCGCGCGGAACCACCTGCGCGTGTACGCCGCGGCGCTCGGGGTGCCGGATCAGCGGGCGGACGAGGTGCTCGCCCTGGTCGGTCTGTCCTCGGCGGCGAACCGCAAGCCGGGCGGGTTCTCGCTCGGTATGCGCCAGCGTCTCGCGCTGGCGACCGCACTTCTCGGCAACCCGCAGGTCCTCGTGCTCGACGAGCCGGCGAACGGTCTGGACCCCGAAGGCATCCTGTGGCTGCGCAACTTTCTGCGCGCCTACGCGCGTGAAGGCCGGACGGTGCTGGTGTCCAGCCACCTGCTGTCCGAGGTTGAGCAGACCATCGACAACGTGGTGATCATCAGCCAGGGCATGACGCGCTACTTCGGCTCGCTCGAACAGCTCCGCAGCAGCCAGCAGTCGCGGGTGCTGGTGCAGGCGGCCGACGCGGCGGCGCTGGTGAAGGCACTGCAGGGGGCCGGTGTGGCCCAGCTCGAAGCCACCCCGGACGGCCGGGTGGCGGTCTACGGCGCGAGTCGGCAGCAGGTGGGTGACCTGGTCGCGAAGTCGGGCCTGGCGGTCTACGGGATGGAAGAGGAGCGCGCCGATCTGGAGCGGCTCTTCTTCCAGCTCACCCAGGGCCAGTACTCGGGCGCCCCGCAGTTCGGGGTCGCGCCCCAGCAGGCGCAGTACCAGCAGCAGGCGCCGCAGCAGGGTGGCTGGGGGCCACCGCCGCCCGGCTACCCGCCGCAGACACCACAGACACCACAGACACCGCAGCAGTACCAGGTCCCGCCCGGCTATCCGCCGCAAGGCCAGCCAGGGCCGCAGCAGGGTTGGGGAGGCCAGCGCTGACATGGGCAGGCTGATCATCGCGGAATTCCGCAAGACGCTCACCACGAAGAGCTGGTGGGGGCTGATGATCCCGGCGGTCGTCTTCGCCTTCGGGTTCGCACTGGGCTGGGGTGCCTTCGCCAACAAGGTCGGCAACGTGCTCGACAGCGAGGAGACCCAGGACATCGCCCACGCCCTGGGCATCGAGATCGGCCACCTCCCGATGGGCCTGCTCGCGATCGGGCACGGCATCAACATCGGCCTGGTCTTCCCGGTCATCTTCGGCGTGTACGCCCTGGCGGGCGAGTACAGCAAGAAGACGATCACCACGACCTTCCTCACCGCCCCGAACCGCGGCTCGGTGCTCACCGCGAAGATGATCACCTACATCGTCTGGGGAATGCTGTACGGCCTGGTCATCGCGGCCGTGGCGAGCCTCGGTATCGCCCTGAGCGTGGACCAGGCGCGGCAGCCGACCTCGGGGCAGTGGCTGGGCGTGATCGGCGCGTCGGTCCTGGCCGGGGTGCTGGCCACCCTGTTCGGGATCGGCGTCGGCGCGGTCTGGAAGAGCGTGGTCGGCAGCGTGATCACGCTGTCGATCTACCTCCTGGTCTTCGAGAACGTCCTGGTTCTGGTGAGCTACGGCCTGTGGAAGGTCTCCTGGCTCGGTGGCGTGCTGCCCAACGGCACGATGAACGGCATCGTGGGCGCGATCGGCGCGGAGGCGTTCGGGGCCGCCGGGGTGAAGCTGCCCCGTATTAACGAAGAGGCCCAGTGGACCCTGCAGTACTTCGCAGGGGCGCCGGGCGCCTTCTCCTGGTGGGCCTCGGCGCTGATCTTCTTCGCCTGGACCATGCTGTTCTTCCTCACCGGCTGGGCTTCCAACCAGCGACGCGACATCACCTGACCGAAGGCGCATAGCCTGGCTGGGTGACGACTGCCGCGCCTGCCCCCGAAGCCCCGACCGGTTGGATCCGCAGACTCTCCGCCGCGGCATGGCGGCATCCCGTTCTCGTGGTGCTTTCGATGGCCGCGGCGGTGATCAGCGTGGGCTTCCAGGCGGGGAGCCCGCTGCTGGTGCGGGCGGCCGTGGACGACGCGGTCACCGGGAGCACCGCCCGGCTGGGCCTGCTGGCCGGTGGTCTGGTCGGGGTCCAGGTGCTGATGTTCGGGACCGCGTTCGTGCGCCGCTACGTCGGCGGCCGGCTGGCACTGGACGTGCAGCACGACCTCCGCCGGGCCGTGTTCGGCGCGGTGTCCCGTTTGGACGGTGGGAAGCAGGACTCGCTGCGCACCGGCCAGGTGGTCTCCCGCGCCATCACCGATCTGCAGCTGGTCGTGTCGCTGCTGATGATGGTGCCGGTCTCGGCCGGTTCGGTGATCTTCGCGGTGTTCTCGCTCGCGGCGATGCTGTGGATGTCGCCGCTGCTGACGCTGATCGCCCTGATCGTGGTGCCCGCGGTGGCGATCGTCGCGGGCGCGTCCCGCAAACGGCTGTTCCCGGCCACCTGGTCGGCGCAGCAGCGGGCCGCGGACCTCGCCCAGCACGTCGAGGAAACCGTCACCGGGGTGCGGGTGGTCAAGGGCTTCGGGCAGGAGGCGCGCGAGGTGGCGCGCCTGGAGTCGGCGGCGAAGCGACTGTTCGCTGAGCGGCTGCGGGCCGCCCGGCTGTCGGCCGTGCCGGCCGCGACCACCTCGGCACTGCCGGCGGCGGGGCAGGTCGCGGTGCTGGCGTTCGGTGGCATCCTCGCCCTGCGCGGTGAGGTCAGCCTGGGCACCTTCCTGGCGTTCGCCAGCTACGTGTCCGGCCTGGTCGGCCCGGCGCGCATGCTCTCCTCGATGGTGGTGCAGGCCCAGCTGACCCGCGCGGGTGCCGACCGCGTGTACGAGCTGATCGACGCGCAGCCCGAGGTGCGGGACGCGCCGGACGCCAGTGCGCTGCCCGAGGGGCCGCTCGGCATCCGGCTGACCGATGTGCGGTTCGGCTACACCCGGTCCGAACCGGTGCTGAACGGCCTGTCCCTGGAGGCGAAACCGGGTGAAACGCTGGCGCTGGTCGGGACGGCGGGTTCGGGGAAGTCGACGATTTCCCTGCTGCTGCCCCGCTTCTACGACGTGCACGACGGGTCCGTCGAAGTCGGCGGCCAGGACGTGCGCGAGGTGAAGCTCGCCGAACTGCGCCAGGCGATCGGGGTGGTGTTCGAGGAGGCGTTCCTGTTCTCCGCCTCGATCCGGGACAACATCGCCTACGGCAGGCCCGACGCGAGCGAAGAGGAGATCGTCGCCGCGGCCAAGGCGGCCGAGGCCCACGACTTCATCCTGCACCTGCCGGACGGCTACGACACCGAGGTCGGCGAGCGGGGGCTGACCCTGTCCGGTGGGCAGCGGCAGCGGCTCGGCCTGGCCAGGGCCCTGATCACCGATCCGCGGATCCTCATCCTCGACGACGCCACCTCCGCGGTGGACACCGTCACCGAAGCCGCGATCCACGAGACCTTGCGGGCGGTCACCGCGACCCGGACCACCCTGCTCGTCGCGCATCGCCGCTCGACGCTCGCGCTCGCCGACCGCATCGCCGTGCTCGACGCGGGCCGCGTCGTCGACGTGGGCACGGCGGCCGAGCTGGAAGAACGCTGTGAGCTGTTCCGGGAGCTGGTCTCCGGGCCCGGCGAGGGCGTCGAAGAGGTCCATCGGCGCGACTGCGCGGTTCAGCCGTCCTCGGGGATCACGCCGCAACTGTGGCCCGAACCGGCCGAGCAGGACGAGGCGGCCGAGCTGGCGGGATCGGCACAGCTGCGCGGTGCCGCGGCGCCCGCCGCGGGCGCCGGTATGGGCAGACCCGGCTCGATAGACGTGCCGCCCACCGAAGAGCTCATCGAAGGCGTGCGGAAACTCCCTCCCGCCACGGACACCCCCGCGCTGCGGGACACCGACGTGACCGCGCCCGACCCGGGTTTCCGGCTCGGGCGGCTGCTCCGGCCGGTGCGCGGCCTGCTCACCGCGGTGATCGTGCTGGTGGGGCTGGACGCGCTGGCGTCGATCGCGCTCCCCTCGCTGTACCAGCAGGGCGTCGACCACGGGGTCCGGCCCGGGGTCGAATCGGTGATCTGGCTCATGGCCGCCATCGGGGCCGCGGTGATCACCCTGGACTGGCTGGTGATCGCGGTGCAGACCCGTCTCACCGCGCGCGCCGGGGAAACGGTGCTGTACTCGCTGCGGGTACGCAGCTACGCGCACCTGCAGCGGCTCGGGCTCGACTACTACGAGCGCGAACTGTCGGGCAAGATCATGACGCGGATGACGACGGACGTGGACGCCCTGTCCACGTTCCTGCAGACCGGACTGGCCCAGGCGGTGATCAGCGCGCTGACGCTGACCGGGATCTCCGCCGCCCTGCTGATCACCGACGCCTCCTTGGCCGCGTACGCGCTGAGTGTGCTGCCGATCCTGATCATCGCGACGGTGGTCTTCCGCAGGCTCGCCACCGCGGCCTACACCGAAGCCAGGGAACGGGTCAGCGTGGTCAACGCCGACATGCAGGAGAACGTCAGCGGCCTGCGGGTCGCGCAGGCGTACAGCCGTGAGGAACGCTCGGCCGAAGTGTTCGCCTCGCGCAGCGACGCGTACCGGCGCTCGCGGCTGCGGGCCCAGCGCTATGTCGCCACCTACTTCCCGTTCGTCACCATGCTCTCCGGCGTGGCCGAGGCGATCGTGCTGGTCGCGGGGGCCAACCGGGTGGCGGCGGGGAGCCTGCCGGTCGGTGTGCTGCTCGCCTTCCTGCTCTACCTCAACCTGTTCTTCTCGCCGATCCAGCAGCTTTCCTCGGTGTTCGACGGCTACCAGCAGGCGAAGGTGGGGTTGCGCCGGATCGGCGACCTGCTGCGCACGCCGTCGTCGGTACCGCCGCCCGCGAACCCCGTTCCAGTGCCGGAACACCTGGCGGGCGAGGTCACCTTCGACGCCGTGGAGTTCGGCTACGCGGGGTCGGATTCCCTTGCCCTGGCGGATGTCTTCCTCAAGGTGACCCCCGGTGAGACGGTGGCGCTCGTGGGCGCCACGGGCGCGGGCAAGTCGACCGTGGTCAAGCTCCTCGCCCGGTTCTACGACGCGACCGGCGGCAAGGTCAGCATCGACGGGGTGGACGTGCGGGACTACGACCTGCCCGCGCTGCGGCACCGGATGGGGGTCGTGCCGCAGGAGGCGCACCTGTTCACCGGCACGGTCGCGGACAACGTGCGCTACGGCCGTCCCTCGGCGACGGACGCGGAAGTGGAGGCCGCGGTGCGTGCGGTGGGCGCGCTGGACGGGGTGGCCGCGCTGCCCGCCGGGTTCCGGCAGCCGGTCGGGGAACGGGGGCGCTCGCTGTCGGCGGGACAACGGCAGCTGATCGCGCTGGCGCGCGCCGAACTGGTCGACCCGGACGTGCTGCTGCTGGACGAGGCGACCGCCGCGCTCGACCCGGCTACCGAGGCCGCCGTGCTGCGGGCCACGGAGAACCTGGCCCGGCGGCGCACGACGTTCGTGGTCGCGCACCGGCTGGCGACCGCGGCCAAGGCCGACCGGATCGTGGTGCTGGACCGCGGCCGGGTCGTCGAGCAGGGCACGCACGAAGAGCTACTCGCCGCCGGCGGACACTACGCCCAGCTCTGGTACACCGGCTCCGGCCACTGACCCGGTCTGGCCCAGGGTCTCCCGTGAGGGCTCCGGCAAGGTCGCGTGAGTGTTGGCCGTGAAGGGTCCCTTCACGGCAAATACGACTGTGAAGGGACCCTTCACGGCTTGCCCCAGTCCCTCCGGCCGGGGTGCGGAGCCTGCAAGGGGGGTTGCGGGTTGCCGTGAGGGGTCCCCTCCTCAGTCGAAAACCTTGCCGGGGTTGAGGATGCCGAGCGGATCGAGCGCGGTCTTGACGGCCCGGTGCAGGTCGAGCACGCCGGGGCTCACCTCCCGCCGCAGCCCGCCGCGCTTGAGCAGCCCGACCCCGTGCTCGCCGGTGACGGTGCCGCCGAGTTCGACGGCGTCGGCGATGATGTCCTCGAAGGCGGCCTGGGCACGCCGTTTCGCGTCCTCGTCGCCGATCGGGGTGATCAGCAACGGGTGCAGGTTGCCGTCCCCGGCGTGCGCGATGTTCGCGATGAGCGTGTCGTGCGCGACGGCGGTTTTCTCGATGCGGGCGAGCATCTCGGGAACCTGGGCCTTCGGCACGCACACGTCCTCGGTGAGCACCGGTCCGAGCCGTTCCAGCGCCGGATACGCCAGGCGCCGCGCGTCGAACAGGGCCTCGGCCTCCTGCTCGTCCGACGACACCGCGGCCCAGGAGGCACCGGCCTGCTCGAAGCACCGCAGCAGGACCTGGGCCTCCTCTTCACCCGCGAGGCCCGGGGTGTCGCAGCGGCCGAGCAGCACGACGTTCGCGTCGGCCGAAAGGCCCATGTTCTTCCACGCGTCCACCGCCTCGAGGCAGTGCCGGTCGACCAGTTCCAGTGCCGACGGGACGACTCCGGAGGCGGACACCGCGCTGACCGCCTCGCCCGCCGCCACGATGGAGTCGAAGTAGCCGGCGACGGTGCGTTCCGGCGCGCGGGAAGGCCGCAGCCGCACGGTGATCTCGGTGATGACGCCCAGGGTGCCTTCGGAGCCGACCATCAGCCCGCACAGGTCGTACCCGGCGACGCCCTTGGCGGTCCGGCGGCCGAGCCGCACCACGTCGCCGCGCCCGGTGACCACCTCCAGCCCGAGCACGTAGTCGCGGGTGACGCCGTACTTCACGCAGCACACCCCGCCGGCGTTGGTCGCCACGTTTCCGCCGATGGTCGACCAGGGCGCGCTCGCCGGGTCCGGCGGGTACCACAGGCCGTGCACCGCGCAGGCGGCGCGCAGATCGTCGTTGACGATGCCGGGCTGCACGACCGCGAGCCGCTCCAGCCGGTTGATCTCGAGAACCCGGTCCATCGACTCGAAGGACAGGATGACGCAGCCGTCGATCGCGTTGGCGCCGCCCGAGAGCCCGGTGCCCGCCCCACGGGGAACGACCGGGACGCGAAGCCGGGCGGCGACCCGCACCACGGCCTGGACCTCTTCGGTGGTGCGCGGCCGGACCACCGCGGCGGCCCGCCCGTAGGGAGCCCATTCGGCGTGGTCCTGCAGGTAGCTTTCGACGATGCCGGGGTCGTCCACCACCCGGTCGCCGGGGACGACCGCTCTCAGTTCGGCCACCAGGTCCATGGGCCACCTCCGACCGGCCAGATTACCCCCGCCGCCGGGCCGGGCCCGACGGCGAGCGCCGCCGATGTGACTCAGCCAGCGAAACCCATGTACCGTTTCCGGCGGCCTCCGCGTGAAGCGCCGCTGGTCGGCGCCGCCGCCCGGCGCGGTGCATCGCACCGCCTCACGCGCGCATAGCACCCCACACGCCGGCTGTACCGATCAAGTGAGCAATCCCAAACTCAGTTGCAACGCAGATGCACCACTTCGATCACATCCGGAATGGCGAGGGGGTTAGCCTGGGAGGCGCACTAGCGGACAACAAGATCGAGATGGATAGAGGCGAGTCCCTGCCGTGTCCAGCAGCAGCCCTGCGTCACAGTTCGGCCCCAACGAATGGCTCGTCGAGGAGATGTACGACCAGTTCCTCGCCGACCCTTCTTCAGTAGATGCCGCTTGGCATGACTTCTTCTCCGACTTCAAGCCGACCCAGGCTCCGGCGGCGAAGCCGGAAGGCGCAGGCACCGCAGGCCAGGCCACCACCACGGCCCCGGCCCCGCGACCGAGCAACGGGCAGGCCCTCGCGACCACCTCGCCGCCGGCCAAGCAGGCCGCCGCGGCCCCGGCTCCACCTGCTCCCGCGAAGCCCCGGCCGGCCAGCGCCAAGCCCGCCGCCACCGCCGCCGCCGCCAAGGCAGGCGAGCCGGAGACCAAGCAGCTGCGCGGCGCGGCCGCCGCGATCGCCAAGAACATGGACGCCTCGCTGAGCGTGCCGACCGCGACCAGTGTCCGCGCGGTGCCCGCCAAGCTGATGGCCGACAACCGCAT
>NZ_VJWX01000316.1 GCF_007713715.1 Amycolatopsis rhizosphaerae
CCCTGGTGCAGTTCGGTGCCCGGCGGCAGGGAGATGGTCACCGGATAGCTCGGCGCGCCCGACGAAGTGGTGCTCGCCAGCAGCCCGATCGCGGTCACGCTGCCGGTGATCGGGGTGCCGCTGCCGTCCGGGGTGACCAGCACCCGCTGTCCCGGCTTGACCTGGCCGGCCTGGCTGTCGCCGACCGCCGTGCTCACCTGGACCGCCCCGTGCCCCAGCACCACGATGCGCCCGCCGGAGGACGCCTGTCCCGCGGTGAGGCCGACCTGGCCGACGGTGCCGTCGATCGGACTGACCAGGGTGGCCGCCGCCAGGTTCTGCTGGGCGACGGCCACCTGGGCGTTCGCCGCGTCGATGGCCGCCTGGTCGGCCGCCAGTTGCTGGGCCGAGGCCGGGGTGCTCGTCTTCGTGCCCGGCGAAGATCCCTGTGCGGACGAACCGGTGGAGGACCGCGAACCGGTCCCGGATTTCGGTGCCTGGCTGGGCGCCGCCTGGGTGTTCGGCGAGGTGCTCTGCGGTGTGCTCGCGGCTTTCGCGAGCATCGCCGACAGCGCGTTCTCCGCGTCGGCGAGCTTCTGCTCGTCGGTGGAGGTGGTCTGCTGGGCGTCCTGGGTCTGCTGGATCGCCGCGGTGCAACTGTCCACAGTGTCCTGGCTCGGCGGCTGCTTCGGATCCGGGTTCACCACCGGCTGGCAGGCCTTCTGCTGCGCGGTCAGCGCGGCGGAGACCGCGGCGAGGTCCTTGTCCACCTGCTGCTGGGCCGCGATCACGGCGTCCTGCGCCGTCTTCAGGTCACCGGAGCCGCCGCTGCCGGAGGTGCCCGCGGTGCGGTACAGCGCCGGGGTGACGCGCCCCGTACTCGCGGCGGTGCCCTGTCCGGACTGGTCGGCGGCCAGCCTGGCCTGCGCCGTGGCCAAAGTGGACTGTGCGCTGGCGAGCTGGCTCGACAGCGCGGTGGTGTCGAGCTGGGCCAGCGTCTGCCCGGTGGTGACCTGCTGTCCGGCCGCCACGCCGACCGAGGCCACCTGACCGCTCACCGGAAAGGACATGGTGGCCTGGTCGACGGCCTGGATGGTGCCGGTGGTGTCCAGGGTCGCGGTCACCGAGGCCGGGCCCGCGGTCGCGGTGCGGTAGCCCGGCGACGAGGACGTCGAGGTCACCCAGACGACCGCGATGCCCGCGACCACCACGACCACGCCGGTCACGGTGAGCGCCCGGCGAGCGCGCTCAGCCATTCGTCCCTCCCGTGCGCTGACGGCCACCGGCCGCGCAGCCGTTCGCACCGGCCTGGCTGATGGCGATCGCGGTCGCCGTCACCGCCCCGGTGTCGTCGGCCTTCCCGTTCGCCGTCACGCACTCGCCGACCTTGAGCGCACTGGAGTCCGCGGTCACCGCCTTGGTGTAGGTGGTGCCGCCGTCGACGGTGACCGTGACGTCGGTTTCCGCTCCGGTCTGTCGGTTTTCCTCCGCCAGCGTGAACCCGGTGGCGCTGACGGCGGTCACCTTGCCCGCCGCGCGAGCGCCGTTCGGATTGCCGTTCTGACCGCCGGGAGCGCCGGAGGGCCGGTTCGGACGGCTGCCGCCACCGTTCTGCGGCCGCATTCCCCCGCCCGCACCGCATCCGTTCGCCGACGCCGCGGTGACCTCCACGGTCTTCGCGGTGATCGGCTGGCCGGTCCCGCCGACGATCACGCACGAGCCGACCGTGACATCGGCCAGTGCGGCGGCGACCCGGTTGGTGAACGTGGTGGTGCCGGAGAAGTTCACGGTCACCTGCCCGTCGGCGGCGTTCTGCACCTCGATGCTGGAGGCGGCCACCGCGGCGACCGTGCCCGCGGCGGCGGGGCCGCCCCGCTGCCCGTTGCCAGGGGCGGCGGGGCCGCTCGAAGCGGCGGCGCCGGTTCCGCCGCCCGAAGACGAAGAACCGCACGCGGCCATCGCCAGGGCGAGCACGGCCCCGGTGGCCGCGATGATCAGGCGTCGGATCGTCATGCCTTCCTCCGTGTCATTCGCTGCGCAACGCGTCGATGGGTGCCAGCCGAGCGGCGCGGCCGGCCGGGTACACGCCGAACACCAGGCCGATCGCGATCGCGGTGAGGATCGCGACGAGCGCGGCGACCGGCGAAATGGTGATCGGGATGGCGATCAGGTGCGGCAGGACCAGCGCGCCCGCGATGCCCAGGAGCGCGCCGAGCAGGCCGCCCGCCAGGCCGAGCACCGAGGCCTCCACCATGAACTGCCGCCGGATCGCCACCGGGCTCGCGCCGACCGCCTTGCGCAGGCCGATCTCGCGGATCCGCTCGGTGACCGAGACCAGCATGATGTTCATGACGCCGATCCCGCCGACCAGCAGCGAGATCGCGGCGACCCCGCCGAGCAGCAGGGTCAGCGTCCTGCTGACCGAACTGGCCGTGTTCAGCAGCGACTGCTGGCTGTTGATGGTGAAGTCCGCGGAGGCCGCGCTGGCGAGGTGGTGCAGCACCAGCAGTTCCTGGTTGGCCTCCTGGTAGGCCGCGGACAGCGTGTCCGGCGTGGTGGCCTCCAGGTAGATCGCCTGCACCGAGGTGCGGTTCGCGCCGCCGGTGAGGCGGTCGGCCGCGGTACTGATCGGCACCACCGCCTGGTCGTCCTCGTTGAGCGCGGACGAGGTGCCCGCCGAAGCGAGCACGCCGATCACGGTGAACGGCGTGCTGCCGATGGTGACCGTGCGGCCCACCGCGTTGGTGCTGCCGAACAGTTCGGACGCGGTCGTCGGCCCGAGCACCACCACGGCGGCTTCGCCGGTCTCGTCCGCCTCGGTGAGGAAGCGGCCCTGGTCCAGGGTCTTGGCCCGCACCCGCAGCCACGGCGGCGTGGTGCCCACGACCGACGTGGTCCAGGTGGTGGCGCCGGCCGCCAGCGACGTGCTGCGCGTCGTGGTCGGGGCGACGCCCGCGATGTCCGGCGCCACGCCGGGTGCGGCGAGCGCGGTGGCGTCGTGCACGGTGAGCGTGGTGGCCGAGCCGCTGCCGCCGCGCACCCCGGTGCTGGTGGTGGCGCTGCCCGGGGAGACCACGAGCAGGTTCGTGCCGAGGGAGTTGATCGCCGAGGCGACCTGGGCCTGGGCTCCCTGGCCGAGGCCGACGGTCAGAATCACCGCGGCGATCCCGATCAGAATGCCGAGCATGGTCAGCCCGGACCGGAGCCGGTGGGCGCGGATGGCCTCGAAGCTCGTGCGCAGGGTTTCCAGCCAGTTCACCGGTTCTCCCCCGTGTCCGATTCGATGAGACCGTCCCGCAGGCGCACCACGCGGTCCGCCTGTGCCGCCACGTCCTCCTCGTGCGTGATCAGCACGATGGTGTGGCCGGCCTCGTTGAGTTCGCGGAACACCGACAGCACCTCGGCGGTCGAGTGCGAGTCCAGCGCGCCGGTGGGCTCGTCGGCCAGCACCAGCGACGGCCGGTTGACCAGCGCCCGTGCCAGCGCGACGCGGGACTGCTGGCCGCCGGAAAGCTCGTTGGGCCGGTGTTCGATCCGCTCGCCGAGGCCGACCCGCTCCAGCAGTTCCACCGCCCTGGCCTTGCGCTCGGCGCGCCGGACCCCGGCGTAACAGAGCGGAAGCTCCACATTGCGCCAGGCTGGCAGCCCGGGCAGCAGGTTGAACTGCTGGAAGACGAACCCGATGCGGCGGTTGCGGATCGCCGCGAGCTCCAGTTCGGACAGATGGCTGACATCCTCGCCCGCCAGCGAGTAGCTCCCGCTGCTGAGCAGGTCGAGACAGCCCAGGATGTGCATCAGGGTGGACTTGCCCGAGCCCGATGGCCCCATGATCGCGACGTACTCGCCGTGCTCGACGCGCAGCGAAACCCCGCGCAGCGCTTCGACTTCCACCACGCCCGTGGAGTAGATCTTGCGGACGTCCCGGACGTCGATCACCGCTTCCGGCACGTTCAGCCCCCGAACCCGCCGAGGCCGCCGGTGCGGCCACCGCCGCCGAAACCGGTGCCGCGGCCGCCCTGGCCGTTCCCGGTGCCGGTGCCGGTGCCCGTCCTGGCCGGACCGCCCGTCCCCGCCGGGGTGGAGACCATCACCTGCTCGCCCTCCGACAGTCCACTGAGGACCTGGGTCATCCCGTTCGAGGTCTGCCCCACGGTGATCGGCTTGCTCGTCTGCCTGCCGCCGACCAGTTCGTCGACGGTGGCCTGCCCGCCGCTGTAGTGCACCGCGGCGCTGGGCACCGCGAGCACGTCGGTGAGCTGCTTGACCACGATCGACACGCTCGCCCCGGCTCCGGCGAAGAGCCCGGTGGGGTTACCGGTGACCGCGATGGTGACCGGGTAGCTGGGCACCGAGGAGGAGCCGGAGGGCATCACGCCGACCGAGGTGACGGTGCCGTAGACCGGTGTGGTGGCGCCGTTGGGCGTGATCACCGCCTGCTCGCCGGTCTTGATCTGTCCGACCTCGGTGTCGTCGACCCCGGCGTTGACGAGGTACGAACCGGTCGAGATCACCACGATCTGCGCGGAGGACGAACTCGACGAGGAACTGCTGCTCTGGCCCCCGGACGAAGCGGTCCCGCCCGCCGAGGAGTTGCCCGACGCGCTGTTGCCCGAGGTGCCGGAACCGGAGCCGGTCGCGGAGACCTGCTGTCCGACGGTGAGGTTCACGGCCGCGACGGTGCCCGCGATCGGCGAGGTCATCGTCGCCTGTGCGAGCGCGGCCTGCGCGCTGTCCAACTGGTTCTGTGCCGCGGTGATCGCGGCCTGGTCCGCGGACAGCTGGGCGCTGGACGCGTTCGCGGTCTGGTCCGACGACAGCTTCGACTGGTCGGAGGCGAGCGTGGACTTCGCCTGCGCCACGCTCGCCGACAGCGAGGCCGACTGCAGGGTCGCCAGCGTCTGCCCGGCGCTCACCTGCTGCCCCACCGTCACCTCGACCGCGGTGACCTGCCCGGCCACACCGAAGTTCAGGTTGCTCTGCTGGGCCGGTTGGATGGTGCCCGACGAGGAGACCGTCTGCTTGAGCGTGGTGGTGGCGACCGTGACCAGGCGGTAGGCGGGGGCGGTGCTCTGCGGCCGGGTGACCAGCCAGATCGTCACCCCGGTGACGGCGACCACCACCACGGCGGCCCCGCCCAGGATCCACCGTCTTTTCCTGCGCAGCACGGCGACCTTCTCTCTTCACCTGAAGGAACCAACGGGCGAGAAGCATCGCCGCTGATTCTTCGGAGCTTATGAGAAAAAGGCGCCGGAGAACCTGTGAATCAACTATGTATCGAACGGGAAACGGTAAAGAACGATTTACCTTCCGATGGGCAGGAAGCCGACCCGGTCGTAAACCACGGCGAGCGTCCTGGTGGCCACCTCACGTGCCTGCTCGGCGCCCCGCGCGAGCACCTTGTCCAATTCGGAGATATCGTCCAGATAGGACTTCACCCGCTCCTGGAACGGAGTGACGAACTCGACGAGAATCTCGGCGAGATCTTTCTTCAGGTCGCCGTAACCCTTGTCCCGGTAGGAGTTCTCCAGTTCTTCGATGGACTTACCGGTCAGCGCCGAGTAGATGGAGAGCAGGTTCGACACCCCGGCCTTGCCCTCCGGGTCGAAGACGATTTCCCGGCCGGTGTCGGTCACCGCCGAGCGAATCTTCTTGGCCGACCGCTTCGGATCTTCGAGCAGTTCGATCAGCCCGTTGGGCGAGGACGCCGACTTGCTCATCTTGCTGGTCGGGTCCTGCAGGTCGTAGATCTTCGCGGTGTCCTTCACGATATGCGGTTCGGGCACCACGAACGTCTTGCCGAAACGGTGGTTGAACCGCTGCGCGAGATTACGCGAAAGCTCGAGGTGCTGGCGCTGGTCCTCGCCCACCGGCACCGCGTGCGCCTGGTAGAGCAGGATGTCCGCGGCCTGCAGGATCGGGTAGGTGAACAGCCCGACGCTGGCGCGGTCGGCGCCCTGCTTGGCGGCCTTGTCCTTGAACTGGGTCATGCGGCTCGCCTCACCGAAACCGGTCAGGCATTCCAGCACCCAGGACAGCTGCGCGTGCTCGGGGACGTGGCTCTGCACGAACAGCGCGCTGCGGTCGGGGTCCACCCCGAGCGCGAGCAGCTGCGCCGCCGAGACCCGCGTGCGCTGGCGCAGCACCTTCGGGTCCTGTTCGACGGTGATGGCGTGCAGGTCCACCACCATGTAGAAGGTGTCGTGCGTGTCCTGCAGCCGCACCCACTGGCGGAGCGCGCCGAGGTAGTTCCCGAGGTGGAAGGAGTCCGCGGTCGGCTGGATGCCGGAGAGCACCCGCAGCCGGGCTTCCGCGGTTCCCGCGGTGGAGGCGACCTGGTTTTCCTGAGCTTCGGACACACCCCGATTGTTTCAGGCGCCGCGGGCGGCGATGGCGGCGAGGTCCGCCGCGGGCCCTCGCAGCGCCTGCCCGGACCGCCAAACCACGCGCAGCCGGCGGCACAGATCGACCCCCGGCACCTCCAGCGCGACCAGCGTCCCGGCCGCGAGCTCGTTGGCCACCGTGTGCGCACCGAGGACGGCGGGCCCCATCCCCTCCATCACCGCCGTCTTGATCGCGGTGGTGGAGGACAGTTCGAGCAGTGGATCGGTGAGCCGGTGCGGTGCCAGGGCGCGCTCCAGCGCCAACCGGGTGCCCGAGCCGGGCTCACGGCAGATCAGCGGGGTGTCCGCCAGTTCCTCCGGCCGGGGCTTGCGCCTGCGTTTCGCCCACGGATGCGCCGGCGCGACCACGAGTCGCAGCTCGTCGGTGGCGACGGTCTCGGCCCGCAGACCGGCGGGCACGTCCGGGCCCTCGACGAAGCCGAGGTCGGCCTCCCCGGCCAGCACCCGGCCCGCCACGTCGCTGGAGTTGCCCGACACCAGCGCGACACCGGTGCCGGGGTTGAGCCCTCGCAGCGCGGCGAGCCACTTCGGCAGCAGGTACTCCGCGACGGTGAGGCTCGCCGCGACCCGAAGCCGCCCGTCGCGTTCCTCACGGAGCGCGGCGATCCCCGACTCGAGATCGGCGGCGGCCTCGATCACCGGCCGCGCCCAGTCCGCGACGAGGATCCCCGCCCGGCTCAGCCGGGAGCCCCGCGGCGACCGGTCGACGAGTGCGACCCCGATGCGGGCCTCGAGTTGCTGGATGCGGGCACTGGCGGCGGGCTGCGAGATGCCGTGCTCCCGGGCGGCGGCGCCGATTCCCCCCAGCCGGGCCACCGACAGCAGCAGGTCGAACCCGGCCAGATCCGTGACACGTGACGGCAACGACATAAGCACAGGCTATGAGCCCATCGAGCGGGGCGGGCTGGTGAAGCGACCGGTTTACCCCGAACGTGTGGGACATGCTCACAAGCGCACCGTCCCTGCCCCGCGCGGGCAGCACCCCGAACTGGTTCGCCTCGGTGATGGGCACCGGGATCGTGGCCAACGCCGTCCCGGCCTTGCCGGTCCACCTCGCCGGGCTCCGCACGGCCGCCACCGTGGTCTGGGCACTGGCCGCCCTCTGGCTCGCGCTGCTGTGCGGGGTGATGGCCCGGGAGTGGCGGCGCAACCGCGAGCACCAGCTGGCGCACCTGAGCGATCCGGTGCTGGCGCACTTCTGGGGTGCTCCGCCGATGGCGCTGCTCACCGTGGGCGCCGGCACTCTCTCGCTCGGGCAGTCCTGGCTCGGCCTCGGCCCGGCGCTGGCCGTCGATGCGACGCTGTGGATCATCGGCACGCTGCTCGGGCTGGTCACCGCGGTCGGGCTGCCCTACCGGATGATCAACGGGCGGCTCGAGACCGGCGAAGCGTTCGGCGGCTGGCTGATGCCCGTCGTGCCGCCGATGGTGTCCGCGGCCACCGGCGCGGCCCTCGTACCGCACCTGCCGCCCGGCCAGCCACGGCTGGCGTTCCTGCTGTTCTGCTACGCGCTGTTCGGCGTGAGCCTGTTCGCCACGCTCGCACTGCTGCCGCTGATCTGGCACCGCCTGGTACGGCTCGGCGCGGGGACCGTGCCCACCGTCTGGATCGTGCTCGGCCCGCTCGGCCAGTCGGTGACGGCGGCGAACCTGCTTGGCGCGGCCGCGCCGGGGGTGCTGCCGGGCAGTTCCGCGGCCTTCGCGTTCGGCCTCCTCTACGGCGTTCCCACCTGGGGTTTCGCGATGCTGTGGCTGGCGCTGGCGGCCACTCTCACGCTGCGCTCCCAGTTGCCGTTCTCGCTGACCTGGTGGAGTTTCACCTTCCCGGTCGGCACCTGCGTGACGGGGACGAGCGCACTGGCGGCGGTCACGCACTCCGCGCTGTTCGCGGTGGCCGCGGTCGTGCTCTACGGGTTGCTCGTCGCCCTGTGGCTGACGGTCGCGGTGCGCACCTTGCTGGCGATGGCGACGCCGGTCAGGGCGACCACCTTCGGCTGAGC
>NZ_VJWX01000317.1 GCF_007713715.1 Amycolatopsis rhizosphaerae
CCTTCACAGGGATCGATCCTTCCACGCCGGAATCCAGTAGCGGTACCGATGGTGCTCGCGGAATCCGAGCGCGGCGTACAGCGCGAGAGCGGGCGCGTTGTCCACCGACACCTGGAGCGCACACCGGGTTGCGCCGTGGCCGGCCGCCCACATGCCCGACGCGGCGAGCAGTGCCTTGGCCAGCCCTCGCCGCCGGTGCTCCGGCCGGACGGCCAGGCAGGAGACGTGCAGCAGGTCTTCGACGACGGCGGCCCGTACCGCACCGGCCCCGCCCGCGGCCTCCCCGTAGCCGATCTCGCCGGTGGTGAGCACGTGCCGTTGGGCGGAACCCGGCTCCGCGGTGCCCGCGGCCAGTTCCCACCAGGCGGGCGTGGGGGCGGACCGGATGGTCACGTCATCGCGTGCGGGAGCCGCGCCGGCGGTGAGGGGGCTGACGAGCACCGAGACCAGGTAGCCCTTCGCGTGCTGGACGTGGGGCACCCAGCCCGCCGCCTCGATCGCCCGTTCGGTCCGGCTTCCCTCGACCACCAGGACCATCGGAGGGACGGCGTGGACGTGGGCGAAGTCACAAACTCGATCAAGGGCCTCCGGCACCCCGATGCCGGGATCGCCGATCGCGAGCGCGCTGTTCGCCCGGCCGGTGAAGCCGCCCGCGGCACGTAAACGCCAGTCACCGACCTTGTCCTCGGCCACTGGAGGCCACGCGTCGGCACACTGCCGCTCCAGCGTTTCGATGGGGTCCATGCCCGGTATTCTGCCGATCAGCACCCGAATTAGGGTGCCCTTACCTAGGAATACCCGGCCCGGGCCGCGTAATGTCCGAGCCAGAAGCCGGATCTCATTCAACAGCAGGAGAACGCAGTGACCTACGTGATCGCCGAGCCCTGCGTCGACGTGCTCGACAAGGCGTGCATCGACGAGTGCCCAGTCGACTGCATCTACGAGGGCGACCGGATGCTCTACATCCACCCCGACGAGTGCGTGGACTGCGGTGCCTGCGAGCCGGTGTGCCCGGTCGAAGCCATCTACTACGAAGACGACGTCCCGGACGAGTGGGCCGAGTACACCAAGGCCAACGTGGACTTCTTCGACAAGCTGGGCTCCCCGGGCGGGGCCTCCAAGGTGGGCAAGGTCAGCGACGATCCGCAGTGGATCAAGGACCTGCCCCCGCAGGGCGAATGAGGTCCGCGGGGAGTTCCCTCCCCGACTTTCCGTGGGATTCCCTCGCCGAGGTCAAGGCGGTCGCCCACGCGCACCCCGGTGGCGTGGTCGACCTGTCCGTCGGCACGCCGGTCGACCCGGTGCCCGCCGCCATCCGTGACGCACTGGCCTCGGTTTCGGACATCCCCGGCTACCCGCAGACCCACGGCACTCCGGAGTTGCGTGAGGCGGCCGTGGGTGCGCTGCGCCGCCGTCACGGGGTCGAGGGGCTGGAGCGGGACGCGGTGCTGCCCACCATCGGCTCCAAGGAGCTGGTGGCCTGGCTGCCGCGGTTGCTGGGGCTGGGCCCCGGCGACACGGTGGTGATCCCCGAACTGGCGTACCCGACCTACGAGGTGGGTGCGCTGCTGGCCGGGGCGCAGGTGCTGCGCGCGGACAGCCTGCTCGCGCTGGGCCCGCAACGGCCGGCGCTGATCTGGCTCAACTCGCCGTCCAATCCCACCGGCCGGGTGCTCGGGGTCGAGCATCTGCGCAAGGTGGTCGAGTGGGCCCGCGAGCGCGACGTGGTGGTGGTCTCCGACGAGTGCTACCTGGCGCTGGGCTGGGAGGCCGAGCCGGTTTCGGTGCTGCACCCGTCCGTCCACGGTGGCGACCTGACCGGTCTGCTCGCCGTGCACTCGCTGTCGAAGTCGGCGAACCTCGCCAGCTACCGGGCCGGTTTCGTGACCGGTGATCCGGCACTGGTGGCCGAGTTGCTCGCGGTGCGCAAGCACGCGGGGATGATCGTGCCGCGTCCGGTTCAGGAGGCCATGACGGTCGCCCTCGCCGACGACGAGGCGCTCGCCGCGCAGCGCGAGCGGTACGCGCGGCGCCGGGCGGTGCTGCAGAAGGCGTTGCAGGGCAACGGTTTCCACATCGACCATTCCGAGGCGGGCCTGTACCTGTGGGTCACGCGGGACGAGGACGCCTGGGTGACCGTGCGCCGGCTCGCCGAGCGCGGGATCCTGGTCGCGCCCGGCACCTTCTACGGCCCGCGCGGCAACCGGCACGTCCGGGTCGCGCTCACCGCGACGGACGAGCGCGTCGAGGCCGCCGCCGAGCGCCTCGCGGAGTAGCGAGCCCCGCCGGAGGAGTCGGCGCGCCGTCAGTAGTCGCGGCCGTTGAGGCCGCGGTAGACGAACCGGGTGAGCGCTTCGACGGCTTCGTCGTCGGGCAGTTCGCCCTGGTACGTGCGCGCGAACGTGTCCACGAGCGCGTACATCATCGCGATGCTCACGCCGCGCCCGGCGGGCGGCCGGGCCACGTGGTCGAGGTGGTCGGCGATCTCGTCGGCCTGGGTCCTGGCGAACTCGTCCAGCTTGCCGACGAAGGTTTCGTTGACCAGTGCCGCCTGCTGGAGGGCGAGCATGGTGGCCCGGTTTTCACGGAAGAACCGCCAGTAGGCGGCCACGTGGAAGCGCACCGCCGCCGGATCCGAGAAGTCGGCCCTGTGCCCGTCCTCGGCCACTGTCTCGTCGCTCGCCTCCGCGAGGTCCGCGAGAAGCGCCTCGAGTAGTTCTTCCTTACCGGTGAAGTGGTTGTAGAACGATCCCGCCGCCCGGCCCGCTTCCGCCGTGATGTCGGTGATCTTGGTGTTCAGATACCCGCGAGTGGCGAACAGCCGCTTCGCGGCCGCCTTCAGCGCGGCCTCGGTCTCGGCCGCCCGTTCCTTGCGTTTCACCGCACCTCCTTGACGGGGAACGCTAGCAGGACCATTATGAACCCTAATTCACTGAATTGGAGTTCATTATGCTGGTGCTGATCGCGGGAGCCGGGCCGACCGGGCTCACCCTGGCCATCGACCTCGCGCGCCGGGGTGTCGGTGTACGTGTCATCGACAAGGCGACGGAGTACTTCGCCGGATCGCGCGGGGACGGCCTCCAGCCCCGCACCCTGGAGGTGTTCGACGATCTCGGCGTCCTCGACGCGGTACTGGCCGCGGGCGCCCCGCAAGCCACCTTCCGGGTTCACCTCGACGGAGCCTTCGCGGGGGAACGGCGGATGAGCCCGTTGCGCGAGCCCACGCCCGCGGTGCCCCACCCCAACGGGTGGGTACTCGGTCAGTCCCAGACCGAAGGGCTGCTGCGGGACCGCCTGGCCGAGTACGGCGTCCGGGTCGAACTGGGTACCGAACTGGTGGCCTTCCGCCAGGACGGCGACCGGGTGACCGCGGTGCTGTCCACCGGTGACGAGGTGCGCGCCGACTACCTGGTGGGTGCGGACGGCGGCAAGAGCTTCGTGCGGAAGACGCTGGGCATCGCGTTCGAGGGCAGCACCGACGAATCGGTCAGGATGCTGCTCGGGGACGTCGCCGTGCCGGACCTGGACCCGGCGTACGGGTACTGGTTCGCGCGGGCGGGCGAGCCGATGGCCGGGGTGATGCTGAGCCCGCTGCCGGGCACCGGACTGTTCCAGTTCGTCGCGCCGCTACCCGAGGGCGAGACCTCGGCGTCACTGGAAACCCTGCAGGCGCAACTGGACGCGCTGGGTGCGGGAGTGCGCCTGGACAGGCTCGCCTGGTCCACCGTCTGGCGTCCGAACGTGCGACTTGCGGAGCGCTTCCGGGATGGGCGGGTCTTCCTTGCCGGCGACGCGGCACACGTCCATCCGCCCACCGGCGGCCAGGGCCTGAACACGGGCGTGCAGGACGCCTACAACCTCGGCTGGAAGCTGGCCGACGGCGATCCCGGGCTGCTCGACAGCTACGAGACCGAGCGGCGCGCGGTCGCGATCCGGGTCCTGGAGGTCAGCACTCGACTGCTGCGCAAGCACGTCGAAGGCGCGGAGGACGCCCTCGAACGGGGGGAGGACACCTGGCAGCTGGACATCAGCTACCGGACGGGCCCGGGAGACCTGGTGACGGGGGACCGGGCGCCGGACGCGCCCGTCGTGGACGGGAACGGCAAGCGGCTACGGCTGTTCGACCTGTTCCGCGGTCCGCACGCCACCCGCCTGGTGTTCGGGGCCGCGGCCACGCCCGGGACGCCGCACGCGTACGCGGTGCTGCGCCCCGGGCAGCGGGTCGCGGGACCGTCGGTGGTGGACGCCGAGGGGCACGCCTTCGCCGCCTATCACGCCACCGTCGGGACGGAGTTCCTGATCCGCCCCGACGGACACGTCGGTGCGATCAGTCGTTGGCGTGAAGGGCCGCGTTGAGTTCGACGGTGACGCCGGCGCGCGGGACCACCTCGACCGCGCCCGTGGCCGAGTTGCGGCGGAACAGCGCGTTGGAGATACCGGAGAGCTCGCGCGCCTTCACCGAGCGGCCCTCGACGAGCACCTTCGTGCCCGCCGTGATGTACAGCCCGGCCTCGACCACCGAGTCGTCGCCGAGCGAGATGCCCACCCCGCCGTTCGCGCCGATCAGGCAGCGCTCGCCGAGGGAGATCACTTCCTTGCCGCCACCGGAGAGCGTGCCCATGATCGACGCGCCGCCGCCGACGTCGGTGCCGTCGCCCACGACCACGCCCGCGGAAACCCGGCCCTCGATCATCGAAGCGCCGAGCGTGCCCGCATTGAAGTTCACGAAGCCTTCGTGCATCACGGTCGTGCCCGCCGCCAGGTGCGCGCCGAGGCGCACGCGGTCCGCGTCGCCGATCCGCACCCCGGTCGGCAGCACGTAGTCGACCATCCGGGGGAACTTGTCCACGCTGTACACGGTCACCGGCCCCCGGGACCGCAGCCGCATCCGGGCCGCCTCGAAGCCGTCGACGGGGCACGGGCCGTGGTTGGTCCACACGACGTTGGCGAGCAGGCCGAACATCCCGTCGAGGTTCTGCCCGTGCGGGCGCACCAGCCGATGGGAAAGCAGGTGCAGGCGCAGGTAGAGGTCGTGCGCGTCGGCGGGTGCCTCGGCGAGCCTGCCGATCCGGGTGCGGACCGCGATCACCTCGACCCCGCGCGCCGGATCCGGGCCGAGCAGCGCCGCCGCCGCCTCACCCAGCACCTCGACGGTCTGTTCCCGGGTGAGCCGTTCCGTCCCGGCGGTCCCCGGCTCGTCCAGCTTCGGATGCGGGAACCAGGTGTCGAGCACGGTGCCGTCCTCGGAGACGGTCGCCAAGCCGACGCCGTGTGCGCCGGTGGTCTCGGGATTCGGGGTCTGTTCGCTCACGGCCCCTACGGTAACCGGCCGGGGCGGTCAGCCCGTGGTGGCCTGAGTCTCGATGATGCCCTTGACGTCACGCAGGGTCGTCGAGATCGTCGTCAGCGCGGTCGTGCACGGGTCGCCGGGAGCGGTGGCCGTCTCGCAGTGCGCCGTGCGGTAGGACGCGACGCTGCGGTCGAGGGTGTCCGCGAGCGGGTTGAGCCCGGAGAGCTTCGGGCCCGCGAGCTGCCGCACCATGCCGACCGTGCCGGCGATCTCGGTGACGTACTTCTCACACCCCTTGGGGGCCTGGGTGGCCGGGGACGTGAAGCAGTCGTCGACGGACAACGCGCGGAGCTTGACGGCCAGCACGCCGGGGCTGACGACCTGTCCGGTGCTGCTCGGTTTCGTGCCGGAGTCGGTGCCGCAGGCGGCCACCACGAGTGCCGTGGCAAGGACGGCCAGGATCATTCGCGTGCGCACGCCTGCCACCGTACGCGCAGCGTCACCGCCGTCGCGCCGAGGCTAGTCTCCAGGTCATGACTCTGGACCTGCACGCCGATCCCGTCGATCTGACCTGCGCGTTGGTGGACATCCCGAGCGTCTCGGGCTCGGAAGCGGCGATCGCCGACGCCGTGCAGGCCGCACTGGAGGGGCTGGGACACCTCGAGGTCGTCCGCAACGGCGACGCGGTGCTCGCCCGGACGAACCTCGGCCGGGCGTCGCGGGTGGTGCTCGCCGGGCACCTGGACACCGTTCCGGTGAACGAGAACCTGCCCGTCCGGCGGGACGGGGAGGTGCTGCACGGCCTCGGCACGGTGGACATGAAGGGCGGGGACGCGGTGTTCCTGCACCTGGCGGCCACGGTCACCGAGCCGCGCCACGACCTGACCTTCGTCTTCTACGACTGCGAAGAGGTCGAGGCGGTCCGCAACGGGCTGGGCCGGATCCAGCGGGAGCTGCCCGAATGGCTGGCGGGCGAGCTGGCGATCGTCGGCGAACCGTCCAACGCGGTGATCGAGGCGGGCTGCCAGGGCACCATGCGGGTCGAGCTGCGGCTGACCGGGCGCCGCGCGCACACGGCGCGGGCCTGGATGGGGGAAAACGCAATCCACGCGCTCGCCGAACCGCTGCGCAGGCTCGTCGGGTACCGGCCGCGCGATGTGGAGATCGACGGCCTCACCTACCGGGAGGGCCTGCAGGCGGTCCGGGTGTCCGGCGGGGTGGCGGGCAACGTCGTCCCCGACGAGGCGGTGCTCGCGGTCAACTTCCGGTTCGCACCGGACCGCGGCCCGGAACAGGCGGAAGCCCACCTGCGCGAGGTTTTCGACGGTTTCGATCTGTCCGTTGTGGACGTCTCCGCGGGCGCACTGCCCGGGCTGACCGCACCGGCCGCGGCCGAACTGGTGCGCGCGGCGGGCGGGAAGGCCGCGGCGAAACTCGGCTGGACCGACGTGGCGCGGTTCGCCGCGCTGGGCATGCCCGCGGTCAACTTCGGCCCCGGCGACCCGACGCTGGCGCACACCCGCCAGGAGCACGTGCGGGCCGGGGAGATCCGGCAGGTCGCCGGGGTACTGCGGGATTTCCTGTCGGGTCGTTAAGCTCGCGGGGGTGACGATGGACGAGACGGACGAAGTCGCCGACTATCCCGAACACCCGCTGGAGAAGCACCGGGGGCCGGTCGTGCTCCGGCGGGGCAGGCGGGTCGAGGCGAGCACCACCGACCAGCGGCTGCTGGACTCGCGCGGGCCGACGGACTGGGTGCACACCGACCCGTGGCGGGTGCTGCGCATTCAGGCCGAGTTCGTCGAAGGGTTCGGCGCGCTCGCCGAGGTTCCGCGCGCGGTCACCGTGTTCGGCTCCGCCCGTACACAACGCGACCACCCCGAATACGAACTCGGCCGCAAGATCGGGTCGGCGCTGGCGGAAGCGGGGTTCGCGGTGATCACCGGCGGTGGCCCCGGCTCCATGGAAGCGGTCAACCGCGGCGCCTCCGAGGCAGGCGGGCTGTCGGTCGGGCTGGGCATCGAGCTGCCGTTCGAGCAGGGGCTGAACCCCTGGGTCGATCTCGGCGTGAACTTCCGGTATTTCTTCGCCCGCAAGACGATGTTCATCAAGTACGCACAGGCGTTCATCTGCCTGCCCGGTGGGTTCGGCACTCTTGACGAGTTGTTCGAGGCGCTCACCCTGGTGCAGACCAAGAAGGTGACGAAGTTCCCGGTCGTCCTCTTCGGACGGTCCTACTGGGGCGGGCTGTACGACTGGGTGCGCGAGTCGGTCCACGGTGAGGGCAAGATCGGTGAGAAGGACCTGGCGCTGCTCCACCTCACCGACGACGTCGAGGACGCGGTGCGCGTGGTGCGGGAGGCTTACAAGGCATGGGAGGAGACCCACTGATGCGCCGGATCTGCGTGTTCTGCGGCTCGTCGTCGGGCAACGACGCGGTTTACGCCGAGCAGGCCGCCGCGCTGGGCAAGCTGCTCGCCGAACGCGGCATCGGCCTGGTCTACGGCGGTGCGAGCGTCGGCATCATGGGCGTGGTCGCGGACGCGGCACTGGCCGCGGGCGGTGAGGTGATCGGGGTCATCCCGAAGCACCTGATGCGGGTGGAGATCGGGCACGCCGACCTGACCGAACTGCACGTGACCGCCGGGATGCACGAGCGCAAGGCCAAGATGGCGGAGCTGTCGGACGGATTCCTGGCCCTGCCGGGCGGTGCCGGCACACTCGAGGAACTGGCCGAGGTGTGGACTTGGGCCCAGCTCGGCCTGCACCACAAGCCGATCGGGCTGGTGGACGTGGCGGGCTACTACCGGCCGCTGCGGGAGTTCGCCGACCACATGGTGGCCGAGGGTTTCCTGCGGCCGCAGCACCGCGATCTGATCTTCATCGACCCCGATCCGGTGGTCCTGCTCGACGCGTTCGAGTCCTACGAACCACCGACCGTCGCCAAGTGGATCGGCTGACGCCCTGGCGCGAGCCGTGAGGGGCCCCCTCACGGTCGATATGACCAGGGGCCCGGCAAAGTCCGGTCCGCTCGCGGTGTACGGCGCGCCCGCCGGGCGAGTCCCACGCTCGTGCGCTTGTGTCC
>NZ_VJWX01000318.1 GCF_007713715.1 Amycolatopsis rhizosphaerae
GGCAGGCGGCCCGCACACCGGGCGCATTCGGTGTCGCCGGGGGCGAGGCGGGCGAATTTCTTGCAAGCACTGCACCGCTGCGGGGTGCGGTCGCTTGACGTGGTCGGGGGAGGGTTGTCTATCGTTTCCACTGTCTGCTCCGTCAGGTGTGGACAGCGCAGAAGCGACAAGGTTGGTAGCCCGGGTTCGCTTCTGCGCCTATACGGCAAGGGTTTTCTTCGTAAGGGCGTGTTTCATCGCCACACGACCCTGCGTGCGTTTTCTGTCCTATATGGACGTTCTCGGTTAGCGGTTCTTCTTGGTGCGGGCGCAGGTGCGGCACACATGGACCTTGTTGCGCACCAGGCGTTGGGATTGCCCGCAGAGCAGGCAGCGCCGACGCACCAGCCACCGGCGGGAGCCCCGTAGCCTGGGTGGCACTACGATCACCTCCTTCGAGGGTGGGTAGTGGCAGGCACGGGGACGGGTGTGGGCTGTCAATCCTTGAGCCGTCCCCGTGCCGGGGGTTACTGCTGGTCGGGTTCCTGCGGGGCCACGTAGGTGCCCTTGGAGCGCACCGTGATCACGAGGCCGCGCTTGCGCAGGACTCGGGTCGCGTGCCGGGCGGTGCCCAGGGACACGCCGTAGGCGGCGGCGAGGTTGCGTTCGGCAGGCAGCGGAGCCATCGGGGGCAGGTCGCCGGATTTGATCCGCTCGGTGAGCTGGTCGGCGAGCCACTCGTAGACGTAGCCCAGCAGGTCGTCAGGCTTGTTGGTCATGATCGGTCCCTGGTGAATCCTGATGATGTCGGTCATTGCGTTCCTGTCTCGGGGCCGGAATCGGCGCGAAGGGTTTCCAGTCGGGCTCTCCGGTCGAACTCCTCCGCTGCCACCGCTGCGGCGTGTCTGGCCCACAGGGGTGCGGCGAAATCGCCGGAGAGTGTGCGCCACGCTTCAGCGAGGGCGCGGTAAGCCGAGGCCAGACGCCGCACTGCCGCCACATCGTCGGGGTCTGCCCGCATCGCGGCGAACAGTGCGGCTGTCTGCTCGGCATAGGCTTTGTTCCACCGAGCGACCGCCTCACGCGACGGCCGCCCCACCATCACGCGGCCTTCTGCTCACTCGGGCCGTTGGCCTTGCCCGCCGGGCGGGAACCGGCCGCGCCCTTGGGCTCACGCATCCCCGTCGCGCGCAGCGCCCAGCCCTGGTACTTGAACTTCTCGCCCATCACGCGGGCCTCGACCGTCAGGCCCTCGAACAGGACCGGGCGGAAGTCGAAGCCCTGCATCGCGGCCGGAGGCGGCACCGGCTGGACCTTGCCCAGCAGCGTCACGGTGGCCGACTTGTCCCGGTCCTTCTCCGCAGACGGGTCGGTCACCGTGACCTTCCACTGCGGCAGGCCGGTCTGCTCGTCGATCTTCTGCTTGGGCTGCTTGCCCCGGGCCTTGTCCTCGTTGGACACGTACTCCATGTCCGGAGTCACCGGGCCGACGATCGCCGCCCCATCCGGAAACACCACGTCATGCTCGATCTCGAAGCGCGTTCCGCGCGGTACTGCCATCGCTGATTCCTCCAGTCGGCACCTCAGTCGGCGCTGCCTATCTTGGCTGACATGGACAGGCTAGCTAGGTTGGCTAGGCAAGTCAAGCAAGCGAGAATCACGCTAGGCCTCTAGGTCGCCTAGACAGGTGAGCGCTCGGCGGGGACACTGCTCATACGCTTGACAACCAACAACGTCGGAAGTCAAGGGACGCGAATCGAGGAGAGAAAGTGGCATTGGACCCGGACGACCCGAGGCCGCCATATGTGCAGGTGGCGCACGCTCTGCGAGCTGCGATCCTGACCAAGAAGTTCCGGGCTGGCGACAAGCTGCCCTCGCGCACCGAGCTGGCCAAGAGCTACAACGTCGCACCGATGACCGTGCAAAACGCGCTACGGGAGCTGCGCGAAGAAGGCCTCATCGTGTCCCGACAAGGCAGCGGCGTCTTCGTCCGAGAACGAACCGAACGACCCGTCGGACTGCGGCCCCACATCGAACGCGCCTTCGAGGCCCAGCACGTCACCCTCGACTTCGCCGGATTCTCCGGCGAGACCCTCCACGGTGTCATCGCCGAACCCCTGGACAAAATCCGGATCGGCCGGCTGCGTCCCGAGTCCATCCACGTGCGTCTGTTGCTGCCCGATCCCTCACAGGCCTGGTCGGTGCCGTGCACCGTGGACGAGCACGCCGACAGCCCCGCCTTCCGCAAGCGCGCCGAAGAGATCATGCGCCGCCACACCCTGGCCATCATCGATTCCGTCACCGAACTCGGCGAGCTGGGCCTGGTCAACGAAGCCACCGCCCAAATCCGCGTGCACCCCGCGGCACCGATGTTCAAGCTCTACCTCATCAACAACGAAGACGCCTTCTTCGGCTTCTACCCCGTCCGCGAACACGTCATCAACTTCGGCGGCGAAACCCAAGCCATCTACGACCTCATGGGCAAAGACGCCATCCTCTTCCACCACTCCACCACCGACGACGACACCTCCACCGGCAGCCAATACGTCGACCAAGCCCGCACCTGGTTCGACAGCATCTGGACCTCCATCGCCCAGGACTACCAACGATGACCACCGCCGCCGAACTCCTCGCCCAGGCCCAAGCCCTGCTCATCGACTTCGACGGCCCCATCTGCTCCATCTTCGCCGGAATCCCCGCCCACGTCGTCGCCGACCAACTCCGCACCGTCCTTGCCGACGGCGGACACACCAACCTCCCCGCCGAGGTCGCCACCACCAAAGACCCCTTCGACGTCTTCCGCTACGCCGCCACCCTCGGCGAAAACGAAGCCCGCTACGTCGAAGCCGCCTTCACCGCCCACGAAGTCGAAGCCATCCCCACCGCCACGCCAACGCCAGGAGCACACGAACTCATCCAGTCCTGGCATGAATCCCGTCGGCCGCTCGCCATTGTCAGCAACAACAGCACTTCCGCCATCGGCATCTACCTTGAGCTCTACAACCTCCGGTCGTTCGTCGATGTCGTGTTGGCGCGAACTGGCGCCGACACCTCACAACTCAAGCCCAGCCCGCATCTGCTGCACCACGCGGTTGTGGCGCTCGCTGTCTCGCCAGCTGGGTGCGCCTTCATCGGCGATTCGCTTACTGACATCGAGGCCGCCCATGCCGCAGGCGTCCCGTCGATCGGCTACGCGAACAAACCCGGCAAGCAGGCGAGGTTAGCGGCAGGCGGGGCAGATGCCCTGACAGAGGCGCTCACCGGTTTGATGGCCGTCTCATGAAGGCGATATGAGCCGCACCAACTAATAGGTGAAAGCTCGGAGGGGCTTCACCGGCACCTGTGACTTGTGAAAGGGTAGCGCCATGTCGACCGTCAGTAGCTGCCATGCACCCTTCGGGGTGGGATACGAGGGCTTGGACCTGGACGGCTTCGTCGCCAGTCTGATCGATGCCGACGCCGACGTACTTGTCGACGTCCGGCTTACCCCAATTTCGCGAAAGCGCGGGTTCAGCAAGCGGGCGCTCGGCGAGGCAATCGAGGCGGCAGGAATGACCTACCTCCATCTTCCATCGTTAGGTAACCCGAAAGTTAACCGTCAAGGATTTGGCGGGTCGAACGTGGAACTTAATCACGCGCGCGCGGTTTACGCGCGCTTGATTTCAGAGAAGCCTGAAAGTCAAGCGGCTCTTGCGGAATTAGCTGAAGTAGCTCGATATCAGCGTGTTGCGGTCATGTGTTTCGAGGCTGATCAGAATCGGTGTCACCGACACGTGGTTTTGGCTGAACTTCAGCGACGAGCCACCGTGGAGATGGTCACCGCCTAGTGTGGTGGGTAGTAGACCCCGAGGACACTAAAGACATGCTGTCTTTTCGCCTGGTTACCCACGTAGAAGGCTACATCTCGATTGGGGGCGCAGAGCTCGCCTAGGAACTTTGCGCGCAGAGCTTCGATGAGCGAAGCATCGTCCAGTTTGCCGAGTCTGCGCTGTAAAGCCACGAATTCCCAGTCCAAGATCCCTTGTCGATGCCCTCGGCATGAGTTACTTAGACAGCGATACCGATACCAGCCACGCAGTCGCGGCGCTTCTAGGGCGTTTCGTTCGGCTCCAAGGAGGTCGAGTTGACTCACATACTGCCTAATCTTGACTTGGTCGTCGGCAGTCCAGCCAGGGTGATGCTCAATATCGATGTCTTCGATGTGAGCGGGCCGGATTGCCGCCAATGATTTGGCTGGGGGGTCCTTCCGGATTGCGTCGAGTAGGTCGCACATCGAGCCGTCGACGTAAGGTTCGATGTGCGGTTGTCTCGGTTTCCAGGGGCGAAGGTGTCGTTCAATGCGCAGGCTCGCCATATCGGGTCGCCAGCTTTCGAAGCGAGGATCGTTGCGAGCAGGTTTGGCTCGTACAGTCACCACGTCATATTTTGAGAAACTGCGATCACTCTCGAGATCTCGGAAGTTGATCGGGTATAGGCGAACCCACCCCGGTTGCTCCAGGTCGAGGCGGAGGCCAGCCACACAGACCGTTTCCCCGTAGGTAGCTGACGGGTTGGGCGCGGCCTTCACCGTGATCAGTAGGCGCAGCGTTCGCCACTGGTCGCCGACTGGCTTACCCAAGGCTTCGTGGTCTGGACCGAAGAACGTCCCTTGGCTCACAATGTTCCTCCCCAGAGGAGATCAGCTCCCATAGTGGAAGGTCGACAAACAGTTGGGGAAGAGGCCAGTAGGGTGAAAATCGGCTCTGGCGAGATAAGTGAGGAGACTCTTCTCCTGCCGCCACCAATGTTCCTCTATGGGACGGTAGCAGAGGCTTGTCATGAGTGAGGTCTCAGACGGGACTGAGGATTGACAAAAGGGTGGACAAGATCGTCTATGCAATGGATCATGATGACATGGGCGTTCCAAAGCTCCACCACTATGTGCCTCAGTTCTATCTGCGTCGATTCGCCGATCCCAGCGGCAAACTCTGGGTTTGGGATCGGGAAAAAGATCGCATATTTTGCACTAAGCCGGGCTCTATCGCTGCCGAAACCAACTTCTATTTCGTGTCCATGCTGGCTGAGCATGGTCATGACCCGCTGACTATGGAGAGGCAATTTGCCGATATCGAGCGCGACGTTTCGGCCATTACAGAGCAATGGCTTGGCTGGATTCGAGCAGGCGAACCGGGTGAAATAATCCCGGTTTCCGAGGTTAATCGAGAAATCGTCAGCCTCTTTCTCGTCACTCAGTTCTTGCGGACTCTAGATCGCCGGTCGATCTTGGCCGATTTCTCTTCTTCAATCGGATACCCGGTTGACTCCGAGGATGAGAAACGGGCCTTACATGTCGACCTGCTGTGGGACGAGGAGGCCGTCTGGTCATATGCGGATCACTTGAAAGCATGTGTATGGCTGTTTGGCTACAATGCCTCCGCTACGTCGTTTATTACGTCAGACAACCCCGTCGCTTTTCGAACTTTAGATCATCGAATGTGGTTAAAGGCTGGCGTCTTCAATGATGGCAGCTATGTCACATATCCGCTTTCGCCAGACGTGGTCTTGTACTGCTACCCAAGAAAGGGAGTCTTTGGTGATGAAAGAATCGCCAAGCGTGACTGTGAGATCTCGCCGGTCATCTTCACTGATGAGCTTGTTGAGAGTGACAACACTGCGCAAGTATTTATGGCTTCGCGATTCGTCATTTCAAATAGGGCTGTATCTGATGCGGAACGAGAATTTGCAAAAACGATAGGAACCGACATATGCGCGCCTCAAGAGCAAACCCTAAGGCCCGAAAAGTGATCAATTATGGCCTCTGATCGCTTGCGAACCGTTGGTGCCGTACACGCCCAGTGCGCCAAGCGCCGTCTAGAGTCGTGAGTCGACGCTGTCCGTGTCAAGCGTCAGTCGAACCACGACACGTGTCCGTGTCCGATATTGCCGAATCTGGCTCTATGGGATCAAGGGCGGCGCGCGAGCGCGCCGCCGCCGTCGGGCCGCTCGGCCTGCCGCTCCGCTCCGGCCGGCGGCCCCGGCGATCGCCGGATTGGCGGAGTCGCTGATTCATCGAGTTGTGGCATGGTCGGCGCATGGCGACCGATCCCCAGACTCTGGCCGACGGCTACGCAAGCGCCGCACAACAGACCGTTGAAGCAGCGATCGAGAACGAAGGCAACGCACTCCACATCGCCACCGTCCAAGCCCTGCTCGCGATCTTTCACCAGCTCAAGAGCATGGATGGTCAGTCCGTCCAGCTCAAGGGCGCTGCCGATCTCGCCAACGCCATGCACCACCTAGCGCACACATTGTCCCCGTAGAACCGAACCTCACCCCACTCGGCGGTTGAGCCGTTGCTCCAGAGCAACCAGCGTCGCTTGAACTTCCACGTAGATCAGGTGGCTTCCCTGCCGCTCGGACGGCTTGTCGCCCAGATCGATCAGGCGCTGAAGCTCAGGCAACTCCGCGGGAGGCTGCCAGTCCGTCAACTCCAGGAGCCGATGCATCGTCTCGTAGGTCTCCTGAACACCCGCCCGCCACAACTGCAACTCGTAGCCGGCCGCCACCCCAAGCCAGACAGCCCGAGAAGGCACGAGATCGACGCCGAGCTCGGCCAACGCCAACCCCCAAAGCTCGTCAACGCGCCACGGGTCATCACGCGGATGCCCCGCCAACTCCCGCAACGACGGCGAGTCCCAGCCATGGACCAACAAAGTGGCAGCGCAATCAGGCAGGTCAGTACTCAGCACCGCCCTAAGACGACGCATCGACTCCACCACCTCGGGCGATCTGACCACCTGCACAACGCCATGATCGCACCGCCAGCAGGCTCACCACCAGGTCTCCCAGCAGCTCAAGGGCCTCCGGCGGCCAAGGCGCTGCCCTGGACCCGGCACCGCTTCGGAGATCAGGGAAGGGCGCCTCCGGTGACCTCCTCGCGGCGCGCCCGAGGGCAGCCAGACCGGACGGCACCGGTCAAGGGCGCTACGCGGCCTCCGGCAAACCCTTGACCGGCACCACCCGGCCCGGCAGGGATGAACCCGCGCCGCGAGGAGATCACCTCAGCCCGGAACGTGCAGGTGGGAGCCTGCCCCGCCCGTGCCATTACCGTGCATTAGAGGGGGTCAACCAGGGTCAACAGTGGCACTCAACGGCAAGCCTGCACCGCAGGTCAGGACCACTTTCCAGCGTGATCCACTTGATCCCCAAGCTGAGAACGCGAAGGGCTGCTGTACAGCAGCGAAGTACAGCAACGGCACCGGCCAACAGTGACCGTGATCGGCTGTTATGACCCTTGCCATGTCCTCACTGACCTGCGAAAATCCGGCCGCCGACAGTTCGCATCGAGAAGGTCCGGGGTTCGAGTCCCCTTAGCTCCACAGAGGTCCCCCCAGCGCCACCCCCTAAGCACTGCAAAATTGCAGGTCAGCGGCTTGCAGGAGGTGGCGCTGGTGTCAGGTTTTTCGCCAGGGAATCGGCTATTCTCCCAAGGTATATCCCGGCTCCCCGGCAAGGTCATCGGGCGAGCGTGAGCTGGTCGCGGTGGAAGTCGAAGTGCTGGGTCGGGAAGTGGTAGACGTCGGCGAGGGTCATCGTCTCGTGGAAGAACGGATCCCACCGGGTCGGGAAGTGCATGGACCGCGCGAGGTCGTCGTCGGTCTCGGTGTCCAGTCGCCGGTGCAGGGAGCGGATGGCTCGGTCGAATAGCGCGCCGAGTGCTCGCCGGGGCAGCACGGTGCCGGCGAGCCAGGCGCCGGCGTAGTTCACCGCGTCGAAGGGCGCGGACACGGTGTTGAGCAGGTGAGCGAAGCGTCGGTCTGCGCTGGTGGGGAGTCGGTCGAACGTCACGACCAGGCCGCGCAGCGCCCGAACGATCAGATACCCGAGCAGCATGTGGAACAGCAGTTGTTTGTTGTTCCATCGGGTGCCGTTGGTCGAGCGGCGAAGATCAGCGTCCGAGGCGTGGTCGAGGAGTTCGTGGAAGCTCGCTCGCGCTCGGTCGATCTCAGCATGTACTGCTTGTCGATCCACGTTTCCAGTGTGCTCTCGAATCGCCGGTTTGGCGTTGGTTGGCGGGGGAGTGGCGTTCGATGAGGACGGTGTCCGTCCGTGCCAGGTGCCGTCGATTGGGCGATGCGTTCGCGGATGCCGATGGTGCGGTAGCTGGCGGAGTTGTGCAGGGCGAGGTTGACCAACTTCTCGCCTGCGGCGCGCTGGGCCTACGCGTGTGGAACTCGCGGCCGCACGAGGAGGGAGGCGGACTGCCTCCGTGCGCCTGGGCGAGCTGCAGGCCGCATGGCCGTCCTGTCAGGTGAGCAGGGGTATGAGGCCGGCCGTGAACACGAGGTAGAGGCCAGCTG
>NZ_VJWX01000319.1 GCF_007713715.1 Amycolatopsis rhizosphaerae
CACCCGACCCCAACCGTTCGATGAGGCGGTAACGCCCACCGATCACCCGCTCAACCTGTTCCTCGGACACCGCCGAACAGTATCGCAGCGAAATGAGATTCCGATGACACGGCAATTCCGGACCGGGTCGTGGGGCGGAAGCTGGTCACCGCGCTCCGGCAGTCGGCTGGAATAGTGGGCAGCCGTGGCCGAGGACTCCCCAGGAGCGTGGGCGCGGTGGCTGGTCTGGTGGACCGTCGAACTGCTGCCCGCCGACCTGCGTGCGACCGCGCTCGCCGAACTGGCCGACGGCGGCCACACCTCGCCCGCCAAGCGCATCGCGCCCGCTAAACCCGCCGAGCCCGCCGAGCCCGTCGCGGACACCCTCGCCCGGCTGCGCGCCGCCGACACGGTGCTGGTCGCCGATGCCGCGTTGCCGCTCTCCCTCGATTGGCCACGCCTCACCTCTCCCAGTTGGTCGACGCGGTGGCCCGCTACGACCACACCAACGGCGGCCCGGAAAACCGCGCCTTCTGGGTCGCCCTCGGCGGCCTGCTGCGCCCGCACTGCGGCACCGACCGGCACCGCTGGCTCGCCGCGGCCGGCGCCGCGGCCGACTGGCAGGGCAGCTTCGCCGGCCTGGTCCGGCGTATCGCCAGGCGCGACCTCCCGACCGGCAACCCGGACCCGAGGGTGTTCGTCCACGCACCCGACGCGGTGCTCGCCGACATCATCGCCACGCTGCCCGATCAGGAACTGGACAGCCACTGGTTCAGCCGTGCGATGAGCGCGGGCGTAATACGGAGCATGGTGCTCGATCGGCTCGTCGCGGCCGGTGTTCCGGCGCGAGCCGCCTGGGCGCGCTGGGCCCGCGACGCGCCCCTCTCCAGGAAAGTGCGGGTGTGGGCGCACGGCCACGGCGGGCTTCTGGACGGGATGAACCACACGAATGCCTGGTACGACACCGGGTGCGGGCCGGCCTCGCCGTCCGGTACCCGCACCGTGGCCGGGTCGTCGACCTGGTCGCCGAACTGCGCCGATGCCTCACCCCGATCCAGGCCGAAGCCGTGCTCGCCACGCAGACCACCCTCCCCTGGACCGGACTGGTCGAGGCGCACCAGACCGAGCCGCTGCCGAAGGCCGTTCTGTGTGCACTGGCGGGCTACGCCGATTTCCCGGCCGCGCTGGTCGGCGCGCTGTCCGAGGAACCGCTCTCGACCTTCACACCGCGGAACCGGGCCACCGCGCTGGCCGCGGTCGCCGCACTGGCCCACCGGCCCGGAATCGGCGAACTGATCTCCCGGATCCGCCCCATGAGAAGCCTGACCGACGCCGAACTGACCGCCGCGGTCCGCCCTGCCCGCGATCTGATCAACTACCTGCGCATCCTTACTTCCCCCGAGCGATACCCGGCCGATCCCTGGCTCGACCATTACATCGCACTGGTGTGCGAAACCGCCCGATCGGCCCCGCCCGGTTTCTGGACGGCGCTGCTGGACCTGATGCCGACCCATGACGGCACCGTTCCGGAACTGCTGGCCCGGGCACGCCACCCCTGACACACAACCGAAGAACGTGCCAGGAACGCCACGCCCCTCCTGGAATGCGGTTTCCCGCGAGGGGACCCCTCACGGGAAAAGGGCAAGCTACGGACCGGCCAGTGCGGCCTGGGGAGTGCAGGGTTTCTCTCGCGGCCCCAGGTCACGCCAGCTGAGCCCCCACACCGTGACGACCCCGCCGACGCGGCGTCCCATCGTGCAATCCTTTTCCTCGACGCCGATGCGGGCGAACAGCGCGACGCCGACGTCGGAACCGTTGACCTGCACGGAGATCTCCGGCGGGATAGCGGCAAGGTGGGTTTCCGGGTCGACCGGCGGGGTTGGCAGGCCGGTGGCCAGTGCGGCCCGCACGTCCGCTTCGGTCGGCGTCCGGGGCAGTTTGGCGAGGGTGGTCTCCAGAGCTGGGACGAATTCCGGCGGAATGTCCCGCCTCGGCAGGGGCGGTGGCGTGATCGCGACGGCGTTGTCCGGGCAGGTGATCCGAGTCGGCCCGTAAGAGACCTCGTCGTCCGTGAATTCGACGCGGTAGCAGGCGTCGAACGCCTCGACCCTGGTCCAGCCGCCTTCGGATGCGTCGCGATGGATCCGCCAGACCAGGCGCGCCATCGCCCGCGAACCCTTGTGGTCCAGGTCCTTGGCCTCCAGCACGCTGAAGTTGCCGGACCTGCCCAGGGGGGTCGCCAGCGCCGCACGGGCGAAACCGGCGGCGTCCGCCTGCCGCGGATAACTGATCGCATGGGCCAATGTCACGGACTGCCGGTCGGTTTCCGCGTGACCGGCGGCGACCGCACCGCAAGACGTCAGCAGCAGGGCCGCACAAACGGCGGCCACACCCCTGGATAACAGGACCATACCGGGCACGCTATCGATTTCGCGTTTTGGCCGCATGAGTAGTTCCACTCTGTCCGCGGTCGGGGTGCCGCCGGGGTGGAGACGGACCGGCGAGGGCGGCAGAGTGGGCCGCTCGGTGGCCGTGTAGATTCGCGCGCGCGTGTCGCCGAGGTGTCCGGCACCGGCGGGATGAGCGCTCGGCGGCCACCTCGCGAGTGTGTTCCCCGGTCGCCGCCCCGTCCGTGAGGAGTCCACATGCGCCATTCTGGACAGTCGTCCTGAGCAGCGGAAACAATCGGGCAAGGATTAATCCCACTGGTTGACGTGGCCCCCCGATGATCGAGTATCTTCGTGCGTCACCCCGACCTGAGGACTTGATCAATGTCAGCACGAGAAGACGTTCGCCCCCGGGCGCAACGCTCCCCGCTGAGCCAGGCGCTACTCGTCTCCCTGGGCGTGTTCGTCGTCGCCGGCGGTTTGTGGTCCTGGGCCGTCTTCGGGACGCCCGCCGTCATGCCCGTCGTCGCCGCGGTGCTCGCCGTGGCGCTGTGCGTGGGCACAGCCCTCGCCGTCTACCACGCGCGGCGGACCCGCAGCATGGCCGACAGCGCCTCCGCGATGGAAGCGGAAATCGCGCAGCTGGCCAACGAAACCCTGCCCTTGGCCGTGTCCAAGCTCCGCCAGGGCACCCCGGCGAACGCGGTGCTCGCCGCGCTCCCCCAGCCCACCACGGAAATCCACCGCGGCATCCTGCGCACGCTGGCGGTCGAGATCGGTCTCGGTGAGCGCCAGCGGGCCGCGGCGATGGTCGCCTGCGCGAACGCCGCCGGGCGGGTCCAGGCCATGGCCACCAGCATGCTCGCCGACCTGCGGGAGATGGAGGAACGGCACTCCGAGGAGGTGCTCGGCGACCTGCTCGCCCTCGACCACAGCACCGCACAGGTCGGTCGGCTGGCCGACAGTATCGCCGTGCTCGCCGGTGCCCGCTCGGGCCGGCGCTGGACGAAACCGATCGTGATGGAGAGCATCCTCCGCGGGGCCATGGGCCGGATCGGCTCGTACCAGCGGGTGCGGGTCCATTCGGCCAGCGGCGCGGCGATCGCCGGGTACGCCGCCGAAGACATCATGCACACCCTCGCCGAACTCATGGACAACGCCACCAAGTTCTCCGCGCCGTCCGAAGAGGTGCACGTCTACGTCGAGGAACTGCACAACGGCCTGGTGGTGACGATCGAGGACGCCGGTCTCGGCATGAAACCGCAGGCACTGGAACGGGCCAAGGCCGCGGTGTCCTCCTCCGAACCGCTGGACCTGGCGAAGCTGTCCGGCACCCGGCTCGGGCTGGCCGTCGTCGGCTCGCTGGCCCGCAAGCACCGGCTGGAGGTCTTCTTCCGGCCGTCGTCCCGGGGCGGAACCGGGGTGGTGGTCCGGGTGCCCAGCCAGTTGCTGGCGCAGGAACGGGTGGAATCGGTGCCGTCGGTGGCCAGGCAGACCACCGCGCCGATCGCCACCACCGCCGGCACAACGGGCACCACTGGCACCACGGGCACCACGGGCACCGCCTTCGGTGTCGTGCAGGCCGAAACCGCGACCGCCGTCGACGAGGACCAGCGACTGCCGAAACGGCGGCGCGGGCAGACGCTGGCCTCCGCCAAGTCGCCCGGCAGCCCCAAGCCCGCGCCGGCGAAGCCGCGCACCGACGCCGGAGCGCGGTTCGGCGCCTTCCGGCACGCGAACCGGCCCAAGCCCACCACCCCGGACACCAACACAGGAGAAGAGTCCTGATGACCACCGCCAACCCGAGTCTCGAATGGTTGCTGGAGAACCTGGTGCAGGACACCCCGGGGGCCCACCACGCCCTGGTGTTGTCGCGTGACGGCCTGAAACTCTGCCACACCGGTGGGCTGACCGTGGACAGGGCCGACCAGCTCGCCGCGATCGCCGCGGGTGTGCAAGCGCTTTCCCACAGCGCGTCCGTCGAGTTCGGCGACGGCACCGGCGGGGTCCGCCAGTCCATGACCGAATTCCACGGTGGCCTGCTGTTCATCGTCGAGGCCGGCGATGGGGCGCACCTCGCGGTGCTGGCCACCGACGACGCCGATGTCGGTCTGATCGGGCACCGGATGGACGAGCTGGTCGAACAGATCGGCGAGTTCCTCGTCGCCGCCCCTCGCGATCAAGGCTGACATGGCACCTCACATTCTCGACGACGAAGACCCGGACCGGCTCTACACGATCACCCGGGGACGCAGCCGCGTCGATGACCGGCAACTGGATCTGGTGACACTGGTGGTGGCCAAGGCCGAGGCCACCCCGGGGATGCAGTCCGAATACGTCAAGATCCTGCGCCTCTGCTTCGCCCCGACCTCGGTCGTGGAGATCTCCGCCGAACTGCGGCTGCCGGTGAGCGTCGCGCGGATCCTGGTGTCGGACCTGCTCCGCGACGACCTGGTGACCGTGCGGCATCCCTCGACCGGCCGTGCCCAGTTACAACTGCCCGATGTGGCATTCCTGAAGAAGGTGCTGGTTGGACTCCAAAACATCTGAGCGGACGCGCACCCCGCTGCCCGGCACCGCGGCCGACGCGGTGAAGATCGTGGTCGTCGGCGGGTTCGGGGTCGGCAAGACGACGCTGGTCTCCTCGGTCAGCGAGATCCGGCCGCTGTCCACCGAGGAGACGATGACGCAGGCCGGTATCGGCATCGACAGCAACGCCGGCGCGCCCGGCAAGTCCACCACCACGGTCGCGTTCGACTTCGGGCGCATCACCCTGACCTCCGAACTCGTGCTGTACCTGTTCGGCGCGCCCGGCCAGGAACGGTTCTGGTTCCTGTGGGACCAGCTGTTCGCCGGTGCGCTGGGGGCCGTGGTGCTGGTGGACACCCGCCGCGTGGCCGACTCCTGGTACGCGATCGACCGCCTGGAACACCACGGGACACCGTTCGTGGTGGCACACAACAAGTTCCCGGGCCCCGACCACAGCCGCGACGAACTTCGCGACGCGCTGGACCTGTCCGCCGACATCCCGCTCATCGACTGCGACGCCAGGGACCGGGAATCGTCCAAACAGGTCCTGCTCGCACTCGTCAACCACCTTTACGACCTGTCCGCCGCTCGGGAGAACGCCTCATGACGGATGCAGCGCACTCGCACCAGGACCCGGTGCGGCTTTACGGACCGCGATATCAGAAGGATCCCAAGGCTCTTTACGCCGAGATCAGGGAGCAGTACGGGCCGGTCGCGCCGGTCCTGCTCGAAGGCGACGTCCCCGCGTGGTTCGTCTGCGGGTACCGGGAGGTCCACCAGGTCACCACGGACTCGCAGCTGTTCGCCAGGGACACCCGCCGCTGGAACGCCTGGCACATGGTCCCCGACGACTGGCCGGGAATCGCCTTCGTCGCCCACAACGACTCGGTGATGTTCACCGAGGAGAACGAACACCGGCGGCGGGCCGGAGCGATCAGCGACGCACTGAACGAGATCGACCAGTTCGCGCTGCGGGCGCAGTGCGAGAACTTCGCCGACCGGCTGATCGACGACTTCGCGGGAACCGGCCACGCGGACCTGATGTCCCAGTTCGCCTCGACGATCCCCCTTCTGGCCGCGGCCGACATGTACGGCCTGCCGGAGTCCGAGACGCCGGACCTGGTGCGGGACATCACGCTCGCGGTCAACGCCGATCCCGATTCCGCCAACGCCCACCAGCGGGTGGCCGCCGCGATGGGGCGGCTGCTGGAGGAGAAGCGGCGGAACCCGGGCCCGGACGTCCCGTCGCACCTGCTGTCGCACCCGGCGGACCTCACCGACGAGCAGATCGTGCTGGACCTGGTGGTGGTCATCTCGGCCGCGCACCAGCCGACCGCCTACTGGATCGGCAACACCGTCCGGCTGATGCTGACCGACGACCGGTTCGCCGCCAACCTCGCGGGCGGCCGGGCGAGCGTCGGCCAGGCACTGAACGAGGTGCTGTGGCAGGACACCCCGACGCAGAACTACATCGGGCGTTTCGCCACGCGGGACACGCAACTGGGCGGGCGGCTGATCCGCACCGGTGACCTGCTCCTGCTGGGGCTGGCCGCGGCGAACGCCGATCCCCAGGTGCACCCCGACGGCGGTGTCATCGGCAACCACGCCCAGATGTCCTTCGGGCACGGTGAGTACGGCTGCCCGTGGCCGGCCCCGGAGCTGGCCGAGGTGATCGCCAAGACGGCGGTCGAAGTGCTCCTCGACCGGCTCCCGGACCTGAGGCTGGCGGTACCGGTGGAAGCCCTGCTCTGGCAGCCGTCGGTGTGGATGCGCGGCCTGACCAGCCTTCCGGTGCGGTTCAGCCCGACATACGTGCCGCGCTGAACCGGACCGGCAGCGACGCCGGTCCCCGGGTGAAGACGCCCTGTTCCACCGGGTTCGCGCCCTCGTCGAGTTCGAGGTCGGGCATCGCGTCCAGCAGCAGGTTGGTGCCCACCTCGACCTCGGTCCTGGCGAGCAGCGCGCCCACGCAGAAGTGCCGTCCGAGCGAGAACGACAGGTGCTCCGCGGCGGCGGAGAACGCGGTGCCGGTGGGCAGGTCGTCGCGGAAGATGTCGAACGAATCCGGGTCGGCGAAGTGGTCCGGATCCCGGTTGGCCGCGGCGAGCAGGCAGATCACCGTGCTGCCCGCGGGCACCACGCCCCCACTGAGTTCGACGTCCTCGGCCAGCTCACGCATCACCATGTGCACCGGCGGGCTGTAGCGGAGGGTTTCGGCGAAGGCCCGGTCGATGAGGGTCCGGTCCTCCCGCACCGCGGCCAGCTGGTCCGGATGCGCCAGCAGGTTCTTGAACATACTTGCCACCGCCTTGTCCGTGGTCTCACCGCCCGCCGCGAGCAGCAGGCTGACGAACGCCTTGATGTCCTGATCGCTCATCTGCGTGCCCTCGACCTCGGCCGCGCACAGGGTGGACAGCAGGTCGTCGCCGGGTTCGCGGCGCCGCTGCTGGATGATCGGGATCATGTACGCGGCCATCTCCTCGCCCGCCCGCACCCCGGCCTCGTTGACCTCGGGGTCCTGGCTGAGGTTGCCGAGGAACTCGATGACCGCGGTGTACCAGCCCTGGAACCGGGCGTGGTCGCTCTTGTCGAGGCCCAGCATGTCGACGATGACGTTGATCGGGAAATGCCGCGCGAAATCCCAGACCAGGTCCGCGCGCCCCGCTTCGCGGAAGCGGTCGATCAGGTCACGGGCGTTGCGCTCGATCACGGGCAGGAACTTCTGCTGCAGTTCGGTGCCGCGGAAGGCGGGCGCCACCAGGGCCCGGCGGACGGAGTGCTCGCGCCCGCTCATCTGGACGATGGTCCGCCCGCCGTGGGCGGGTTCGAGCTGCCACACGTAGTTGTCGGTGGTGAAGGTCTGGTCCTTGCACGCCCGCACGACGTCGTCGTAGCGGGAGATGATGTATTTCTGCATCGGTTCGTGCCAGAGCAGCGGTGCCTGCTCCCGCATGATCCGGTAGGCGGCATAGGGGTTTTCCGCGAATTCCGGGGAAAGAATGTCTGGCGCTTCGTGGGCGATGGTCACGGGCCCTCCCTGGACCGGCAGTGGACAGCGAGTCAGAGGTTAACGATCTTCGGACCGGTTCCGTTGACTGGCCGCCGAAGTTCAGGCGGTCGGACTAGCGGTACTTCGACCATTCGGTTGCCGGACCGGCGCCCTGTTGCTGCGGCGAGGCTCTAGGACCTGCATCGAAGTGGTTTGCGTTGCGGTGCGGGTAGCGGAACCTGACATGGTCCCTCGCTGTGGGATCTCCTCCTCATGAATGCCAATTCACTGAGGTGATCTCACCAAGATCGGGTTGGTGAGTCGGAGGCGGCTGGCCTGGGTGGTGGTGTGGACGGGCCCTGCTTGGAGACGGGCGTGGAGTCCTTGGTAGAAGAACTCTCGCCAAAGATGATCTT
>NZ_VJWX01000031.1 GCF_007713715.1 Amycolatopsis rhizosphaerae
GGGTTTGCAGCATCGCGACGTCGACCGTGCCGCGGGTTTTGGTGCGGCCGCCGCCGAGTTGGCCGGGTTTGACGTCGAGGAGGTCGGTGATGCGGGTGCGCCATTGGTCGGCGAGCGCTTTCCGGTCGACGAGTACCAGGGTGGAGACGGCGTGCCGGGCGATCAAGGCGCAGGCGATCACGGTCTTTCCGGCGCCGGGCGGAGCTACCAGCACGCCCAGGTCGTGCTCGCGAAGGGCGTCGGCGGCTTGTTGTTGCGGGGTGGTGAGGGTGGCGGTGAAGGTGAATTCCTGCGGTTCGCCCGGTGCTCGTTCGTCGGTGGTTTCGAGTCGGCTGCCTGCCTGACCGATGAGTGAGGCGAGTGTGTCAGCCAGGCCGCGGGGCAGGATGAGGCCGCCGTCGAGGGTTTCGTCGTAGCTGCGGAGAAAGCGTGGCGTGTCCCAGGTGGACATGCGCATCCGCTGACGTTCGTAGAAGACCGGGTTCGGCATGGATGCCGCGTGTTTCACCGTCGCGAGCAACGCCGGGGACAGCTCAGCTGACTCCAGCCTGATGCCCGCGGACAGACGCGCGTGGATGATGGGTGCCGAGGTGGTGCGTATCCGGGTGGAGGTCGGTGTGGCGACTCGTTCGACACCGCCTCCGACCTGTACCTGGCCCGCGCGGCGAGCGACCTTGCCGACTTCGGCGGGGCTCATCCGGCCGAGGGAGGACAGGAACGCCCACTGGTCCTCGTGGGGCTCCATCGTGGACAGATCGAGGAACAGGGTCGCCCCGTCCCGGCGGGATTTTCCCTGTAGTGGTGCGGCGATCAGGTTCCCGACTCCGCCTGAGGGCAGGACATCCTGCGAGGGGAACAGGCGGTCGTAGCTGGACAGATCCATATGCCCGCGAAGTGCCATCGCTTCCCGGAGTAGGCCGCTGCCGAGCCGCCGCGCCGTCTCCGCGGTGACAGGCGCGGCGAAGAACACCCACACGTGCGCGCCGATACCGGATCGCGATACCTCCAGAGCGGCGGGCACCGACCAGGCGCGGGCGGCCTTCACGTAGGCGAGGGCGTCCAGCATGGCGGCTTGGCCGTCGAAGTCGGCTGCCAGCCAGCAAGATTGATCGCCATCCAACAGCGGGTACAGCCCGAGATGTGTCTCGCCGGACAGGTGAGCGTGCACGATCTCCTTGGTCAAGGGCAGGTAGTTGCGATCCTCGTGGCGTATACCCTTGCGCCAGCTGCCGCGTACCGCGGGCAACCACCCTGCTTGGCCGGTTCGGGTGTTCTCCCAGCGAGTCGCGTAGACGTCCCTGCGGGCGGCGAACAATGCTTCAAAGAAGGCGACTTTTGTCTCCGGCGCGGACTCCCGGTCCACGGTGCCGGGGCGAGCCTCGAAGATGCCGGTTTGGGCAGGACCGGGCGGGGCCGCCTGCCCTGGTGTCAGCTTGAGCAGCCGCAACAGTCGAGCGTTCTCCGCCTGCAAGCGGTCGGCCAACGCGCGCAGACCGGCCAGCTCCTCTGCAAGCTCGGCCGCATCCGCCGATCGCAGATCATCACTCACGCCCACCACCGTAGGGGTTGCCAAGGGCAAGGGTCCGTCTCATGCGGTCAGCGGTCGCCACAACCGTGTGTCCTCTGCTCACGACTGCTCTGTTGCAACGCGTATCCTCGCGAGTTCGTGAGGCGTTGGTCCGGGCTGGTGGGTGCGGGTGGCGGGTCGTGGTGGGTGGCAGTCTGCCAGCGAGTTTCGAGGGCGGTGAGGAGTTGGTGTTCGAGTTCGGGGGCGACGTGGCTGTAGGTCTCGATGATGCGGTGGCCGAGTCGGCGGGCCTGGGCGATTTCGGGGATGTCGTCGGCGATGAGCCAGGTTTTGTGGCTGTGCCGTAGTCCGTGGAAGGTGAGGCCGCGCCGTGTCGGTGCCAGGTTGGTGCCGGGTTTGCCGTCGGCGGCGGGGCCGGCGTTGAGGCGCGGCGGGAAGTCGGCAGGCACACCATGTCAGTAACAGGCCCGAAGACTCCGGAGGTAGCGACGTACCGCCGTGGTGGGCGTTTCTGCTCGCGGCCGATGGGCGTCAGCCCCGCCTCATCAAGGCGCGCCACCGCTGACAGCGCACAGCGTCCAGACACCAGGTCAGCTTTGGCCACCAGGTGGCGAATACAACCGGAACCCGCTGAACCGACGATGCGGAAACGTCGCATAGAAGGCATCGGCCGTATCCGTGAGCAGGTCGACCCGCGCTACTCCGCTGCGCTCGAACAGTTCACCGATCAGCCGCCGGGCGATACCTTCCCGGCGACGCCGTGCCACCGTGACAATCTCCGCGAGGTACAAGCGCAGCCCGTCGGTCAAAGCGTGCGCGAAGCCCACCACCGCACCAGCATCAACCGCCACGAGTGTCAACGTCCCCGGCGCACACAACGCGGCCTCCGCACGCGCCGAGTCAGCCGGATAAGTAGGCCACGACTCCGCCTCGCACAAGGCGAGCACCCCCGCAAGGTGATCCCGCGAGAACTGCACCACTTCAACCATGGCCACCATGGTCCACACTTCACCCGGCCGTCGACACCCCACTCCCCGGGCCTGTGCCGGATCCAGGGCCACCGAAACCAGGGTGGTGGATTCCTTGACTCTCAAGCCACTTGAGATCGCATAGTGGCGGGTATGAATGAGCTCTACCCCATCGGGGACGTCGCTCGCCGCACCGGCCTGAGCGTGAGCGCGATCAGGTTCTACGCCGACGAGGGCGTCGTCACGCCCACCGGCCTCACCGAGGGCGGCTTCCGACAGTACGACGTGCACGCGATCGCCCGGCTCGAACTCGTGCGCACCCTGCGGGACCTGGGTGCCAGCCTGGACGACATCCGCCAGGTGCTGGCCGCGGAGACCACCCTGCACGACCTGGCCGCCACGCATCTGCGGCTGGTCGAGGGCCAGCTGCGGCAGTTCCGGGCGCGCCGGGCAGTGCTGCGGACCATCGTGCGGCAACACACGACAACAGAACAGGTGAGCCTGATACACAAGCTCGTGTCGATGTCCGACGACGACCGTGACCGGCTCATCAACCAGTTCTGGGACTTCGTGACCGAGGGCCTGGACGTCCACCCCAGCTATCCCGACCGGCTGCACAGCCAGCGGCCGCGCCTGCCCGAGGAGCCGTCCACCGAGCAGCTCGAGGCCTGGATCGAACTCGCCGAGATCGTGCAGGACGAGGAGTTCCGCACAGCGGTGCGGGACTTCTTCCGACGCGCCTTCGGTACCGAAAAGGGCAAGCTGATGGCCACGCCGGAGATGATGGCCCGCGCGGAGAGGCATCGGAAGCTCCTCCTGGAGGCGCGGGCGGCGCAGCAGGCCGGCGTGCCCGCGGATTCGCGGCAGGCCCGGGACATCGCCGAGCGTGTGGCTGCGGACGCCGCAGAGTTCACCGCCGCCCTGACCGGGGAGCACGACCCCGATCGGGCCCGCCGCGGCATCGTCGAGTTCGACCGGAACGGTAAGGCGGCGCAGTGGCGGGCCAAGTCGACTGGCCTGAAGCTGCTGACCAGGTACCAGTCCCTGCTGGCGACGATCAACGGTACGCCCAAGCCGGACCCGGACCAGGCGACGGCGGTCCGCGAATGGATGGCCGCCGCTCTGAGCTAGCCGGCCTTCGGTCCTCTGCCACTCACCCAATTCCTCCAGCATCTCGTCGGGGATGGTGCCGCGACGCGAGTTCCCGTCATCACGCCTTACACGGGCGGGAGTGGGTTCCTGGGCGGCGGTGGTTCCTGGGGGGGGCAGCCGTAGCACCCTTCCGGGGTGCTTGCGGCGCCACCAGTGCCACCGCAACCGCCACATCGGGTCATTTTCACGATCCCACTCGGGCTCGGACAAGGGCGAGAAGATTTCCCCGTGGTCGACGAAGTTGTCGCACGGTTCCGGTGGCGGCGCCCGCTAAACCGACATCGGCCGGAAGCTTTGGTCCACCAGTACGGGGGCGGTTTTGCTGCGGTCGTGCTCGGCCGCTACGCGGACGGCCCACCGGCGAGCGCCCGAACTGCGGAGGAGACGGCTTCGCGGAGTCGTTCCGGCGTGAAGTCGGGACCGAGGATCATGCGGCGGAGTTGCGGCATGGCGAGGCTCCATCCGACGAGACCGAGGGTGAAGAACAAGAGGGCACGCGGATCTTCGTCGCCGGCTCCCGCCGCGGTTTCGGCGGCGCTGATCTTGTCGAGGTAGTGCTGGGTACGCGTCTGCTCGTCTGGAACCGGATCGTCGCCCATTTCGAGCGCTTCCCACAGCAGCAGTCGCAAGGCTTCGGGATGGGCGCGGTGGTAGTCGAACAGGGCTGCGGCGTAGATGCCGAGGTCGGCATCGTCGCCGGGTGGCACTGCTGCGGCCAGGTCGGTCATCAACCGTTCCAGCACGGCGGCGAACAGTGCCTTCTTGTCGCCGAAGTAGTCGTAGATGGCTCGTTTGTTGGCATTGGCGGTGGCCGCGATGCGATCCACGCGGGCTCCGGCGACGCCGTGGGCGGCGAATTCGGCTGCCGCCGCGGTGAGGATGCGTTCCTTGGTTGCCGCTGAGTCGTATGCCACGTCCACGATTGTAACGAACTGGTTCGTTTGACAGCGATGGTCGCTGGCTCCTAACATCCGAACCAACTAGTTCGATCGCTGATGGAGACGGTGATGACCGCTACCGAAGAGCAGCAACCCGGCCAACCCTCGACCGCGAGCGCTTTCCGTGCGCGCCCGCTGTTCGCGGTGATGGCGATCTGCAGCGGAGCGACGGTGGCCAACGTGTACCTGGCACAACCGCTGCTGACGTTGTTCGCCCGAGGATTGGGTGCCGCGCCGTCGTCGGCCGGACTGGTGGTGACCTGCGCGCAGTTCGGGTACGCGACAGGGATTCTGTTTCTGGTGCCCCTGGGCGACGTCCGGCGTCGGCGGCCGCTGCTGCTGATCATGCTGACCGCCACGGTGATCGCGCTGCTGCTCGCCGCGGCCGCACCCGGCCTGTCGCTGCTGGCGGCGGCTGCGGCGCTGGTGGGCGGATTCACCGTCATCCCACAGGTGCTGGTGCCACTGGCCGCCGAGCTGGCCCCGCCGCAGCGGCGGGCCTCGGTCGTCGCCGGGGTCCAGATCGGTCTGATGACCGGCATCATCGGATCGCGCGTGATCGGCGGCGCGATGGGCGAGATCTTCGGCTGGCGGTCGGTTTACGTGCTGGCCGCCGTGCTGACCGGGGCGTCCGGGCTGCTGACCGTGGCCCTGGTTCCGCGTGAGCCCGCCCGCGCGACCACGATCGGCTACGGCCGCCTGCTCGCCTCGCTGCCACGACTGGTGCGGGCCGAACCGGCCCTGCGGCACTCGTGCCTGTTGCACGCGAGCCTGTTCGGCGCCTACAACACCACCTGGACCTCGCTGGTGTTGGTCCTCACCCACGAGCCCTATCACTTCAGCACCGCCACCGCGGGTTTGTTCGGGGTGCTGGGACTGGCGGGCGCGGTCGCCGCACCCTGGGCCGGACGGTTCGTCGACCGCCGCGGCGCGTTGCCGATCATCACCGCCGCCCTGGCGCTGACCCTGCTCTCGGCCGGGGCCTACGCACTGGGCCGCACCGCGCCGGCCTTCATGGTCGCGGCGATCGTCTCGGTCAATGTCGCGGTGCAGTGGAGCCAGATCGCCAACCAGGCCCGCATCTTCGCCTACCTGCCCGAAGCACGCAGCCGCGCCAACACCGTCTACATGGTCGCGGTCTTCCTCAGCGGCGCGGTCTGCGCCGCCTTGGCGGGAGTCTGCTATGCGGCCTTCGGCTGGCCCGGTGTCTGCGCCCTGCAGGCGGTGCTGGCCATCGCCGGACTGGCGGTGCTGCCCTTCGCCCGCCGCTACGACCGGCGGCACCGCACCGCGTTATCCGCCTGAGCCCCAAGACTTCCCCGAACCCTCTGTTAACACCACCATTGCAAGGAGATCACCCATGACCATGCCCGCGATGCCCGCTGCCGTGATGCGGTTCTTCACCGCCTCACAGTCCGGCGATGCCGACTCCTGGGCCGACACGTTCGCCACCGACGGCATCTTCCACGATCCGGTCGGCCAGCCGCCGATCGTCGGCCGCCCCGCCATCCGCGAGTTCATCGCCTCGGTGCTACCGAACTTCGATCCCTTCCTCGGCCTCACCCCGCGCGAAGCCCACACCGTCGGACACTCGGTCGCGGTTTCCTGGACCGGCGCGGCCGTCACCCGCACCGGCATTCCGGTGAACTGGTCGGGCATCAATGTCTACGACCTCGACGACAACGGCCTTATCCGGGAAGCCCGCGCCTACTTCAACCGCGCCATCTTCCAAGCCCAACTCGACCGATAACACCCCGTCGCCAGCCCACGGCTCGGTCAACGGCAGTTGTGAGGCCGAACGAGGAGATCATGGAGATTCTTGGCTGCCTACGACCTGACCGGCAGCTACCGCGAGGCGGACGACGGTGTCCATTTCGAACGGGAACACCGCGACCGTGCCCAGTGCCAGCATCCCGGCGGCTACGACGAGAGCGGTGGCGGCCGGGATCGAGCCGGCGCGGGCCGCGATCACGGGTGCGACGAAAGCCAGTGCCATCAGGGCCATGCCGATGACCAGGCAGGTGCCGGGGGAGAACCGTGCCTTGAACCAGCCCGTGACCTTCAACTGCCCGGCGAGGGCAAGCACTCCGGAAACCGCGAACAGCCCGGCCACGAGAGCGTCCCCCGCGGTCGCCGAGCCGGCGACGCGTCGCGCTTCCGTTGGAAGTGCGAGATAGGTCTGGAAGGACAGCACGTAGGAGCCGGTCATCACCAGGGCGAAGAGCATGAACGTGCGGTTCGAGGCCACCGTCCGCCATTGGGCGAGTACGGAGTTGCGCTTTCCGGCGTTCCTCATCGCCCTTGGGGGAAGCGCTCGAAGTTGAACGAGGGTGAGGACGGCGAACACCGCGGCCGCGACCAGGCAGGTGAGGCGGAAGTCGACAGCGGTCAGCGCCAGCCCGACGAGCGGGCCGGCGAGGATCCCGCCCTGGTAGAACACGTTGAACACGGCGAACGCCTCCAGCCGCCGCGGAGTGCACGAACTTGTTCGCAACGAACACGTTCGCTACACTGGGAACAGATTGATGTGTCGCCTGCCGGCCGACCGCGCGCCGCCTCCACAGGGCTGCTTGCGCACCGAAGCCGGTTCGGCCCACAGGGAATCCCACGCTTGCTTCGGAGGATCCGTGAGCACCACTCACCACCCCATCGCGATCATCGGCGGCGGCCTGGGCGGCCTGACCGCCGCCCGTGTCCTGCACGTCAACGGCATCGAGTCGGCCATCTTCGAACTGGAGGCGTCGGCGGCCGCCCGCACCCAGGGCGGGATGCTCGACATCCACGAAGAAAACGGGCAGAAGGCCCTGCGCGCCGCCGCCCTGCACGACGACTTCCTCAAGATCGTCCACGAGGGCGGTCAAGCGGTGCGCCTGCTCGGCCCCGACGGCGCGGTGCACGTGTCCGAAAAGGACGACGGCTCGGGCGACCGCCCCGAGGTGGAGCGCGGCGATCTGCGCGATCTGCTGCTGAACTCCCTACCCGACGGGACGATCCATTGGGGACGGAAGGCCACCGGTGCTCGGGAGTTGGGCGACGGACGCCACGAGGTCACGTTCGCCGACGGCTCGGCCATCAGCACCGACCTGCTGATCGGCGCCGACGGTGCCTGGTCGCGGGTCCGGCCGCTGGTCTCGGCGGCCAAGCCTGCCTACACCGGTATCTCCTTCGTCGAGACTGACCTGCTTGAGGCCGACACCCGGCACTCGCGCAGCAGCGAGGTCGTCGGCGGCGGATTCTTCATCGCCCTGGGACACGAACGCGGCTTTCTCGCGCACCGGACGACAACCGGCTCGGTGCACGTCTACGCCGCGCTCAAGACCGGCGAAGGCTGGCTGGACACGGTCGGCTTCACCGACCTCGCGGCCGCCAAAGCCGCGGTCCTGGCCCACTTCGAGGGCTGGGACGAGGGCCTGCGCGGCCTGGTCGCCGACGCGGACACGATCACCCCGCGCCGTATTCACGCCCTGCCGGTCGGGCACCGCTGGGACCGCGTCCCCGGAGTGACGCTCCTCGGTGACGCGGCCCACCTGATGTCGCCCTTCGCCGGCGAGGGCGCCAACCTGGCCATGATCGACGGCGCCGAACTCGCCCTGGCCATCGCCGCCCACCCCGGCGACACCGAGGCCGCGCTGACCGCGTACGAGGAGACCCTCTTCCCGCGCAGTGAGGCGTCCGGTGCCGAGTCGGCCGCCAGCATGGACACGATGTTCGGCGAGCGGGGCCTGGAGCAGATGATCGAGTTCTTCACCTCCGGCCCGGCGGCCGGGTGAGACCGGCCCTGACCGCCGCTGCGTCCTCAGCATCCGAACCGCCACACTTTTCGAGGAATTCATGACATTGCTTTCTCCACGCACCGTGCAGGTGCGGCCCGGTTTTGACCTGGAACTGCGCGAGGCCGGGCAGGGCAGCCCGGTTCTCGTCCTGCACGGCGGCCCCGGTCCCGACGCCGTCGCACCCCTGATCGACCACCTCACGACACACCGCCGAGTGGTGGCACCCACCCACCCCGGCTGGGACGGCACCGACCGGCCCGCCGATCTGGACGGCGTGCCAGCGCTGGCCGCGGTCTATGTGGATCTGCTTGCTCACCTCCGGCTGACCGACGTGACGGTGATCGGCACGTCCTTCGGTGGCTGGGTCGCCACCCAGACCGTCCTCGACGACCACGAGAGCCGGATCTCGCGGCTGGTCCTCATCGACGCCGTCGGCCCGGTGGTCCCCCGCCAGCAGATCACCGTTCCCGCCGGACCGCCGGCGCCGGGGCCCGCGTCTCCTGCCGGCGGACCGGCACCGCGGCGCGGCCCGTCCGCGCAGTCGATGGCCGCCCTGCGCGCCTACGCCGGGCCGGACATGGCCGATCCCGGTCTGCTGCCCCGCCTCGCCACCGTCACTCGTCCGGTCCTGGTGCTGTGGGGCGGCAACGACACCGTGGTCACCCCGGACTTCGGCCGCGCCTATGCGTCGGCGTTCCCGCATGGGCGCTTCGAACTCATCCCGGACGCCGGGCACCAGCCCATCCGCGAGCAGCCCGAGGCGGTCTTCTCCCTCCTCGACCCCTTCCTCACGGCCACGGAGGCACGATGAGGTAAATCGCGATCATTCTCGACAGCACCCGCGCCACCCGCACACGTCACCTTGAACCTGCGCACCGAGGCAGCCGCGTCTTCGCCGGCAGTTGCCCGGGGAGACCCGACAATGCCGGTTGGCGTTGTGGCGTGGGGTTCCACCTCGATGCTGTCGTCGGCGGTGTCGCGGTCGGTGAGAGGGAGCCGTCGGGGCAAGGTCAGCAGCAGTGATTGCGCCGGGCCGGCAGGTGACGGCCGCCAACCAGCACCGGAGCTGCCCGGTTTCGCGGCTGAGGACAGAACTGCGAACCCGCAGGCCCCGTGCTGCCCGGATGACCGGCGGGAGGAGGGGCGGGAGCCAATCTTCAGTCCGCCGTACCGCCAGGAACCGGCGTGTGCGTGACGCCGTTGACCAAAACATCGAAGTTCCAACGCCAGCGGTCCTCGACGGAGCCGTCGAGCAGAGCAGGCATGTGCGCCTTGATCGCCGGATGGGTGGCCTCGTCGACCGAATGCACGGCCACGGTGAGGGCGTTCCAGTCATCCTCCGTCGTCGGGGCATGCTCCTGTGTTGAGTGCTCGGCGGCAGTCGCCGTGGCGTGTTGGAGGAGCGTGTCGGCCCCCCAGGCCACCTGCTCACGCGGGGCTCCGCTGCGGGAGAGCAGATCCAGGAGGCGCTCCAGCAGACGCAGGTAGTTCTCGCCGCTGGGGCGTGCCACGAGAGCCGACCGGGCGAGCTGCGGATGCTCGAACAACACGCGCATGTAGGACGTGAGCACAGCGAAGAGGTGGTCATGCCAATCGTCCCCGGCGCCCCCGCCGGCCAGATCGACGTCCCCCAACAGTGCGTCCAGCACGGCCGCGTGCAGCTCGGCCGTGTTGGCCAGGTAGACGTAGAGCGAGGCCGGACCAGTGTCCAGCTCCTGCGCCAGCCGGCGCATGGTGACCTTCTCCAGCCCCTCCGCCCGCATGATCCGCACGGCGGTCTCCACGATCCACTGCCGAGAAAGGGCAGGCTTGGCCGGACGCTCCCGACGACTGATCGGCTCTCTTCTCGCACTCACACCACGATCGTAACGAACACGTTCGCAATCGACGTAGTCGCTGCTTGTGCTCGGCGCCAGCCGCGGCCAGGGCGCCTCGGCGAAGCAAAGACCCGGTTGCCGATGGACGTGATGCCGTCCAGGAACTGGCGTCCGCACTCGGAAAACTCGTGGCGAGACCCAGGCCACCGGTGATGGTTCCGGGGTCGCACAGGAGCAGCCGCTGGGCACCTGCGCGGGCGATGAACTCGGCAATCCAGGAGCCGAGGCCGCCGCGGTCCCACAGGTGCACAGTCTTGCCATGGAAGGCGTTCACCGGCCGGGCGGCGTCGCGCCGCGTGGTCGGGCCTGCGGCGGGTGTTGGGAAAAGATGTTCTGCCACCGGTCGGCGAGCGGATCATCGAGCCGGGCGAACACCGAGGGGCAGGGGCATCACCAGCCTGATCACCGGTACCTGAATCTGCTTGGTATCGGTGCGGGTGAAGTGCAAGTGACGCTGAGATCGGCAGGACGATTTGGTCTTCCTTGGGAATGGGGCGGGCGGTCAGCGGACGAGGCGGAAGAAGTCGCGCACCTGTTCGACCAGCGACTTCGGCTGCTCCAGCGCGGCGAAGTGGCCGCCTCTTGGCAGTTCCTCGAACCAGCGCAGGTCGGTGAACCGCAGCTCGGCCTCTCGCCGCGACGGGCGGGTTATATCGCGTGGGTAGACCGAAAGTCCGGAGGGCGCGGTGACCTTGTCCCGGAAGTTGGCGAAGCTCTCCCAGTACAGGCGCGCTGACGACGTGGCCGACGCGGTGAACCAGTAGACCGAGATCTCATCGAGGATTTTCTGCCGCGAAACCGCGTCCTCGGGGTGGCCGTTGTTGTCGGTCCAGGCCCAGAACTTCTCGGCGATCCAGGTGGCCTGGCCCGCCGGGGAGTCGGTGAGGCCGTAGCCGAGCGTCTGTGGCCGGGTTGCCTGGATCGCCGAGTATCCCCGGCCGGTGCGCTGGAACTCCTTCCCAGCTTCGAGGTTCGCCAACTCCGCGGGCGTCGGGTCGTCGAACGTGCCCGCCGCCACGGACCCCAGGTTCAGGTGCACGCCGGCGACCCGCTCGGGCGCCACCCCGCCCAGCGCGCCGGACACCGCCGAACCCCAGTCGCCGCCCTGTGCGCCGTACCGCTCGTAACCCAGCGAAACCATCAACGTGTCCCAGGCGCGCGCGATGCGAGTGACGCCCCACCCGGTCGTCGTCGGCTTGTCGCTCCAGCCGTACCCGGGCAGCGACGGCGCGACCACGTGGAACGCGTCCGCCGGGTCCCCGCCGTGCGCGCGCGGGTCGGTCAGCGGGCCGAGGACCTCCAGGAACTCGAGCACCGAGCCCGGCCAGCCGTGCGTGAGCACCAGCGGGAACGCGTCCGGTTCGGGTGAGCGGACGTGCAGGAAATGGATGCCGAGCCCGTCGACGGTGTCGCGGTATTGCGGGAAAACGTTCAGGCGCCGGGCGAACCCGAAGTCGTAGTCCTCGGCCCAGCTACGGCAAAGCTCTTGCGCATAGGCCAGCGGCACCCCCTGCGACCAGTCGTCCACCGGCTCGGGCTCAGGCCACCGTGTCCGTCGCAACCGTTCACGCAGATCCGCGATCTCGGCTTCGGTGACGCTGACCTCGAATGGCTCGGCGGCCATGGTGAGGCTCCTTTCTGGTCAATGCGTTATTGGAGGGCGGGTCAAGCTGAGTGCGAGACCGGCCAAGGGGATTGCCGCGAGCACGGCGAGGCCCACCCGCTCTGGCGCGATGGTGGACAGGCCCGCGACAGCGGCCGGGCCGATCCCGCCACCCAGGAAGATCATGAAGCTGAGCAGTCCCTGCGCGGTGTCGCGGTCGCGCGCGGCGACCAGTTCCGGTGCGAGGCCCACCAGTACGGCCTGTGCGCCGGCGAAGCCACACACGGCCAGCGCCGTGCCGGCGACGACCGGAATCGGCCCGTGGAACGCCGCGACCACGAGCACGCCGACGACGGTGAATGCCGCAAGCCCGGCCGAAACCTGCCAACTGGCGAACCGGTCGGTCAACGCGCCGACCAGCCGCCCTGCCGGCACCGAGCAGGCGGCGGCAGGGACCAGGAGCGCGCCGGCCTCGAGCGCGCCACCACCCGTGACCTGCTCGATCAGGGACGGGGCGAGGAACAGCACCCCGTAGTACCCGGCGAAGATCGTCCCGCCGACGAGCCCGGCTGGCAGGAAGCCGCGGGCCGCGATCACCCGCCGAGGCACGAACCCGTCGGGCAAGCGTCGCATGCGCCACCACAGTCCCACGGCGGCGAGCGCCCCGGCGGCAGCTATGGCGAGCGTGACAGGGGCGGGCAGGCCGACCGAGTGTGCTTGCAGCAACGTGATCAACGAGCCGGCGAGTACCGACAGCGCGGCCGCGCCGACCAAGTCGAGTCGCCCGGACGAATCGTTGCGCTCACCGGTTTCCGTGAACGTGCGCCTATCCGTCAATGCGGCCGGTAGGAGGGGCAGCGCGAGGACCGGGATCGCGAGCACGGCGCGCCATCCCAGCCATGCGGTGACCGCCCCGCCCACCAGGGTCCCGCACGCCGACGCCGTCGCGCCGGCGGCTGCGATGATGCCCAGCGCACGGATCCGTTCCCGCCCGGGAAGGGCGCCGGCCACGGCGAAGACGGCGATCACGGTCGCACCCGCCCCGGCGCCGCCGATCAGCCGGCCGACGATCACGACCGGCAGCGTGGGGCCTGTTCCCGCGAGCGCCGAGCCCGCGGCGAGTGCGACGACCCCGGCGACGAGTACCCGGACCGGACTCCGCCGTGCCATCAGCCGGCCCGCGACCGGCATCGCGAGTGCGGAGGTCAGCGACCATGCGGCGAGAATCCATGCGGTGGCCCCGAACGGCACCGCGAGCGCGCGGCCGATGGCAGGCAGTGCCACCGACGGTGCTCCTAGAGCTACGTACTGCGGCAGCACCAGCATTCCCAGTGCCAACCCCAGCCGGCGCCCGTCCAAGGCCCGGTTCGTACTGCCGCCCAGTGCCCCGCCAGCCGGGATGGCTTGCGGCATCGTTGTTTTCTCCCAGCTTGTGACACGTGACAGCTACTATGGATGTCACGTTACCGAGCATCGAGGAGACACGTCAAATGCTTGATGCGTGTTACAGCCCGGCGGCGGTCCAGACGGCCGTCGATCTCGCCAACACCTTGAAGCCGGTCAAGGGAGAGGACGCGCTCGAGACCGTGGAGCAGCTCCGGGACTTCCTCGACGACCATTTCCCGGCCGAGTCCCCGAGTTCGGCCGCGGGGCAAGGGGTGCGGCGGCGTCTCAGCCGCGCCGATCTGGCGGAGGTTCGGGCGTTACGCGAGACCGTTCGCGCCTTGCTCGAACGAGCGAGCACCGACGCGGCCGGAGCCGCGGCCCTGATCAACGACGGTTTGCGTGACAGTCGCGCCACCCCGGTGCTGCGCCACGATCACGATCGCTGGTGGACCGAGGTCACCTCCGACACCGACCGCTGCTCGGCGCAACTGGCCGCGACGACGCTCAGCGCACTGGCCTCCGTGATCGCCACGCTTGGTCCGGCTCGTCTCGGCGTATGTGCCGGGCCGAACTGCCGGGCCACTTACGTGGACCTCTCGCGCAACGGCTCGAAGCAGTACTGCACCCGAACCTGCGCGCACCGGGCCAGCGTCGCGGCCTACCGGAGTCGGCAAAGCCCGCGTTGAGTGCCGGTACATGACCCTGTCAGACCCGCGTTCGGCCTGGTACTCCGGCCGGAAATCGCCGCGCTGTCCATGTCCGGCTCCAGCCTCATCGTCGCCCTCAACGCACTCGCACTCAAACGACTCCGGCTCCCGGCGCCGTGGCCGCATGGAGGTGCTTCACCGGGACAGGACGGTCAGCGCGGTCTGTCCGATGCACATCAGGAGGCTGACCGCGGTCACCGCGCCGACGAACGAGAGCAGCACCAGCCGTAGCGGCACCGGACGAGCGGGAATGGGGTCGTCCAGAAGTTGTGCGGTGCGAGCGGCGACCGGCGCATCGAACGCCGCTGTCAATGACGGCGCGCCTCCGGTCGCGGTGGCCAGCAGTGCACCCGCGACCGCCTTGCGTCCGACCCGCTCGATAGCGGAGCGATCCGCGGCGAGTTCTGACGATTCGCGTTGACGCTCGCCCCACCACCGCAGTGCCGGTACGAAGAAGACCACATCCGTGGCCGCCTTGATCAGGACACGGCGCAGCGGATCGCGCCGCCGCACGTGCGCCGACTCGTGAACCAGAACCGCCTGCAACTCCTGCGGATCCAACGCGGTCACCGCGGCCGACGTCACGGAAACACGCGGCCGGACGAGCCCGGCCGTGAAAGCCGAGGGGGCAGCCGCCACCACACAGTCCACTCTGGACAAGCCAGCCGATCGTGCGGCGGCGACAAGCGCCGGATCGCACTGCTGACGGGGCAGATCGGTGACGGCGCGGGCCGTGGACACCCCAAGCCACACCGCCCGTGCCCCGAATCCGATACCGCACACCAGTGCCACCAACGCTGCCGACACCCCGATACACGCCGCCACGCTCATCTTCGGGCACGCACCGCCCGCGGCGTCCCAGACCATACGGAGTACGACCAACCCCGTTACCAGGACCGCGCCCCGCCGACGCGACAAACGGGCCGTCATCGGGCAAGCTTTCGCAGCCGCTCGACCTGCTCGGGCGGCAGGTCGGCCAGCTGGGCCGCGAACGCCGCCAGCGCGGCATCACCGTAGCGGTCGACAACGTTCGCGGCCGCGGCCCGGCTCGCGCCGGCCAGGTATTCCTCGGCCGACCCGCTCGAGTGGTATTCATACGCCCGCTTCTCGACGTCCCGGCTCAGCTGAAGCAAACCCTTGCCCGCCAATCGCTTCACCGTGGTCATCACCGTGGTATAGGCCAGTTCGGGCAGCAAGGCCTGCATGTCGGCGACCACGAAGGGCTCGGCCACCGCGCCAGTCCATACCGCACGCATGATCCGACCTTCCAGCGGCCCCAACAGCGCGACCGCGCGCTCTACGGAATCCACCAAGCCACCTCCTGCTCGCCGAAGCCTCGAGAGGTCACCGGCCCTCCGGCTTGCTTGCCGTGCCGAGAATGTGGGCCGAAGGCGGCAGCCAGGCCATCGGGCGGAAAGCGAACCGCTCACTGTCGACGGCGAATCCGGCTCGTCGCAACGCCGTCTCGGTGTCCCGGTTGGGATGACAACCGCCACCGAGTCGCTTCCACAACGGCGTGATCAGATCCTGAATGCCACCGAGCAGCAGGTTTTCATCCCGCACGTGCTCGTAGAACCGGGCCTCACCACCCGGGCGCAGCACCCGCCACGCCTCCGTCAACGCACTGTCCACATCGGGCACCGAGCACAGCACCAGCGAGAACACCGCGGCGTCGAACTCCGCATCCTCGGCGGGCAGGTGCTCGGCGTCGCCGTCCACCACGCGGATCGGCACGCTTGCCCGCGCGGCGGCCCGCTCGGCGTGGCCGCGCAGGTAGGGGTCGGGCTCGACGGCCACGACCTCGACGACGGTCGAGGGGTAGTGCGCGAAGTTCCGCCCATTGCCCGCACCGACCTCGATGACCCGGCCGCTCAGTCCGGCCAGCATCCGCTCACGGTGCGCGGCACTGCCCCGGCGGTCGGAAGCCTCGCTGATCCGCACGTACTTCCTCGCGAACCTCGGATGTGCTGATACCTCTGGCACGGACGCCCCTCCTACTATTGTCCAATAGTAGTTACTATACATCGATAGTAGTAGAGATGCGGAAGATTGGAAAAGGAGCTCCACGGAATGGCCACCGGTGCCGACCGAGCGGACCAGGAGATTCAGAAGTACCTTCAAGGTCGGACCGATCGACCTGCCTGACGGGCACCTGCTCGTACAGATCGTCGACTTCTTCGAAGAGGGCGCAGCGACCGGCAAGGGAGTCCTGGAACTCATCGGCAACGACGTCGCCGCCTTCAGCGACGGCCTCATCAAAGACTCCCGCACCTACGCGGACATCTATCAAGACTCCAGCCCCTTTTCAACCGAATCACGCGGTGATCAGTGGTTCTGGTCAGCTGGGCTGGTCCAGGAAGTCGCGGATCATCACGTCGAGGGGGTCGAGCCGGATCGAGGAGTTGGGGCCGAGGACGGTCGCGAGGCGTGGTGCGAGGTCGGCACAGGCGGCCCGCAGCGGGGTGCTCAGCTGGAGCAAGGTATCGCGTGGGAGGCGGCGGTCGAGTCCGGCGATGGCGATGGAGCCGAGCGCGGTGCCGTCGGTGGGATCGAGTAGCGGTGCGGCGACGCCGTTGAAGCCGATGTGGATGCCGCTGAAGGACAGCGCGTAGGAATCCTTGCGGATGCGTGCAAGCGCCGCTGGCAGCCCCGGGCGCAGCCCATCGCGTGTGTGGTCACGGACGATGTCGTCGGCTTCCTGTCGTGGCAGGAAGGCGAGGATCGACTGGCCACTGCATCCCGAAGTCAGCGGCGATCGTTCCCCGAGCGTGGGGAGGATGCGCAGCGGGTTGCCGGGTGGCTCCGCGGCGAGCACCAGCACGCGGTGGGCGCCGCTGCGCAGATGGAGGGTCACGGTTTCGGATGCTTCGGTCGCGAGTTTTTTGAGGACCGGGCGGATGATCTGCAGGAGTGCCGGGCGTGGCCCGATCAGGGATGCGAGCGCGACGGCGCGGCTGCCGATCCGGTAGCCGGTGCGGCCGGTGTGGTCGATGAACCCGTGGTCCTGCAGGCCACGGAGGATGCGGTAGGCCGTCGTCTTGCTGAGCTGGACTCTCTCGGCGATGGTCGGTAACGGCGCGGGCTGCTGCATGCCGGCGAGTGTTTCCAGAACCCGCAGCGCCCGGATGTGGGTGTCCTGCTCGGCCTCCGGGGGCATGCCTCTCCTTCAAGTTCCGGATACTGCAACTTCGGTTGTGGCTCTCACCTGAATTGTTCAAGGGTTGGCGTAGGTAGTCAACGGCGCTCCCCGAAGGAGAACATGTCGATGTCGACGGTCTCGGCAGCTGATCGCCATCGTGCCTTGATCGTGTTTCTGCAGGCGCAGAACTACTCGAATTGCACGGACCTTGCACGACGGCCGGTTTGATATGGCGTTCTTCGACAACCGGCCGGCCATGCCCGATAGCTACGGTCGCGGCCACGAGCTCGAGCGGTCCGCCACGGCATCCGGTCGGTGAAGACGGACCCCGCCGTCGTGCTGATGGCCCTGTGGAACGCGCGGGCAGTCGCGGCGAAAACCCAGTCGGGCTATGCCGCATAACCATGCGAACGAGGAAGGAACGAGAGTGCGAAAAGTACTGGTCACCGGAGCCGGCACCGGCTTCGGCCACGAAGTGGCGATGAGACTGGCCGCGAAAGGCTTCGAGGTCATCGCTTCGGTAGAGATTTACGCCCAGGTCCAGACTGTGAAGCGTCAGGCGGCCGAACGGGGTGTCCAGCTGCGCGTCGAGAAGCTCGATGTCACCAACGAAGGTGACCGGCGCAAGGCGCTGGACTGGAACGTCGAGATTCTGGTGAACAACGCCGGTGTGGGTGAAGGCGGGGCAACCGTCGACATCCCGGCGTCGAACATCCGTCACCAGTTCGAGGTCAATGTGACCGGTCCACTCCTGCTCACCCAGGGCATCGCCAAGCAGATGGTCGGCCGCGGGCGAGGCCGGATCGTCTGGGTCTCCTCACGCGAGGGTCTCAACGTCAACCCGTTCACCGGCATCTACGCCGCGTCCAAGCACGCCGTCGAGGCGATCGCCGAGAGCATGAAGGACGAGTTGCAGGAGTTCGGGATCGAGGTGGCGACCATCAACCCGGGGCCGTTCCTCACCGGGTTCAACGACCGCATGTTCCAGACCTGGGAGAGCTGGGAGGACGACCCGGCGCAGCGACTGTTCGACTACTCGAAGCTCGCGTTCCCGCGAGCGCAGTTCAACCCGGAACCGGTCTACGCGACCATGACCGCGGTCGCCGCGGGAGAGATCGACACGTACCGCAACCTGGAGCCCAAATCCATGATCGAGGAGACCAAGAGTCTCATCGACGCGCCGTGGCACAAGAAGACCACGGACGGGTTGGGGACTCGGGCGGCGGGCATCCAGCGCGCCTTCGACATGGAGCCGGAAACGTTGCGCTCAGACCAGGACCCCATCTCGGCCTGACGGGCGACGTCGCGCCGCGGTCGCCGCACCATCGCGCCCCGCCGTGTCTCGACAACCACGAAACCGCGCGATCACGTGGAGGAGCCATGCCCCCCAAAATCACTGTCCTGCAGGACCGATTCCGCAACCGCGGCACCGCGTTCACGCTCGCTCAGCGAGCCGAACTGGGCATCACGGGCCGCTTGCCCGCCGCGGTCGAGACCCTTGACGAACAGGCCGCGCGCGCCTACGCGCAATTGCGGCGACAGCCCAGTGATCTACAGAAGTACATCTTCCTCAACGAGGTTCACAACCGTAACCAGGTGCTGTATTTCAAGCTGCTGACCGATCACCTCGAGGAACTGCTTCCGGTCGTCTACGACCCCACCGTCGGTGACGCGATCGAACAATGGTCCACCGACTATCGCGACTCGCGTGCGGTGTACCTGTCGATCGACCGGCCCGCCGACGTCAAGGCGTCGTTCGAGTCGCTCGGCCTGGGACCGGATGACGTGGACCTGGTGGTCGTCTCCGACGCGCAGGAGATCCTGGGCATCGGCGACTGGGGCGTCAACGGCACCGACATCTCGATCGGCAAGCTTGCCGTCTACACCGCCGCCGCCGGCATCGACCCCGGCCGGGTGGTCGCCGTCAACCTCGATGTCGGAACGGACAACGAGAAGCTGCTCAACAGCCCGATGTACCTCGGCAACCGCCACGCGCGGGTCGACGGCAAACGCTACGACGAGTTCATCGCGCTGTTCCTGAAGACCGCCTCGGAGATGTTCCCTCACGCGTTGTTGCACTTCGAAGACTTCGGCCCGTCGAACGCGCGGCGAATCCTCGTCGGCAACGCCAAGAAGTACCGCATCTTCAACGACGACATGCAGGGCACCGGCGCCATCGCCATGGCCTCGGTGTTCTCGGCCCTGAAGGTGACCGGAGGGCGCTGGTCCGAGCAGCGCCTGCTCGTCTTCGGAGCCGGGACCGCGGGCACCGGGATAGCGGATCAGATCTACGCGGCGATGTTGCGCGACGGGGCAACGCCGGCCGAAGCCGAGAACAACGTCTGGCTCGTCGACGTCAACGGCCTCGTCACCGACGACATGCCCGGCCTGCCGGACTACCAGCAGGTGTATGCCCGTCCGGCGTCCGAGGTACACGGCTGGGCCCACGGCAGGACAGACCTCCTGACGACCATCGAACACGTCAAGCCGACAATCCTGCTCGGCACGTCGACCGCGGCGGGCGCGTTCACCGAGGACGTCGTCAAGGCCCTTGCCGGCGGGGTGGAACGGCCCATCCTGCTGCCGTTGTCGAACCCGACCAGCCGGATCGAGGTGCTGCCCTCCGATGCCGTGCCCTGGTCGGAGGGCCGCGCGCTGATCGCCGTCGGCATCCCCGTCGAGCCTGTCGAGTATGACGGCGTGACCTACACCATCGGCCAGGCCAACAACGCACTGCTCTATCCGGGCCTCGGCCTTGGCACCATCGTCTCCGGTGCGCGGCACGTCACGGACAACATGCTGCTGGCCGCCGCCGAAGCAGTGGCCGGCCAGGTCGACGTCTCGAAGCCCGGTGCCTCCCTGCTCCCCCCGGTGGCCAATCTGCGGGCGTCCTCGGCGACGGTCGCCCTGGCCGTCGCCGAGGCGGCGGCCGCGGACGGTGTCGCGACGAAGGCACACGACAACCTCGTCCAAGCCGTGCAGGATGCGATGTGGTCGCCCGTCTACGCCGACGAAGTCCTATCTGACGGCAGGAAGACCCACTCATGAGCAGCGCGACAGAAGACCACCCAGAGGTCGGGCAGGTTCCGATCGGGATCGACGCCATCGGTACGCGTCAGGAGTTCGACAGCATGGGCACCGTGGAGGTCCCGGCCGACCGGTACTGGGGCGCTCAGACCCAGCGCTCGCTCCTGCACTTCTCCATCGGCGACGACCGTATGCCGAAAGAGGTCTACCACGCCTACGGCTACGTCAAGAAAGCGGCCGCGCTGGTCAACAACGCGGCCGGCCGGCTGCCGGACTGGAAGACCGCTGCCATCGTCCAGGCCGCGGAGGAGACCATTCGCGGCGACCTGGACTCCCACTTCCCGCTCTACGTCTGGCAGACCGGGTCAGGCACCCAGAGCAACATGAACGTCAACGAGGTGATCGCCAACCGTGCTTCGCAACTGCTCGGCGGCGTGCTCGGCAGCCAGCAGCCGGTCGCCCCGAACGACGACGTCAACATGGGTCAGTCCAGCAACGACAGCTTTCCGACGGCGATGCACATCGCGTCGGTGCAGATGATCGATGACCGGCTGCTGCCACGGGCGCGGGATCTCGCCATGACCATCGAAGCCAAGGCCGAGCAGTGGGGCGAGGTCGTCAAGATCGGCCGGACCCACCTCGAGGACGCCGTTCCGCTGACGGTTGGCCAGGAATGGTCGGGCTATGCCGCCCAACTGCGCGCCTGTATCGGGGAGATCGAACACACCAGAGCGGGCCTGCTCGCTCTGGCGCTGGGCGGCACCGCGGTCGGGACCGGGCTGAACGCGCCCGAGGGTTTCAGCGCCGATGTCGCGGCCCGGCTGGCCCAACTCACCGGGAAAGCCTTCGTCACCGCGCCGAACAAGTTCATGGCTCTCGGCTCGCTCGACCCGATGGTGCGGGCCCACGCAGCGCTGCGCGGGCTGGCGGTGGCGTTGCTGAAGATCGCCAACGACATGCGCTGGCTGGCCTCCGGGCCGCGCACCGGTTTCGCCGAGCTGTTGCTGCCGCAGAACGAGCCGGGATCCTCGATCATGCCGGGCAAGGTCAACCCGACCCAGTGCGAAGCGATCGTGATGATCGCGATCCAGGTGCTCGGCAACGACGCCGCAGTCGCCTTCGCCGGCAGCCAGGGCAACTTCGAGCTCAACGCGATGCGCCCGGTGATCATCAGCAACTTCCTGCACTCGGCGCGGATTCTGGCCGACGGGATGGCGAAGTTCCTGACCTTCTCGGTCAGCGGCACCGAGCTCAACCGAAACAGGATCGAGCAGTACGTGAACGAGAGCCTGATGCTGGTGACCGCGCTGAGCCCGGTCATCGGCTACCAGAACGCGGCCCACATCGCGGAATCCGCGCTCGCCAACAACCAGACGCTCAGACAGGCCGCGCTGGCCAGCGGGCACGTCGACGAGAAGACGTTCGACTCCGTCGTGAACCCGCTGTCCATGGTCGGCCACGGTGTTGCCGGGGCCTGAGACTTGCGCCCGATCCCGGAGCCGATGCCAGGGGAGAAAGGAAGCGACACCCGCGACGGTCACCACCGCGGTCAGTGCCCGGATCAGGCCGGAGCACCGGCCCGCCGGACGCGCCGTCAGCTCGACCAGGGTGATCACCAGGGTGGTCGCGACCACGAACGGGCGGATCGGCTCATCGGGTGCGCCGGTCGAAGCTCCGCATGCCGGCGCCGTGCTGCGGCCCGTCGTAGGGGCTGGTGCCGTTGTTCGGTTGCCGGAAGTCGAGGGCACGCACGTACTCGATGAGGGACGCGAGACCACTACCGCGGCCACGACGGCGCTGTTGCGACCAGTCCGTGGTCCGCGCCTTCTGCTGCAATCCGTCCAGCAGAGAGGACGTGGTGTGCGGCTGCCCGCTCCTGCCCTTCTGCCACACTCGCTGTCGTGCCGACCAGGAAGCCGATCGACACCGGTGACAGTGTGGCCTTGGTCAGGTCCAGGATGCCAACCCCGGTGAGCACGACCGGGACGAGCAGGATGCGCCGACCCTCCGCCGGTTCCCCGATCAGCCGGCGAGTCAGCACATAACCGATCGCGGCGATGATCAGGATCACCTCGACAGGACCACTCACCGGTCCCACCTCCCAGCTGTCGACACCTCGTCCGAACGTGTACAACGCTAGGAATTCCGGCCGCCCCCGTCTTCGGTCGGCGACCGTATCCCGGGTGGAGATACCTCTCCACCCAAGACCATCGCGTTGCTCTTTCCTTGCGTTGATGGGGTCCTCGGACCGGCTGGGCGTTGGCCGTCAGGAGCTGGCGAAGTACCGACACCGGCCGCGGTGACCGGATCGTTCATCGAGGTCTGGGCCAGTCCCCGCCGGAGAACACCTCGTGGCGCGCTCCTGGTCGGGCCGGGGGTCAGCTCCGGGCGGACAGTCCTGCCCGGAGCAGCAGGTCGTCGAGGACCACTTCCGGTGCGGGCATCGACCGTGTCGCCGCCGCCCCGGCCTGAGCCGCGGTTCGATAGCGGGGCTCGGCGAGCACCGTACGGACCGCCGGACCGGCTTCGGCCGGGTCGTCGATAGCCAGGCCGAGCCCGGCGGCGGTCACCCGCTGGGCGTTCCACGGCTGGTCGGCCAGCACCGGCTGCAGCACCATCGGCAGCCCCGCACTCAGCGTTGCCTGCACCGTGCCCATTCCACCGGTGCCGACCACCGCCTCGACCCGGGGAAGCAACCCGGCCAGCGGCACGAACCCGATCTCACGCACCCGCGGATGCCGCGGCAACGTGCCCGGTTCGATGGTGACCACGACCTCGAACCCGGCGTCGGCCACCGAACCGGCCAAGCCGGTCAACAGATCGGGGTCCCGCACCGAGGTACCAGCGCTGACCAACACCAGCGGACCGGACGGGAGGTCGGCAACCGCACCGCCGGTATGCACCGCGGGCCGCATCGGCAGCCGGTCGTCCGGCAGCGGCGGGTCGGTAGGCGAGCGCAGCACGTCCGGCAGCGGATCGACCAGCGCGACCCGATGCCGTGGCCGCAGGTCGCGGGTGGTGTGCTGGGCCCGCGCCCGGGCCTGCAGGGCAGCGGACAGCTCCCCAGGGACGGGCGCGGCGATCGCATGGGCCGCCCAGGGCAGTTCCAGCGCGGCGGCAACCAGCGGCCCGACGAAGTCGAACTCCTCGCAGACCAGCAGGTTCGGCGCGAATCCATGGGCACGGTCGAGAGCTTCGGGGTAGCCGAGGTCGATCCGGGCGCCCGCGAAGTTTTCCACGGCCGCGGCACCGGGATGACGCGCGTCCCCGCCGCTGGTGCGGCGCTCGACCTCGATCAGCAGCTCGTCGACGCCCGGACCGGCGGGCAGCAGCGTGCGTCCTTCGAGATAGCCGGCCATGTCCGCGGCGGTCAGGAAGGCCACCTCGTGTCCGGCCTCGGCGGCCGCGTCGGCCAGCGGGAGCAGCGGCAGCAGGTGACCGGGGGCCGGCACCGCGCTGAACAGGATCCTCATGCGCCGGCCCCCACGGTCACGGCCGCCAGCGCGCGCAGCGCGGTACGCCACTCGTCGGCATGCCCGGCGAACACCGGATCGGGATCGGTCAGCCGGCCGTCCGCGCCGTAGGCGTCAGGCAGATCGGCGGTTTCCGGGGCGGGCATCAGGGGTCCTTTCCGGTCATGGAAAAAGGGAAAATCGCGCCCGAGCTTAGGAGCGCCGACCAGAGTGGGGTATCGGTCCGTTGTCGTATTCCGGGTGGAGATTCTTCTCCACCGTGGCTGGGCCCCGCCCGCGGCGGGCACGGCACTTCAAACCCGCGCCGCACTCACCTTCGTCGCCGGAGCAATGCGACGAGCTACTGGTCACGGGAGCAAGTCGCTCGTCAACGGATCCGGGTTGTCTTCGTCGATCGCGCCACACCGCGTAGCTCTGCGAACGCCGATCCCAGGCGGAGAAGCCCTGAGAGGGGGACTCGATCGAGGCGCTCGCCGAACCGCACGGCGGGATCAGACGGTGAGGACGAGCTTGCCCTGGAGGTGACCGCGCTCGAGCAGTCGGTGCGCGTCGGTGACGCGTTCGAACGGGAAGGTCTCCTGCACGTGGACCCGGAGCCTGCCCTGTTCGACGAGTTCGACGAGACCTCGCAGGCCGACCGGATCCGGGTCGACCGCGATGCCACTGAAGCGCATGCCGGCCGCCTCGAACTTGGCGATGAGCTCCGAATTCCCCTCGGCGACCGCCGTCACCAAGTGACCGCCTTGGCGGAGCACACCGAGCGACCGCTCGGCGGTATCGCCGCCGATCGTGTCGAGCACGACGTCGATGTCGCGGACCGCCTCGGCGAAGTCGACCGTCGTGTAGTCGATCACCTCGTCGGCACCGAACCCCTCGACGAACTCCCGCTTGCTTCCGCTGGCGGTCGCGATCACGTACGCGCCGAGGGCTTTCGCGATCTGGATCGCGACGTGGCCGACCCCACCGCCACCGCCGTGGACCAGGACGCGGTCGCCCTCGGTCACGCCGCCGAGGTCGACGAGGCCCTGCCACGCCGTCAACCCGACGACCGGCAACGCCGAAGCCTCGACGTGCGATAACGACGCCGGCTTGCGCACCAGGTGCAATGCCGGCGCAGACACGACTTCGGCATAGGCGTTGGCCGCTCGGGGGAACAGCGGCATTCCGAACACTTCGTCGCCGGGCCTGAACCGGTATGTCATCGACTCTTCGACCACGCCGCTGATGTCCCAGCCGAGGATGAACGGCGGCCGGCCGATCAGCGGGGGGAACTCGCCGGCGCGCAGGAGCGCCTCCAACGGGTTCAGCCCGATCGCCCTGACCCGGACGAGGACCTCGGTCGGCAGGGGCTGCGGCGCGGGCGTGTCCACGATGGTGAGCACTTCGGGACCGCCGAACTTCTGCTGGGTGATGACTCGCATGACTCTCCTGGCTTGGGAAGGGAAACAAGATCCAGGCTATGTGTCCGATGGGAACCAGCAGGTACCTTTGGCGCCATGAGCGGTTTTGGTCCCGGAGAACGCTTTCTCGCCGACTGCCCGGCACGTCTGGCGGTCGAGCTGATCGCCGACAAGTGGACGGTGGTCGTGCTCGCCGGCCTCAGCAGGGGGCCGGTGCGCCATGGTGAGCTGATCGGGCTGATCGGCGGCATCTCCCGCAAGGTGCTCACCCAGACGCTTCGCCGGCTCGAGTCACACGGACTCGTCCGCCGCCATGCCTACGCCGAGGTGCCGCCCCGCGTCGAGTACGAGCTCACCCCTCTCGGCGCGACGCTGACCGATCCGATCCACGTACTGAACGAGTGGGCAAGGGAGAACGGCGACGCGATCCTTGACGCGCTCGACGCCGATGCCGAGCCGATCGCCCACCACGGCTGACTCCCCAGCGCTCTCAAGGGTTTCCCCCTGACGCCGGCGACGCCCGTGGTCACCAAAACGCCGATCCTGTTACAGAAACAAATCCGGGCCACGCCACAGGCGCGTCATCGGGATTTCATCGGTTGGCGTTAACCTTCGCGCACTGAGAACCTTTCGCGGCGCTCGCTCCGCGGACAGAAGGAGGTCCGGTGAGTCCCCCGATGAGGACACCGCTCAACGGCATCACCCCTCCCGAGGGCTTCCCGGGCCCGGGATGGCTCCGCGGGCATGTCGGACCCGGTTGGACCTGGGCAGCGGTTCTTTCTCCATACCGCGTGGATGGCGTCCCGACATTCAAGTACCGATGGGCGATGTTCGACACGGCTGATCATGCCGTCTCCGACCTCGTGCGGTGCCTGAACGAAGGCAACCCTGGCCGGAAACAACGACCCCTTTCCCTCTCGGTGCTGGGCGCGCTTCAGCGGCCTGGGCAATTTGCGCTCTGTACCAACGAAGGGAGTCCCACGGTCTTCGTTGTCTGCGAAGTCGGGGACGGCGAGCACCTGACCGACCGATGTGACGAGTACTTCGACGAGTGGATCAGAACGATCTACGCCCGGAACCGCAGCGAAATCATCTTCGCCAAGAAACCGACGATCTGGTCTTCGACCCACTGACACACTCCCGGCCGAGACATCCTCACGCGGCCACTGGTGCGAGTTCGTTGCCCATCGCAGCAGCCCGCTCATAGGCACGGCCGACCCGCAACACCGCGGCCTCGTCCAGCGATCGCCCGATCAACTGCATCCCGATGGGCAGTCCGACGTGGTCTCGGCCGACGGGCAGGGTCAGCGCGGGCGCACCGATGATGTTCGCCGGCGCGGACAGCCGGACGTAGGCGTCGGAAACGGTTTCGGTGCTGCCGTCCGCCCAGGTGATGGTGGGCTGGTCGCTCGCCGTCGCGGTGACGGGCACGGCTGGGGCCGCGATGACGTCGACGGTCTCGAAGAGTCGCGCCCACGCCTGTGTCATCAGGGTGCGCGCGGAGATTGTTTGCTTTAACCCACGGTACGGCCCACGGTGGTCTTGTGCAAATTATTAGCTTTAAGGCAGGGGTGGAGTCAGTCATCGTCACCGGTTCCACCGCCAGCTTCCGGTGACCTCCCGTGGTTTTGGTTGGAGGAATCCCTTTTGTCCCAACAAAACCGGGACTGGACTGGTAGCGCATCCCACGTGCGGCCCGCGTTGACGGACGTTTTCGCGACCGGGCATTGTTGATCGCATGGCTGACTCGGTGGATGCCGCGCCAGGACCTGTGGGTGTCTTCCGGAACTGGGGTGTGGATGGCTGGTTGTGGGCCTGTACCGCGTTGTCCGCCGTGGTGGCGGCGTCGGTCCATTTCACGGCCGGAAGTGACGTAGCACAGTTCCTGGCCTCGTTGGCCGGGGTGGCTTTCACCTCCGCGGTGATGAGCCGGACCCTCGATCAGCTCAGTGGACGGTTGAGCCGGAACGCGGTGGGGCTGTTCCAGGCGGTCACCGGCAACATCCCCGAGTTCGTCATCGGCGCGTTCGCGTTGTTCAACCATCTGGACGTGGTGGTGCTGGGCACGATCGCCGGGTCGGCGCTGAACCTGTTGCTGTTTGCCAACGGGCTCGCCTACATCGCGGGCGGCGTGCGGCATCGGGTGCTGGCGATCGACACCCAGGCCGTGCTGAGCACGTGCGTGATGTTGGTGCTGATGGTGACGGTGCTGGTGATGCCCGCGGTCGCGGTGCAGTTGCACAGCCCGGCCGAGCACCACCAGCAAGCGGTCTCTTACACGGTTGCGGTGGTGCTGCTGGTCACGTTCGTCATAGCGCTGCCGGAGAACCTGCGCTCCTCGAGTGATGGACCCGGTCCCTCCATTGCTCCCGGTCAGGCCTGGCTGGCCGGGTTCGGCACCGCGCCACCCCCACCTACCGCGCCGGTGCCGCCCAGGCAGGTCGGCGGCGAGGCTGTGCCGCGGTGGCCGCTGCGGCGCACGCTGGCCCTGCTGGGTGTGGCCGGGCTGTTGCTGGCGGAGGAGGCGGACTGGCTCACCAAGCCGATGGCCGGGGCGCTGACGAGCCTGCACATCAGCCAGGCCTTCGCCGGACTGTTCCTTCTTGCCGTGGTCAACAACCTGTCGCAGGTCGCACCGTCGGTCCGGCTGGCCTGGCGGGGCGACATCGACACCGCGATCGCGATCAACCTGCAAGGCACCCTGCAGTTGGTGCTGATGGTCGCGCCGCTGCTGATGCTGCTGACGCCGCTGGCGGCGGATCACCAGTTCACGCTGATCTTCTCGCCGTTGATGGCGGTGGCGATGGTGGTGGCGACGTTGCTGGTGGTGTTCGTCGTGCTGGATGCCATCGCCAACGTCCTGGAAGGGGCCATGCTCATCGGCCTGTATGCGGTACTGGCGTCGTTGTTCGCCTGGAGTTGATGTGGTGAACGGTGAGGTGGCGGGCGCGGCATGGCGCGCCGCGGTGCGCCGCTGGTTGGCGTCGGAGGCTGCGCCGGGTGTCGCGCTGCTGGTGGCGACCCTCGTGGCACTGGTGTGGGTCAACAGCCCCGCACGCGGCGGCTACACAGCGGTCTGGGACACCGCGTTCGGCCCGGCCGCGCTGGGGGTGCGGCTGGGTCTGCGGGAGTGGATCAACGACGGGGTGATGACGGTCTTCTTCTTCGTCATCGGCCTGGAGATCAAGCACGAACTGGTCCAGGGCAGCCTCGCTCAGCCACGGCGAGCGCTGGTTCCGGTGCTGGCCGCGCTCGGCGGCGCCACGGTGCCCGCGCTGGTCTTCCTGGCGGTGGCGGCGGGCAGCCCGGCCGTGCCGGGGTGGGGGGTGCCGATGGCGACCGATCCCGCGTTCGCGGTGGGGGTTTTGGCGCTGGTGGCCCGGCGCGTACCGCGGGGGGTGCGGGTGCTGCTGTTGGCACTGGCCACCGTTGACGACGTGTTCGCCGTCGGGGTGATCGCCATCGGTTACCACGAGGGCCTGTCCTGGGCTTGGCTGGCGGCGGCCGTGGGTGGCTGCGCCGTGATCGTGGTGCTGCGGCTGCTCGGGGTGCGGTGGATCTGGCCGTACGTACCGGTGGGCATCGTGGTCTGGTGGTGCACCTTGCACAGCGGCGTGCAGGCCAGTGTCTCCGGGGTCGCCCTGGCGCTGTTGACCCCGGCCCGGCCGGTCGTCGGCCGGGCCGTTCTGCGAGAACTGCTGGACAGGCTCGGCCCCGTCAGCGCTTTCGTGGCGGTACCGGTCTTCGCACTGGCCAACGCCGGAGTCGCCCTCGATCCCCGCACCCTGGCCGCGTCGGCGACCTCCCGGCTGACCTGGGCGGTGCTGGCCGGCCTCCTGGTCGGCAAGTTCACCGGAGTGGCCGGCTCCATCGCCCTGACGACGAGGACCGGAATCGGTGACCTTCCGGCCGGGGTCCGGCCCGGGCACGTCGCCGGCCTGGGCCTGATCGCCGGCCTGGGGTTCACCGTCGCGCTGTTCGTCACCGACCTCGCCTTCGCCCCGCCCCTGGCCGACCAGTCCAGAATCGGCATCCTCGCGGCCTCGCTGATCGCCGCCACGGCCGCCGCGCTGGTGTTGAGCAGAGCGGGCCGGCCGCGGCAGGACTGAGCAGTCTCGATCCACCGACTCTCACGAGCCCGGTCAGGAGATCACGATTTCCTCACACCCAGGTCGGTAA
>NZ_VJWX01000320.1 GCF_007713715.1 Amycolatopsis rhizosphaerae
GCGGTGCGGGAATGGACGCCGTGAAGGGTCCCTTCACAGTAGATTCGACTGTGAAGGGACCCTTCACGGCCAACACTCACGCGACTTTGCCGGAGCCCTGGTGGTGGCGCCGGCCCGGAAGTGAATCTCGTTCGCGATTCAGGTGACACCGGTGCCTCACGGCGCCGCGGCAGCCAGTGGTACGCCGAGTAGGACCACTTCGCCGAGCGTCACGAGCGGGAGCCCCCGGGTGCGCAACCAGGCCGAACTGGGCAGCAGATCGCCGTGCTCGGTCGCGAGGAGTGGACGAGCGGCGAAGGCCAGGACGAGCAGGTGAGGCGCGATGCCGGCGATCGCCCACAGCGGTCCGGACAGTGCGCGAAGGCCGGAGGCGATCAGGACCAGCCCGGCGAGCATGATCAGGCAGGACAGGCCGACGGCGCGGCGGGTGCCATGCCGGACCGTCGGCGTCGCGGCGCCGGCCGCGGCGTCGGCCTCGGCGTCCGGCACCGACCACCACGCCGTGCGGCCGCCGCTGAGCACCCCGAGACCGAGGAACACGAGCAGCACGGGAAGCCCGGGAAGCCCGGCTCCGGCTGCCACCGCGGTGAAGGCCGTCAGGCAAGGCAAGGCCGCCGAGCAGGCCCCGAAGGCGATCGCACCCGGGAAACCCCGGTGTTTCAGCCGCACTGGCTCGACGTTGTACGACCAATGCAGGATTGCGGTCGTCACCGCGTACACGAAGACGAGAGGACGCCCGGTCAGGAACGCGGACGAAACCGCGCAGGCCAGTCCTGCCGCAATCTCCCCGGTCACCCATCGTCGTGTGCGCACCACACCCACTCGGAATACGGCTTTCGTCAGGTAGTTCTTGTCCCCGTGCCGGGAGTCGGTGTCGATGTCGGCGATGGTGTTGAGCGCAAGTCCCGACGCGAAAAGGAAAAGGTTCGCCAGGATCACCGCGACGGTGGCGAGAAGAGGAATATGGTCCAGACCGGGTGCCGCGTAGGCGATTCCCCAGCCCGCGTAGCAGAGGTAGGCGACGGGCAGTGGCCATTGCCATCGGTGGATGACGAGAAAGTCGTGCAGGATTCGGGAATCGGTCGGCTGCGGCATCTGCTCCCCAGGGTGAGGGCACGGAAAACCCCGCCGTGGCACGTCACTTCGCGCTGTGTGGCGGCACGAGGTGAGGTGGAAGAGGGCAGAAGACCGTGCCGCCATGGCATTTCTGACGAGTTGACCTTGTTTTTGGCAGCATAGCAGGGAAACCGGGATCGGTGACCGCCGTCAGAGGAGGACGACGGGGACGGCGAGGAGCTGGCAGGCGTCGCACCCGACGTGGCGGAGGATGTCGCGGGTGGTGATCCGCTCCGCCTGTCCGCCGTGAAAGGAGATGCCACAGAAGGTTTCCAGCTGCTTGAGAAGCCCCTGTCGCAGCAGGTGCAGGTCTTCCTCGCGTAATGGTGCCTGGTGTACGACGTGGTCCCGCAGGCCGATGGTGCGGGTCGTGCCGGGAAGGAGGTCGCCGAGGCGGAAGCGCACGGCAACCGCGTAGACGGGTGTGGTGCGGATGTCCGGTTCCCGGGCCGCGTCGCCGCCCCGGATCATGATCCGAACCGCCTTGGTTCGTGCCGCACCTCTGCTCCCCCCAGAGTATTCCCGATGTGAAAGTCGCTCGCACCGATTTCGCCCAGTATAGAAGTCCTATTGTTTGCCCGCCACTCTTCTCTCTTTTGGCCTAATCGAAGGAGGATGCTCTCGACTCTGTGTAATCGGAGCAATGGTTGTTCCCGCGTCCGGAGGTACGATCCGGCGGATGTCTGCGCGGTCATCGTGGCGCCGTTCGGCCGAGACCCCATTGGTGCCGACCACAATGAACGCGGAGGCGGAATCGGCAGGCGGAACCGGCGATTTCCGTAATGAGATGAATTCGCGGCCCCGGCCGGTGTTCACGTGCTGTCACGGCCCGGGTTGGTGGACGCGGGGCCAGGTCGAGCTGGGGACGGGAATGTACTGGGGCACGGCGAGTTGATCAAGGGGATTCACCCGTGCTGCTGACCACGGTCGAGATCGCTTGACCGGTTCCGGCCGGACTAGTTAGGTAAGCCTTGCCAAACTACCGTCGGAAGACCGAGGTGACGCCCCTGTGTGCCTGTATCTCACCGCCCTGAAGCCGACCACGGCGGTCACCGACGGACTGCTGCCCGCGGCGGCCCGGCTCGGGCTGCCCGTGGTGCTGCTGACCGACCGCGTGCCGGCGCACCTCGCGGCGTATCGGGGGCACCCCTGCCCGCCCGTCGCCGTGGTGGAAGCGGAGGTCACCGACGCCGGGGCCGTGGCCGGGCGGGTGCTCGCGCTGGGGGAGCGGTACGGGGCGCCGTCGGCGTTGCTGAGCAACAGCGACCACCTGCAGGCGGCCACGGCGCTGGCGGCCGGTCTGCTCGGGCTGCCGGGCAAGGACTGGCGCGCCGCCATGCGGTGCAAGAACAAGCTGCTCACCCGGCGCGTGCTGGCGGCGGCCGGGGTCGACACCGTGGCGAGCGTCGAGATCGGACCGGGTGAGGACGCGGCCGAGGTGGCCGCGAAACTGCCGTTCCCCGCGGTCGTCAAACCCCGCGAAGGCGTGGCGAGCGAGGACGTCCTGCTGGTCGGCGACCTCGCGGAACTGGCCGCGCAGGCCGCGGCGATCCGCCGCCGCCGGGGACCCTGCGCGCTGGTCGCCGAGGAGTACCTGGCGGGGGAGTTGCACACCTACGACACCCTGGGCGACGGAGAACGCCTGCACCGGTTCGGCTCCTGGCGGACGAGCCTGGGGCGGCCGCCGTTCTTCACCGAGACCGGCCGCGACTGGGCGCCGTGCCTTCCCCGGCAGGCGGAACGCCACCTGCGCGCCCAGCTGTCCGCGCTCGGCGTCGGTTTCGGCGCCTGCCACACCGAGTTCGTCCTCGACGGCGATCGCGCCCGCGTCATCGAGGTGAACTACCGCCTCATCGGCGACACCATGGAGTTCGTCTGCGGGGACCTGCTCGGCGTTGACCTGTTCGAGCAGGTCGTCAGGCTGCACCTCGGCGAGCCGCTGGGGGCGTTGCCTGATCCGTCCGCCGTGGACGGTCACGCCAGGGTGCGCTATCTCGCCGCCGACCGGGCTGGCATGCTCACCGAGGCCCCGCCGGACCTGGCCGACGAGCTTCCCGGCGGTATCCGCCTCGGGCACCGTCGGCTGCGGGAACCGGGGGTGAGCGCACCCCTGCACGGCACCAACCGCGACTACCTGTCCGTCGTCCACGCCATCGGTCCCGTGCCCGAAGCGGTGTCCGCGGCCGTCGACGAGTTCGTGTCCCGGCACGTGTGGACGGTGGCCGGATGAGCGAGCCGGACCTGCTGCTCCGCGTGCTCGCCGCGCTGCTCCGCGAAGACCATCTCGGACTGTCCAGCCGGGGAAGACCCGGCGCCGCGCCGGCGGACGGCCTGCCGGGCGGCGCCTGGTGGTGTGCGCCGCTGCCCGGTGGCCGCACGGCGCACCTGCCGGTGCGGCCGGACGGCTTCCTGTCCGAGCACACCGTGGCGGAACCCCTCCTGGTGGTCACCGATCCCGGCGGCACCCTCCACATCGAATCCGCTGTGGAGGGTGCGCTGACGGCGCTCGCGCCCGGAGGGGACGCCGACGCCGAAGCGGGTTGGGCGGCCTTCGCGGAGGAATGCCGTCAGGCCGGGGAAACCGTCCGATGGCAGGAGACCGCGCCCGCCCGCCGGGCGGCGGGGGAGGGCACCGGCTACCCGGGGCTGCTGCGCTACGAGGCGCTGGCGGCCCTGCGCGACCATCCGGTGTATCCGGCCGGGCGGTGCCGCTGGGGGATGACCGCCGGGGAGGCGGCCCGGTACGCCCCCGAGTACCTGCCGCGGTTCCGGCTGCGCTGGACGGCGGTGCCCCGGGAACGAGTGCGGCTTTCGGCATCCTTCGCCGACGGCCTCCCCGCCTGGTGGCCCGCTCCCGCCGAACTCGGCGTCGCCGGTGCCGGCGAGGACCACGTGGTGCTGCCGGTGCATCCGCTCACCGCGGACCGCGGCGGCATCGAGGTCGCCGGGCCGCCCGGGCCCACGGTGCGGCCGACCCTGTCCACGCGCACCGTGGCACTGGCCGGGAATCCCTCCGTCCACTGGAAACTTCCCCTGCCCACCGCGACACTCGGGCAGCGGAACCGGCGCACCATCAAGCCCGGCACCCTCGCCGACGGGGAACGCCTGCACCGGCTGCTGAACGCCGTGCGCGACCGCGAGCCGGGGCTGGCCGCGCGCGTGCTGCTCGCCGACGAAACCCGGTGGGCGGACAGCGACGACGACCGGCTGGCCGTGCTGATCCGGCACTACCCGGCCGAGGTCGCGGGGGACACCCTGGTACCGGTCGCCGCGCTGCTCGCCCCCGAGCCCGAGACCCCCGGCCGCCGCGTGCTCGACGGACTCGCCGGTGCCGACCCGCTTTCCTGGTTCGACGGCTACCTTTCGGTGCTGCTGGACTGGCACGTGGCGCTGTGGCTGCGCTACGGGATCGCGCTGGAAGCACATCAGCAGAACATCACGATCGCGCAGGGACCGGCGGGAATCCGCCTGGTGTACAAGGACAACGACAGCGGTCGCGTCGACAGCGCCCACGCGTCGGCGGCGCTGGGCGTCCCGGTGCGGGCCAGGGACTTCGCCGACCGGCGGATCACCGGGGCCGCTCCGGAGGACCTGGCCGACCTGTTCACCACGATCACGCTGCATCTGTGCGTCGCCGCGCTCGTCGTGGAGGAGACGAGCGGGGACCGGCGCCGCCGGGACGAACTGTTCGACCTCACCCGCACGCGGATCGAGGAAGCCGCCCGCCGCTGGTGCGATCCCACCGACCCCGCCTCCCGGCGGGCGGCCGCGGTGCTGCGGACCCGTGTCCTCGACGCCGACCGCCTCCCGGTCAAGGCCATGGTCACCGCGGGCACCCTGCTGCCGAAGGACCGGCTCGGCTGCACCGACATCAACAAGTACTACCTGCGGACCGGTCCCAACTACCTGGCGGGGTCCGGGATCCGGACCGTTCCCGCCTCGTCCGAACGGAGTTCTTCGTGACCGCAACCGCGCTTGTCACGCCCGCCGTCGCCCAAGCCGATCTGGTGTCGGCGCACACGCTCCTGGGCTGCCTGGTCCGGGAAATCGCCGCCCCCGAAGGGCAGGTGGAACTCGGCGAGGGCACGCTGTCACTGCGCCTGCCGCATCGCGACGTCCTGCTGCGCGCCGAGGTGACCAGACGATCCACAGTGGACGCCCATCGGTTCGCCGGTCCGGTGCTGCGCCGCCTGCCCGGCGGGGACTGGGCGGAGCTGGGCCTCGACGCGCTGATCGAGCTCGCGGCGGCCGAACTGGCCGCCCGCACCGGAACCGTCAACGACGAGTTCGCCGGGCAGATCCGCGCGAGCCGGGACACGCTCGCCGACATCCTCGCCACCCGGCCCACGGCACCGGCGCGGCCGGTGTCCGGGGCGGCGTCGGCCTACCTCGATTCCGAACAGGGACTGATCGACGGCCACCCCCGCCACCCCGCGCCGAAGTGGCGCTCGGGGGACCGGGGGCACTGGCGCGGCCACGCGCCCGAAACCCGCACCGCCTTTCCCCTGCGGTGGCTCGCCGTGCCCGGCGAATTCGTGCACGACCACGGGGATTTCGACGCCCACGCGGCCACTTCGCGCCTGCTGGGCGGGGCCCGGCTCCCGGACGGGCACCGCGCGGTGCCGGTGCACCCGTGGCAGTACGAACTGCTGACGAGGGACCCCGAACTGGGGCCGGTGCTTTCGGCCGCGCTGGCCGAGGGCGCGGTGCGCGATCTCGGCCCGGCCGGGCCCGCGTTCCATCCGACCGCCAGTGTGCGCACCCTCTACCAGCCCGAGGCCGATCTCTTCCTCAAGACCAGCCTCCACGTGCGCATCACCAACTGCCTGCGCAAGAACGCCGCCTACGAACTCGCCGGGGCGGTGGCGCTGACCGGGCTGCTCGCCGGTCCCGTGACCGAGGTGACCGCGCGGCACCCCGGGTTCGGCCTGCTGGCGGAACCGGCCGCGCGCGGCGTCGCCCTCCCGGAGCGCTACGGCACGGGGGCCCAGCGCAGGCAACTCCTGGAAGGGCTGGGCACCATCGTCCGGGACGGGCTGGGCGAGCACGTCCCGCCCGGCGGGCAGATCCACCTCGCCGCGACCCTGGCCGCCGCGCGGCCCGACCCCGCGGGCACGCGGACGCGGCTGGCCGACCTCGCCGCCCAGGTCGATCCCGCGGACTGGGCGGCGAGGTGGTGGGCCCGCTACCTCGCGCTGCTGGTACCGCCGGTGCTCCGGCTGTGGGCCGTGCACGGTGTGGTGCTCGAACCGCATCCGCAGAACGTTCTCGTCGTGCTCGACCCCGGGCGGCTCCCGGTCGCGGTGCTCGCCCGTGACCTCGAAGGCACCAAACTGCTCACGCCCCGCCACCACGCCACGCTCGCCGGACTGCCCGGTGAAGTGGCCCGTGCACTGGCCTACGACTCCGAACGGGGCTGGCGGCGCATCGCCTACTGCCTGTTCGTCAACCACCTCACCGAGGTCGCCGGGGCGTTGGCCGATCTCGTTCCCTCCGTCCCGGGGTTCGAAGACACGCTGTGGGCGGCCCTCGCCGACCTGCTGGCCGAGGTCAGCGCCGAACTCGGCCACCCGCCGCGACTGCGCGCGCTCCTGAACGGGGTCCCGCTGCCGGCGAAGGCGAACCTGCACACCCGCTGGGACCGGCGAGCCGACCGCGACGCGGGTTACGTGCCCTTCGCCCACCCGCTGGGCCGCTCGCTCGCGGAGGCCGTGCGTTGACCGGCACGGTGGAGAACATCGGCGTGCCCACGGTGGCACCCGAGGGCACCCCGGTCACCGGCGCGGTGGTGGCCGCCGCCCGCCGGGCCGCCCTGCCCGCCTACGTCTACGACCTCGGTCACCTCGACCGGCACCTGGCCGCCATCAAGACCGCCTTCGGCGCCGCGTCCATCGGCACCCCGGTCGAACTGCTCTACGCGGTCAAGGCGAATCCGGACTCGGGGATGCTCGCCACCATCGCCGGGCACGTGCACGGGCTGGAGGTGGCCAGCGGCGGCGAGCTCGCCCACGTCCGCGCCCAGCTGCCAGGGGTGCCGGTGGCCTTCGGCGGGCCCGCCAAGTCCGACGCGGAGCTGTGCGCCGCGCTGTCGGCCGGGGTCGAGCGCTACCACGTGGAAAGCCTGCACGAACTGCGCAGGCTCGACGCCCTCGCCCGCCGCGCGGGCCGGGTGGCGGAGGTGCTGCTCCGGGTCAACATCCCCGCCGCGGTACCCGGGGACGCGGCGCTCACCATGGGCGGATTGCCGAGCCCCTTCGGGATGGACCCCGCCGAGGCGGAGGCGGCGGCCCGGGAACTGGACCACCTGACCGGCGTCCGCGTCCTCGGCGTCCACGCCCACCTCGCCAGCGGGCTCGACGCCACGGCGGCGGCCGTCGTCGCCGAGACCGTGCTGGCCTGGGCCGCGGGGTTCGCCCGGCGGCACGGGCTCCGGCTGCGCGAGGTGAACGTGGGCGGCGGCATGGGGGTGGACTACCGGCGTCCCGGTCCGCTGTTCGACTGGCCCGCCTACGCCCGCCGTCTCGCACGGGCGGCCACCGGCCTTCCGTGTCGCGTGCGCATCGAACCGGGCCGGTCCCTCACCGCGTACTCCGGCTGGTACGCCACGCGCGTGCTGGAGCTCAAACTCAGCCACGGCGCCCGTTTCGCGATCTGCGACGGGGGCACGCACCATCTGCGGACCCCGGCGGCCAAGGGGCACGACCAGCCGCTGGCGGCGCTGCCCGGTCCGGAGTGGACAACGGGACCGGCGGAACCGGGGCCGCGTCAGGATGCGCCCGACGAGCCCATCACCTTCGTCGGCAGACTGTGCACGCCGAAGGACGTGCTCGCCCGGGACGTGCGGCTGCCCCGCCTGGCGGCCGGTGACCTGGTGCTGTTCGCGATGGCGGGGGCCTACGCGTACAACATCAGTCACCACGACTTCCTCATGCACCCCGAACCCGCCGTCGTGCACGTGACGGGCCGCGAATCGCCGTGAGGGGTCCCCTCACAGCCGTATCGGCCAGGGCCCCGGCAAAGTCGGTCCTTGCCTGGGCGAGTCCCACCTTCCGGCGGTTGTGTTCCACGTTCGGCAGCCAGAGTGTCACGTTCGGCCCGTGCGAGGGCGCCTTTCTCCGCGGTGACCCGCCTGCAAGCAGGGCTGCGCGGTGCCGTGAGGGACCCCCCTCACGGCACCCAT
>NZ_VJWX01000321.1 GCF_007713715.1 Amycolatopsis rhizosphaerae
GCGGTGGGCGGGCCGATCCGGCTCGCCTTGCGCGGCAACGCTATTCGCGGACCTTCTCGGTCCACTCGGGACGCGGGTCCACCCGGACCCGGCGTGCCCCCACGTCTTCGGGACCCGGCATCGTGCTTCCGGGGAGCGACACCGCCGCCGCACCCCAGGCCACGGCGGTGGCCAGTGCCCGCGGACCACTCCCCCCTGCCGCCAGGAAACCGGCGAGCATCGCGTCGCCGGCGCCGACCGAACTGCGCGGCTCGGCCGAGGCGTTGGCGCGCCAGATTCCCGCGTCTTCCACCAGTACGGCACCCTTGCCGCCAAGACTGGCGAGAACGGTTCCCGCGCCGAGCGCGCGGAGTTCCTGTGCGGCGTCGACGACGTCCCGGACGGTGTCGAGCGGACGGCCGACCGCTTCCTCCAGCTCGTCGAGGTTCGGCTTGACCAGCGCGGGCCCGGCCTTGACCGACGTCCGGAAGGCCGGGCCGCTGGTGTCGACGGCGACCTTGACGCCGGTCGGGGCCAGGCGCGCGATCAGGTCCGCGTAGAAGTCGTCACCGGCGCCCGGCGGCAGGCTTCCCGCTGCCACCACCCATTCCGCGTCGTCCACATGGGACAACAGCGCGTCGCAGAGTGCCTCCAGCTCCTGACCGGACAGGCGCGGGCCGCTCTCGTTCACCTTCGTCACGGTCGCGTCCGGTTCGACGAGGCTGACGTTGCTGCGCACCGGCTCCGTGGTCCGGACCCGGACCACGTCGATGTTGTAGTCCCGCAGCAGGCTGATCAGCCGGTCGCCCTCGGGTCCTCCGGCGGGGACCACGGCACGGGCCTTGAACCCGTTGCGCACCAAGGCGCGCGCGACGTTGATGCCCTTGCCGCCCGGCTGGACGCGAGCGCTCGTGGCCCGGTGGAGGCCACCCCGGATGATCCGGTCGACCTCGACCGTCCGGTCGACGCTCGGATTCGCCGTCAGGGTCACGAACACGTTCCGCACACCTCCGCCGAGGGCCTCTTTGGTTTGAGTGATATTGCCTGCGTTCGTCTGCGTTTACAAGTCTCACTTTGGTCACGCGGGCCACGCGCGCCCCATCAAGACCCGGGTTTTGCCGCCGTAGCAGCCAGAACTACTGACCCGCTCGGGGCCGACAAACCCACACAAAGCCATATCGCGGAGGCTGGTCCACATGATCGCGCGCGGCCATCGGGGCGACCACCCTGCGTTGCCTACCGCAGGTGATCCCACATAAACTGACATCACCAGCAACACAGAACGACATGGGCGGGGTTCGCGATGTACGCGGAAGAGCGTCAGCAGCTGATCCTCGAGCGGGCCCGTTCGCGCGGCCGGGTGGACGTGGCCGAACTCGCGGGCGAGTTCGCGGTGACCACCGAGACCATCCGCCGTGACCTCACCACCCTGGAGCGCCACGGATCACTCCGCCGCGTGCACGGCGGCGCGATCCCCATCGAACGGCTGGGTTTCGAGCCGGCGTTCACCACCCGTGAAAGCGTCATGACGGCGGAGAAGAAGCGCATCGGCAAGGCCGCGGTCGCCGAACTGCCGTCGGAAGGCGCGATCCTGCTCGACGCCGGGACGACCACCGCCCACCTGGCCGAGGCCCTGCCGATCGACTGCGACCTCACGGTCGTCACGAACTCGGTGAACATCGCCCTGACGCTGTCCAAGCGCCCCAGCCTCACGGTGATGCTGGTCGGGGGCAGGCTGCGCGCCCGCACGCTCGCGTCGGTCGACTCCTGGGCCCTGCACGCGCTGAGCGAGACCTTCGTCGAGGTGGCCTTCATGGCGACCAACGGCCTCTCCGTCGAGCGCGGTCTCACCACCCCGGACCCGGCGGAGGCGATGGTCAAGCGCGCCTCGATCGCCGGTGCCCGCCGCGTGGTCCTGCTCGCCGACCACACCAAGGTGGGCAACGACCATTTCGCCCGGTTCGGCGAACTGTCCGTTGTGGACACGTTCATCACCGACAGCGGGATCGACCCGGCGGTGGCCGCCGAGATCGAACGCGAGGGCGTCACCGTCCTGACCGCGTGACCCACCGGCTCCCAGGGTCCGAAGAGGACCCCCGCAAAGTCGCGTGGGTGTTGGCCGTGAAGGGTCCCTTCACAGTCGATTCGACTGTGAAGGGACCCTTCACGGCTTGCCCCAGCCCCTCCGGCCGGGGGTGAGGGGAACCCTCACGGCCCTGGGGAGCACGGCCCGGTGGGGTCAGGCCGTGTACTGGTAGGCAGGGTAGGTGAGATAGCCCGCGTCGCCGCCCTGGTAGTAGGTGGCCTCGTCGACGGGGGCGAGCGGGTGCCCGGCCCGCAGGCGCTCGACCAGGTCGGGGTTGGCGATGAAGGCGCGTCCGAAGCTGATGAGGTCCGCCCCGAGCCCCAGCCAGTGGTCGGCCTCGGTCTTCCCGGCCTGCTTCGGCCCCATCGGCAGCACCGGGTTCATGATCAGCGTGCCCGGCCACGCCCGGCGCAGGCCGAGCAGCACGTCTTCGTCGGCGGTCGCTTCGAGGTGCACGTAGGCGAGGTCCAGGCGGGCCAGTTCGCCCAGCAGCGCGGCGTACAGCTCGGGGACGTCGCTATCCTCGACGCCCCAGAACGTCCCGCCCGGGGAGAGGCGGATACCGGTCCTGGCCCCGCCGACGGCGTCGGCGGTCGCGGCAACCGCCTCGACGGCGAACCGGATGCGGTTGGCCACCGAACCCCCGTAGCGGTCCGTGCGCAGGTTGGCGTTCGAGGACAGGAACTGCGAGATCAGGTAGCCGTTGGCACCGTGCAGCTCCACGCCGTCGAAACCGGCGTCGACGGCACGCCGGGCGGCCTCGGCGTAGGACTGGACGTGCTCGGGCACCTCGGCGGTGTCCAGGGCACGCGGGACCGGCGCGGGCTGCGGCCCGGCCGGGGTGAACACGTTGCCGGTGGCCGCGACGGCCGAGGGCCCCACCGGCTGCAGGCCGGTGGTGGCGGGATGCGAGACCCGCCCGCCGTGCATGATCTGGGCGAAGATCCGCCCGCCGTTGACGTGCACGGCGTCGGTCACCGGACGCCACGAGGCGACCTGCTCGTCGGTGTGCAGGCCCGGCGTCCCCGGGTTCGACTGCCCGATCAGGCTCGGCTGCACACCCTCCGACACGATCAGCCCGGCGGACGCCCGCTGGGCGTAGTAGGTCGCCATCGAGGGCGTCGCCAAACCGCCTGCGGCCGCCCGGACCCGCGTCATCGGGGCCATCACCACGCGGTTGGGCAGCGCGAGGCCGCCGAGCCGGTATCCGGTGAAAAGGCTTGTCACGTCAGAACTCCTTCGCAAATCCGCCCACCACGTTCCTGGGCACGGTGCTACGCTAAAACCTGACATTGACGTCAGAGGCAAGGTTTGATGGCGCGGATCACAGCCGGAGGACGGATGCGCATCGGGGAACTCGCCGCACGGGCCGGGGTCAGTGTCCGCTCGGTGCGGTACTACGAAGAGCAGGGGTTGCTGTCCAGTGCCCGCAGCGCGAGCGGGCAGCGGCAGTACACCGACTCCGCGGTCGAGCGGGTGGCGTTCATCCAGCGGCTGTACGCCGCGGGCCTGTCCAGTCACACCATTGCCGACCTTCTGCCGTGCGTCGACGCGCCGAGCACCGAGACCGCCGACGCCGCACTGGAGCGGATGGCGGCCGAGCGCGACCGGCTCTCCCGGCACATCGACGACCTCGTCCGTACTCGTGACGCACTCGACGGCCTCATGGCCATGGCGCGAGCACATCGGGAAGCCCTGAACACGTCACGCTGAGACACTGGGACACCCGGGGTGAGCGGGTTAGGGTGGGGCGATGGGAACCTTCGACCCCAGTCACCTGCTCGACGTCGCCCGCGCCGAAGCACTGGCGGGCCGCGCGGAGGGCGGGGTCCCGATCGGAGCAGCGCTGTTCACAGTGGACGGTGAACTGCTCGGGCGCGGGCACAACCGCCGGGTCCAGGACGACGACCCGTCGATGCACGCCGAAACCGCGGCCTTCCGCAACGCGGGCCGCCGCAGGCACTACCGCGACACCGTGATGGTGACCACGCTCTCCCCCTGCTGGTACTGCAGTGGGCTGGTGCGGCAGTTCGGCATCTCCCACGTGGTCATCGGCGAGGCCAGGACCTTCTCCGGCGGCCACGACTGGCTCGCCGAGCACGGCACCGGGATCACCGTCCTCGACGACCCGGCGTGCATCGCGCTCATGACGGAGTTCATCGCCGCACGTCCCGACCTCTGGTTCGAAGACATCGGCGTCGAAACTCCCTAGCCCGCCTGCGGTGTGCCCTCATGGGAAACGCACGAGGGTGGGACTCAAACGCACGAGGGTGGGACACAAGCGCCCCAGCGTGGGACACGGGCGCACGAAGGTGGGACTCACCTTCGCATGGGGGTTGCCGGACCCTCAGGGCGAGGCCTGGCGGGTGGCTTCGGCTCCGGCGAGGCGGGCGGGCATCGGCCCGGGTTCCGGCAGCGCGTCCCCCAGCACACGCGCCCACTGGCGCACGATGTTGCGCCGCCGCCGCGTGTCGTCGGTGAGCAGGTTGGCCAGCCCCAGCCCCCGCGCGAGGTCCAAGGTGGCCTGGACGAGTTCCCGCACCCCCGGGTGGGACTCGCGCACGCCGAGCAGTTCCACCGCGAGGCGGTGCGCCTCCCGGCCGACGCGGGCCTCCAGCGGCACGAGCACCGATTTCAGTGCCTCGTCCGTGGAGGCCGCGACCCACAGGTGCAGCGCGGCGCGGAACATCGGCCCGGCGTAGAGGTTGAGCAGCATGTCGACGACGGGTTCGATGCGGGATTCCCCCGCGGGAAGGGTGTCCGCATAGTCGCGCAGGAGGCTCACCTGCACCTCGCTCAGGTACTCGACGGCCGCCGTCACCAGATCCTCCCTGGTGCGGAAGTGGTGCTGGGCCGCGCCGCGGGAAACCCCGGCCCGCTGCGCGACCACCGCCACCGTCGTCCCACTCCAGCCGAGATCGCCGAGACACTCGACGGCGGCTTCGATCAGCCGCCGCCGGGTGGTCCGGCTGCGTTCCTGCTGCGGTTCTCGCGCTGGCGTGGTCAAGACACTCCTAGCTGGGGGTTGCGCTCCTCCCCCGAATGCCCGCTCCTAATAGGACTTCGGGAGGCCGAGGCTGTGCTGTGCGACGAAGTTCAGCACCATCTCCCGGCTCACCGGGGCGATCCGGCCGACCCGGACCGCCGCGAGCAGCGTACCCAGGCCGTACTCCGAAGCCAGACCGTTACCCCCGTGAACCTGGACCGCGGTGTCCACGGCCTTGATCGCCACCTCGGCCGCGGCGTACTTGGCCATGTTCGCCGCCTCACCCGCGCCGAAGTCGTCACCGGAGTCGTAGAGAGCGGCGGCCTTCTGCGTCATCAGCTTCGCCAGTTCCAGTTCGATCTTCACCTGGGCCAGCGGGTGCGCCAGGCCCTGGTGGCTGCCGATCGGCGCGCCCCAGACGCTGCGCTGCCGGGCGTAGTCCACCCCCTTGTCCAGCGCGTAGCGCGCGACGCCGAGGGAGAAGGACGCGCCCATGATCCGCTCCGGGTTCAACCCGGCGAACAGCTGTGCCAGCGCCGCGTCCTCCGAGCCGACCAGGGCGTCGGCGGGCAGCCGCACGTCGTCCAGGAACAGCCCGAACTGCTTGTCGGCCGAGACCAGATCCATTTCGATCTGCCGGTACTCGAAGCCGGGCGCGTCGGTGGGCACGATGAACAGGGCCGGCTTCAGCCGTCCGGTCTTGGCGTCCTCGGTGCGGCCGACCACGAGCACCGCCTCGGCCTCGTCCACCCCGGAGATGAACACCTTGCGCCCGTTGAGAATCCAGTCGCCGCCGTCGCGGTGGGCGGTGGTGGTGATCCGGTGCGAGTTCGACCCGGCGTCGGGTTCGGTGATGGCGAAGGACATGCGCACCTCGCCGGTGGCGAACCGGGGCAGCCAGCGGCTCTTCTGCTCGTCGGTGCCGTAGCGCGCGATCACCGTCGCGCAGATGGCCGGGGAGACCACCATCAGCAGCATCGGGGTGCCCGCGGCGCAGAACTCCTCGCACACCGCGGCGAGGTCGCCGATCCCCGCACCGCCGCCGCCGTACTCCTCCGGCACCGCGACACCGAGGTAGCCCAGCCGCCCGGCCTCGTTCCACAGTTCCGTCGTGTGCCCGCCCGAGCGGGCGAGCTTGAGGTAGTACTCGTGGCCGTAGCTGCGGGCCAGTTCGCCGACGGCCTTGCGCAGCGCCTGCCGCTCTTCGGATTCGGTGAAGCTCATGCGGTCTCCTTTGCCGACGTGGTGACGACCGCGAGCACGGCCCCCACTTCCACCTGCTGCCCCACGGACACCGGAAGCTGGTCGACGACGCCGTCGGCCGGGGCGCTGATCCGGTGTTCCATCTTCATCGCTTCCAGCACCACGATCAGCTCGCCCGCCTCGACCTGCTGGCCCTCCTCGACCGCGACCTTGACGATCGTGCCCTGCATCGGCGCGGCCACCGCGTCACCGCTGACCGCGGCCTTGGTGCCGCCGGCCCGCTTGCGCGGCTTGGCCTTCGCGGCCGCGCCGCGGCCGCCGTTGCCGCCGCCCAGTGCCAGGTCACCCGGCAGCGAGACCTCCAGGCGCCGCCCGCCGACCTCGACCACGACGGTCTGGCGCGGTTCGGTCTCGTCCTCGGCACCGGCACCGTCGCTGAACGGCTCGATGGTGTTGTCGAACTCGGTCTCGATCCAGCGCGTGTGCACGGTGAACGACTCGCCGTCGCCGACGAACGCCGGGTCCCGCACGATCAGGCGGTGGAACGGAAGCACGGTGGCCATGCCCTCGACCACCATCTCGTCCAGCGCGCGACGGCTGCGCTCGAGCGCGTTCTCGCGGTCGGAACCGGTGATGATCAGCTTGGCCAGCATCGAGTCGAACTGGCCGCCGATCACGCTGCCCGACTCGACCCCGGAGTCGACCCGGACGCCGGGCCCCTCGGGGAAGACCAGCCTGGTGACGGTGCCGGGGGCGGGCAGGAAGTTGCGGCCGGCGTCCTCGCCGTTGATCCGGAACTCGATCGAGTGACCACGCGGCTCGGGGTCCTCGGTGAAGCGCAGTTTCTCGCCCCGCGCGATGCGGAACATCTCGCGGACGAGGTCGATGCCGGTGGTCTCCTCCGACACCGGGTGCTCCACCTGGAGCCGGGTGTTGACCTCCAGGAAGGAGATCGTGCCGTCCTGGCCGACCAGGTACTCGACGGTGCCCGCCCCGGAGTAGCCCGCCTCCTTGCAGATGGCCTTGGCGGAGCTGTGGATGGTGGCGCGCTGCTCGTCGGTGAGGAACGGCGCGGGCGCCTCCTCGACCAGCTTCTGGTGGCGGCGCTGCAGCGAGCAGTCGCGAGTGCCGACCACGATCGCGTTGCCGTGCTTGTCGGCGAGCACCTGCGCCTCGACGTGGCGGGGCTTGTCGAGGTAGCGCTCGACGAAGCATTCACCGCGGCCGAACGCGGAAACCGCCTCGCGGGTCGCCGATTCGAACAGCTCCGGAATCTCTTCGAGGGTGCGGGCGACCTTCAGGCCGCGGCCGCCACCGCCGAACGCCGCCTTGATCGCCACCGGCAGGCCGTGTTCCTGGGCGAAGGCGATGATCTCCTCGGGGCCGGAGACCGGCTCCTTGGTGCCGGGCACGAGCGGGGCGCCGGCCTTCATCGCGATGTGCCGGGCGGTGACCTTGTCGCCGAGGTCCCGGATGGCCTGGGGGCTGGGGCCGATCCAGGTGAGGCCCGCGTCGATCACGGCCTGGGCGAAGTCCGCGTTCTCCGACAGGAAGCCGTAGCCCGGGTGGACCGCGTCGGCGCCGGACCGCTTGGCGACGTCGATCAGCTTGTCGATGACGAGGTAGCTTTCCGCCGCGGTGTTCCCGCCGAGGGCGAACGCCTCGTCGGCGAGACGGACGTGCGGGGCGTCACGGTCGGGGTCGGCGTAGACCGCGACGCTGGTCAGGCCCGCGTCTTTGGCCGCTCTGATCACCCGCACCGCGATCTCGCCACGGTTGGCGATGAGGATCTTGGTGACCGGTCCGCCTTGGCTGCCGCTGGCCTGTTCGGGCACGCCCCTACCTCCATTTGGTGTTCCGACTGCTCCCCGGCGCGTCCGACGCGGCGCGTCCGCGGGCCTCAACTCGGGAGTTTACGGGCCGGTCGGTCCCCTGCGGTGAGAGTCGGCTCACCCTAATCTTGCGGCGGAGCGAGGGTTAGGGGAGACAGGGG
>NZ_VJWX01000322.1 GCF_007713715.1 Amycolatopsis rhizosphaerae
GTCGAATCGACCGTGAAGGGGCCCTTCACGGTCGATTCGACCGGGGCGCCGGCCCCGGGGGTCAGCGAGCGGAGTCCCGGACGGAGTCCTCGGCCAGGGCGAGCGCCTTCTTCCGCTTCCACCGGAGCAGGAGGAACACGCCTGCCGCGGCCAGCACGCCGACCACGATCAGCCCGCCCGTGCTCAGTGCGCTCTCGATCTTCTTGGCGGCCTCGCCGAGTGCGACGCCGAGGCTGATGTGCAGCGCGGACCAGCACAGCGCGCCGGCGGCCGCGGCGGGCAGGAACCGGCGGAACGGCAGGCCCGAGGTGCCGGCCGCGGCCGGCATCAGGGTGCGGATCACCGGCAGGAACCGCGCGAAGAACACCGCGAAGGCCCCCCGGCGTTGCAGCACGCCGGTCGTCTTGTCCCAGGCGTCGACGCCGTGTTTGCGGATCAGCTTGGTCTCGCGCAGCCGCGGGCCCCAGCGGTTCCCGATGGCGTAGCCGATCGAGTCGCCGAGTGTCGCGCACACCGTGACCACGGTCCACAGGATGAGGAACCGGGGCACGGTGTGCGCGGTGGTGGCCGCGACGAGCAGGCCGGACTCGCCGGGGGCCAGGAAGCCGAGGCCGATGGTGCATTCGAAGAACACCAGCGCGCCGGTCGCGCCGACCAGGGCGGGCTGCGGCAGGTTCTGCAGCCAGTCGAGTACGTCGGTTACCAGCGCCACGCTCTTCCCCTGTCCGTTTTGCCGTCTTCGGTCGTTTCCAACGTAGCGTGACCGGACGGTGCCGGGCTCGGGGAAAGTCCCGGATCCCTACCGGGTGAGCAGGCTGCTGGCCTCCTGTGCGGCGGGCCCCGCGGCGGCCAGGTGGGCGAGGTTCTCGGGCAGCGGCTCGCCACGGTGGCGCTTGGTCTGCGCGTAGAGCCGCCCCGCGCGGTAGGAGGAGCGGACCAGCGGACCGGCCATCACCCCGGGGAAGCCCAGCGCCTCGGCGACCCGGGCGTGCTCGACGAACTCCTCGGGCTTGACCCAGCGGTCGATCGGGTGGTGCCGCAGCGAGGGGCGCAGGTACTGGGTGATGGTGAGGATCTCGCAGCCGGCGTTCAGCAGGTCGCGCATCGCGGGCTCGACCTCCTCGGGGGTTTCCCCCATGCCGAGGATCAGGTTGGACTTGGTGACGAGCCCGGCCTCACGGGCCTTCGTGATCACTTCCAGCGACCGGGAGTAGCGGAAGCCGGGGCGGATCCGCTTGAAGATCCTCGGCACCGTCTCGACGTTGTGGGCCAGCACCTCCGGCCGTGACGAGAAGACCTCGGCCAACTGGCCGGGGTCGGCGTTGAAGTCGGGGATGAGCAGTTCGACGCCGGTGCCCGGGTTGAGTGCGTGGATCTGGCGCACCGTTTCCGCGTAGAGCCAGGCGCCGCCGTCGGGCAGGTCGTCGCGGGCGACGCCGGTGACGGTCGAGTAGCGCAGCCCCATGGCCTGCACGCTTTCGGCCACCCGGCGCGGTTCCTCGCGGTCCAGTTCCGTGGGCTTGCCGGTGTCGATCTGGCAGAAGTCGCAGCGGCGGGTGCACTGGTCGCCGCCGATCAGGAAGGTCGCTTCACGGTCTTCCCAGCATTCGTAGATGTTGGGGCAGCCTGCCTCTTCGCAGACCGTGTGCAGCCCTTCGCGGCGCACCAGCCCCTTCAGCTCGGTGAATTCCGGGCCCATCTTGGCCCGGGTCTTGATCCACGACGGCTTCTTCTCGATCGGGGTTTCACTGTTGCGGACCTCAAGCCGCAGCAGCTTCCGACCCTCAGGCGCAACAGTCACGCGCCCAGCCTACGCCGCCGGCCGCGCCCGGCGGCCGGGGCGACGCGACGCTAGGCGGGGTCGGGGGTGATGCCGGTGAGCTTGGCGGTCAGCTCCCACAACGCGGTGCCGTTGCGGCGGTCGAGTGCGGGGCGAAGGGGCTGGATGACGGTGGGGTGGCCCCGCATCCCGCCGAAGCGGTCCGGGCCGACGTAGTCGCCGCCGTTGACTCCGGGCGCGGTCGCGGCGTACAGCTGCGGGAGCGCGCCGGTTCGGACGTTCTGCGCGAGCAGCGCGTCCCCGAGGTGGGAAGCACCCTGAATCAGGTTCCGCAGCAGGGGATTGCCGTAGGACCGCGCCATCGCGCTGTTGAGACCGGTGGCCGTGTAGCCGGGGTGGGCCGCGGCGCTGACGATGTCGAGGCCGACCTCGCGCAGCCGCCGGTCGAGTTCGAGCGCGAACACCTGGTTGGCGAGCTTGGCCTGGCTGTAGGCGGTGGCACCGTTGTAGCGACGGTGCTCGAAGTTCGGGTCGCCGAAGTCGATCCGGCCGCCGCGGGCGGCGAGGCTGGACAGGGTGACGACCCGGGCGGCGCTGCCGCCGCGCAGTGCGGGCATGAGCAGCCAGGTGAGCGCCGCGTGGCCGAGGTGGTTGGTGCCGAACTGCAGCTCGAACCCGTCGGCGGTGCGCCGGTAGGGGGTGGCCATCACACCGGCGTTGTTCATCAGCAGGTCGAGCGCGTCGCCGGTGGTGTCGCGGATTTCGGCGGCGGCCTCGCGCACGGAGGCCAGGTCCGCCAGGTCGAGGCGGATCAGCTTCGGCGCGGTGTGGGCAAGGGCCGAGACCCGCCGAAGTGCCTGCTCGCCGCGCTCGGGGGAGCGGCAGGCGAGCAGGACGCGGGCGCCCTTGCGGGCCAGCGCGGCGGCGCTGTAGAGCCCCAAACCGGAGTTCGCGCCCGTGATCACCGCCGTGCGACCGGACTGGTCAGGCATGTCCGCTTCGGTCCACCTGCGCATGGCAGGGATGCTAACGCGCCCGGCGGTGTTTTGGGCACAAGAAGATCAGGCGCTGGGGACGAGCATCCTCAGCAGGGCACTGACCCGGTTGCGGGGCTTGGCCGGTTCGAGTGCGGGCGCGTGCCTCAGCAGGGCGGCGAACGCGGCGCCGATCCTGGTCACCTCGTCGGCCGGTTCTGCCGGACCGGCCAGGCCGGCGGCCACGGCGAGCATGCGCAACTCGGCTTCGTGGCGGGCGCGCAGCGCCGGGTGGCGTTCCAGGTTCGCGTCGAGCACCTCGCGCAAGGTGGTGTGCCGCGCGACGGCCTTGCGCCAGGCGCGGGTGGCCGCGTCGACGCGATCGGTGTCCCCGCCCAGTTCGGTGAGTTCGGTCCGGAGGTGACCGCTGAGGACCTGCGCCCACTGGTAGTGCAGGGCGAGCAGCAGTTCCTCTTCGCCGCAGAAGTACTCCCGGGCGCCGGGGACCTCCGCGAACGGCAGTGGTGCCCGGGGATCGCGGGCGGCTTGGCGGATTACTTCGTCGCAGATCTCGCGACGGCGGTGGAAGTCGGTCCAGCTCATGGGTCGTCCCCTCTGTCCGTGACCCTGGCCATACTCTCGGTTTGCCCCATACTGTCGGTATGGTGCCGACAGGGACAACATACCACGGGTATGTGAAGGGCTGTCCGGCGTAAGCTTGTGAGCGTGGCGACAACGCGGTCCAGGCGACTCGACTATTCGGAATCCACCCGAGCGGCGCTCGTGGACAGCGCCGTGGAGCTGTTCACCAAGCGCGGTTACGCCGGAACTTCGCTGGACGAGGTCGCCAAGCGGGCAAGGGTCACGAAGGGAGCGCTGTACCACCATTTCAGTGGCAAACAAGCGCTCTTCGAAGCGGCCTTCGAAAAAGTGGAAAGCGCTGTCTTCGGCCGCCTCGAAGAAATCATGCGCGGCCCCGAGCCGCCCTGGCAGCGTGCCCTCAACGGATTGCGGGAATTCATTTCCAGTTGTCTCGATCCGTCGTACCAGCGCATCGCTCTCCACGAGGCGCCCGTGGCGATGGGCTGGGAACGGTGGCGGGAAGCCGAGGACAGGGCCAGCTTCGGGCTGATCCGCTCGAGCCTGGAGGACCTCATCGAGGCCGGTGACGTGGACCAGGTGCCGGTGGAGATCACCTCGCGGATGCTGTTCGGCGCGCTGTTCGCCGCCGCCACCGAGATCGCCAGTTCGACCGATCCGAAGAAGGTCGGCGAACAAGTCGAAGGGGTGATCGTGCAACTGCTCAACCGGCTGCGCCGGACCGGCGGCGGGAACGACTGACTACTGTGGGTCCGGTGGACCTGAGGATTTTCACCGAGCCCCAGCAGGGCGCCAGTTACGACGATTTGCTCCGCGTCGCGAAAACCACGGAGGAAGCGGGTTTCGACGCGTTCTTCCGTTCCGACCACTTCCTGAAGATGGGCGATGCCAGCGGTCTGCCCGGCCCCACCGACGCGTGGATCACTCTCGCCGCGCTCGCCCGCGAGACGTCCCGGATCCGCCTGGGCACGCTGGTCACCGCCGCCACCTTCCGGCACCCGTCGGTGCTGGCGATCAGCGTGGCGCAGGTGGACCAGATGTCCGGCGGCCGGATCGACTTCGGCTTCGGCGCGGGCTGGTACGCCGACGAGCACAGCGCCTACGGCATCCCGCTGCCCGAGCTGAAGGAACGCTTCGACCGCTACAGCGAGCAGCTGGAGATCATCACCGGCTTGTGGGAGACCCCCGAAGGCGGGACCTTCAGCCACGAGGGCGAGTACTACCGGCTGGAGAACGCCCCGGCGCTGCCGAAGCCGGCGCAGTCCCCCCGGCCCCCGGTGATCATCGGGGGCGGCGGCAAGAAGCGCACTCCGGCGCTGGCGGCCCGCTTCGCCGACGAGTTCAACGCGGCCTTCGCCGACGCCGTCACCGCGGCCGAGCAGTTCCAGCGGGTCGCGGCCGCGGCGCAGGCCATCGGGCGGAATCCGGAGGAGATCATCCGTTCCGCCGCCCAGGTGGTCTGCGTGGGCCGCGACGATGCCGAGGTCGCCCGGCGTGCCGAGGCGATCGGCCGTGAGGTGGACGAACTCAGGCTCAACGGCCTCGCCGGAACTCCGGCCGAGGTGGTCGACAAGATCGGGCGCTACCGGGAGGAGTCCGGGGCCACCCGCTTCTACCTGCAGGTCCTCGATCTGAGCGACCTCGACCACCTGACGCTCATCGCCTCGGAGATCGCCCCGCAGCTGGACTGACACCGGCGGCGAGCCCGTGGGGAAGTGCGGAGCGGGGGACGTTTGCTTCGAATCATTCGGAATCGGAGCAGACGGTCCCCCGCTTCGGCTACTGGAGGGCGAAGGTCACGCCGGGGGCGGACGGCGCCTCGGGGCGCGGCAGCCAGCGGTCGTCGCTGACCGGGAGATCCCCGTCGAGCGCGGCGAGGACGGCATCCCGCGCCGGGGCCAGCGCCTCGGCGACGGTGACCGTGCGGCCCAGCTCGAAGGACAGCGACGTGACCCCGGCGTCCCGGATGCCGCAGGGCACGATCTTGTCGAAGGCCCCCAGGTCCGCGTCGCAGTTCAGCTCGAACCCGTGCATCGTCACGCCCCGCTGGACGCGGATGCCGATCGCGGCGATCTTGCGCTCGGGGCCGCGGTCGTCGGCGGGTACCCAGACACCGCTGCGGCCCTCGACGCGGCCGGTGTGCACGCCGAACTGCTCGCACACCGAGATCAGCGCCTCTTCCAGCCTGCGCACGTAGTGGACCACGTCGATCGGGTCGCCCAGCTTCACGATCGGATAGCCGACCAGCTGCCCCGGCCCGTGCCAGGTGATCTTGCCGCCCCGGTCCACGTCGATCACCGGGGTGCCGTCGGCGGGCCGGTCACCGGGTTCCGTCCGCTTGCCCGCGGTGTACACCGACGGGTGCTCCAGCAGCAGCATGGTGTCCGGGCCGGTGCCGTCGGCGCGGGCGTTGAGGTACGTGCGCTGCAGGTCCCAGGCCTGGAGGTAGTCGATGGTGCCGATGGAGCGGACATCGACGGGTTCACGCGTCGCGCGGCAGGAAGGAGCACTCACGGTTCGCAGGCTACGCCGGGAGCGCACGTTCGTGCACCGGCCCGGGTAGGAGCCTCACCACGCTCGCGGCGGCGAGACCGATCCCCAGCACCGCCAGTACCGACCCGATGGTGTCGGTGAGCCAGTGCACCCCCAGGACCAGCCGCGTCAGCGCGACCATCACGGTGGCCACGCCGAAGGTCAGCACCGCCCAGCGCGTCAGCCGGGGCGCGAACCAGACGCACAGCAGCACCGCGGCCATCCCGGTGCCCGCGATGGCGACCACGTGGCCGCTCGGGTAGGCGAACTCGGGGTAGGAACGCGGGCGGGCCCGCACGAACAGCGGTTTGCCGAGCACACTGGTGAGCCGGCACAACCCGAACACCAGTGCGATCCGTGCCAGGACGGACGCGTCACGCCGGTAGCCGCGATACAGACGCAGGAAGAGGGCCAGCACCAGGGCGATCGCGGCCACCGAAGGCACCACGATCCCCAGCAGGTCGCTCAGCACCTGGGAGATCCGCCCGGGCGTCGCCCGCCACCACCCCTGGAACGCCGAGGCCACGGCCATGTCCACGGCCGCCGGATGGCTCGCGACCGTCATGCCGAGCGCGAAGAACAGTCCCAGGCACACAGTGCCGGGCACCAGCCAGCGGATCAAAGTTCCGCCGCCAGTGCCGACTCCAGCGTCGTGTCACGGAACGGGTAGGCCGCGCGCTCCAGCACGCCGGGCACCACCCGCTGCGAGACCAGCGCCATTTCGTCGGCCATCTCGCCGAGGGCGAACCGCAGGGCGAGCGAGGGGACCCGCCACGGGGCGGGCCGGTGCAGCGCGTGCCCGAGCGCACGGGTGAACTCGGCGTTGGTGACCGGCTCCGGCCCGCACAGGTTCACCGGTCCGGACAGGGTTTCGTGCTCCACCAGGAACCGGATCGCCTCGATCTCGTCCCGCAGGCTGATCCACGGCAGGTACTGCCTGCCGTCCCCGATGCGGCCACCCAGGCCGAGCTGGAACAGGGGTTTCAGCGCGCCCAGCAGTCCGCCGCGGCCGCTGAGCACCAGTCCGGTGCGCAGGTGCACCACCCGGGCCCCGGCGTGGGCCGCGGGCTTCGTGGCCGCCTCCCACGCCACGCAGAGGCCGGCGAGGAATCCCTGGCCGTGCGGCGACGATTCGTCGGTGACGGTGTCGCCGGTGTCGCCGTAGTAGCCCACGGCGGAGGCGTTGATCAGTGCCGGGATGCCGCGCTCCGCGACGATCTCGGCGAGCACCTCGGTCGGCTCGATCCTGCTGTCCAGGATCACCTGTTTGCGCGCGGCGCTCCACCGCTGGGTCAGCGGCGCGCCGCACAGGTTGATCACCGCGTCGATCCCCTCGACCGCCTGCTCGTCGATGCGCCCGGCCGGAGGATCCCACGAGTACCTGCCACCGCCGCGGACGAGCCTGCGCACTTCGTGCCCCGCCCCGCTCAGCGCGGTGACGAGTGCGGTGCCGATGAGCCCGCGGGAACCCGCGACGAGGACTCTCATGGGTCAAGCTTAGGAGGAGGACGGTTCCGGGACAGGCGAGAGGGGGTGCACCCGGTGACGGGAGCACCCCCTCTGGGGAAGCCGGATCAGAGGCCGAGTTCGTCCTCGAAGTGGCCCTCTTCCAGACGGTTCTTGATGGTGGTCAGGAACCGGCCCGCGTCGGCACCGTCGATCAGGCGGTGGTCGTAGGTCAGCGCCAGGTAGGCCATCGACCGGATCGCGATCGTGTCCTGCCCGTCCGCGTCGGTCACCACGACCGGCCGCTTCACCACCGCGCCGACGCCGAGGATCCCCGACTGCGGCTGGTTGATGATCGGCGTGTCGAACAGTGCGCCGTTGCTGCCCAGGTTGGTCACCGTGAAGGTGCCGCCCGACAGCTCGTCCGGCTTGACCTTGTTGGCCCGGGTGCGGGCCGCCAGGTCGGCGATGGCGCGCGCCAGGCCCGCCAGGTTCAGCTCACCCGCGTTGTGGATGACCGGGGAGATCAGGCCCTTCTCGGTGTCGACGGCGACCGCGAGGTGCTCCTCACCGAAGTAGGTGATCTCCTTGGTCTCCTCGTTGAGGTAGGCGTTGATGTTCGGGTGCTGCTTGAGCGCCTCGACCGTGGCCTTCGCGAAGAACGGCAGGAAGGTCAGCTTCACGCCCTCGCGCTCGACGAAGCCCTGCTTGGCCTGCTGGCGCAGCCGGGCCACCTTGGTCACGTCGACCTCGAACACCTGGGTGAGTTGCGCCGAGGTCTGCAGAGACTCGCGGGTGCGCTGCGCGATGACCTGCCGGATGCGGCTCGCCTTCTGCACCGTGCCG
>NZ_VJWX01000323.1 GCF_007713715.1 Amycolatopsis rhizosphaerae
GTCCCACGCGTAGACCACCGGCACCCTCCCACCCCGGACACGCCGGCGAAACCGCCGGCCGTCCGCCTCGAGAATCCGAAGAACCAGTCCGTGAAGAGTCCACCCCATCGGCGGGCCGGGGTGCCAGGGCCGAAGGACCCCTCCTGCCGTTGGCGGTGTCGTTGCGGTGTCGTTGGCGCTGTGCCGAAGGGTCAGGGCGCGGGTTCGGGTGGCCAGGCGCCCGGGTCCAGAACGCCCGCGACGTAGGCCCGGGCGACCAGCGCCGGTTTGCCGGTCACCCCCCACCGACGGGAAAGTCGCCCGAAATGGTAATTGACACCGTCGACGGTCAGGCCGAGAGCGGAAGCGATCTGGGCGGTGGTGGCCCCGCCCGCGGCCAGGGCCAGGATGCGCGCCTCCCGCTCGCTCACGCCGGTCCGGGCGTCCTCGGGCGCGGGCGCGGGTTCGTCCAGGACGCGCAGCAGGAGCAGGAGGTGCAGCGGGGCCCCCGGGGTGTCGCTGACCACGTCGACCGTCATCTCCCCGTGGCGTTCGGCACCGGAACCGCCGGTCCAGGACACCTCGACGGGATACCGGGACCTGCGGCGCAGCCGCACGGCTTCGGCGATGGGGTGCAGACCGGTGGTGGGGTGGAACAAGTCGAGGACGGAGCGCCCCTCGAGCCTGCCGGGCAGCACTCCCCATTCGGCGGCCATGGCGGAGTTCGCGGACAGGATCGTGCCGTGGGCGTCGCAGAACGCGACGGGCATGGGCATCCGGTCGAACAGGGCGACCGTCCGGTTGCGCCAGAAGACCGCCTCGTCTTCCGGGCGCCGTCCGTTCCTCGCCATGGGTTCTTCCTCTTCCCGGATTTCGCCGCTCTACCGCATCGGGTGTGTGCGCACAAGCCCGAAGCCGAAGTGGACACTACACGTTCCTGTAGTGGCGCTGCCGGTGCGGCCCCCTGCTCGGCGGAAGGGTGGAGGAAACCCGCCGCCACGGCGACGGCCCCAACACCACCTACTCCCCAGGGAGAATTCCGATGACCGAAACGCTCGTTTCGCCCCACGGCGAGACTCGCGACGGCATCCCCGTCATCGACGTCTCCGAGCTCCCCCCGGCGGGCGCACCCGTCCTGCGGCTGATGGAACACGCCCGCCTGCTCGGGCCCGCCTTCGTGCAACGCCGCCACGGCCACGAGATCCTGTTCGTCAGCGGCCTTGACCTGGTCACCGAGCTGGCCGACGAACAGCGGTTCACCAAGGCCATCACCCCGGCGCTGCACAACGTCCGCGAATTCGCCGGCGACGGGCTGTTCACCGCCCTCAACGACGAACCGAACTGGGCCAAGGCCCATGACATCCTGATGCCGGCCTTCGCCCTCGGTTCGATGCGCACCTACCACCCGGTGATGCTGCGCGTCGCCCGGCGGCTGATCGCCGGGTGGGACCGCCACGCGGCGGACGGGACGCCGGTGGACGTGCCGGGCGACATGACCCGCATGACCCTGGACACCATCGGCCTGGCCGGGTTCGGGTTCGACTTCGGCTCCTTCGAAGGCGACGCACCGCATGCCTTCGTCGAGGCGATGGTGCGCTGCCTGGACTGGGCCATGCACCGCATGTTCCGGGTACCTGGCGTCGACTACGGCGAAGTCGACGAAGCCTTCCGCGCCGACGCCGCGTTCCTGAACTCCGTCGTGGACGAGGTCATCACGGCGCGCACGGCGGGCGGGGCCCGCTCCGGCGGGCCGGCCGAAGACCTCCTCGGGCTGATGCTCGAAGCCGTCCACCCCGCCGACGGCACGACGCTGGACCGGGAGAACATCCGCAACCAGGTGATCACCTTCCTGATCGCCGGGCACGAGACGACCTCCGGCACCCTGGCCTTCGCCCTGCACCACCTCACCCAGCACCCGGCCGTCCTGCACCAGGTGCGGGCGGAGGTCGACGCGCTGTGGGGCGACACCGCCGATCCGGAACCGTCGTACGAGGACGTCGGCCGCCTCCGCTACACGCGGCAGGTGCTCAACGAAACGCTGCGCCTGTGGCCCGCCGCCCCCGGCTTCGGCCGCGAAGCGCGCCGGGACACGCTGCTCGGCGGGCGCATCCCGGTGCGGGCCGGGCAGTCCGTCAGCGTGATCACCCCGATGCTGCACCGCGACCCGGTATGGGGCGACAACCCCGAACTGTTCGACCCCGCCCGGTTCACCCCGGAAGCGGAGGCGGCGCGCTCACCCCACGCCTTCAAGCCCTTCGGCACCGGCGAACGGGCCTGCATCGGGCGGCAGTTCGCGCTGCACGAGGCGACGATGCTGCTCGGGATGCTGGTGCACCGCTACCGGCTGGTCGATCACGCGGACTACCGCCTGCACGTCAAGCAGTCCCTGACCATCAAGCCGGAAGGCTTCACCCTCGGGCTCGTCCGGCGCACCGCCGCCGACCGCACCGTCTCCCCGGCCGCCACCGCACCGTCGGCCGCGGCACCCGAACCGGACAGCGGCCTGCCCACCCGCGTCCGCCAGGGCACGGGCGTGCTGCTGCTGCACGGCTCGAACTACGGCACCTGCCGCGACTTCTCGCAGCGGCTCGCCGACGCCGCGGGGGAACTCGGCTGCGAAACCACCGTCGCACCGCTCGACGACCACCTCGGCGCCCTGCCCACCGACCGTCCGGTCGTCATCACCGCCGCCTCGTACAACGGGCAGCCCACCGACGACGCGGCCGCGTTCGTGCGCTGGCTCGGCGAGGCCGCGCCCGGCGCGGCCGACGGAGTGACCTACGCCGTGCTGGGTGTCGGTGACCGGAACTGGTCGGCCACCTACCAGCGCATTCCCACCCTCATCGACGAGCGGCTCGCCGCACTCGGCGGCACGCGCCTGCTCGATCGCGCCGAGGGGGACGCCTCCGGTGACCTGACCGGGGCGGTCGGCTCCTTCACCCAGCGGCTGCGCACCGCACTGCTGGAGCACGCCGGTGATCCCGCCACCGCGGGAGCGGCCCCCGAGCCGCAGGACGACGCCGGGTACACCGTCACCGAGATCACCGGGGGCCCGCTCGACGCGGCGGCCGCCCGTCACGGCATGGTCCCGATGACCGTCACCGAGGTGGCGAGCCTGACCGACCCGGCCTACCCGCGGGTCAAGCGCCTCGTCCGGCTGGCCCTGCCCGACGGCGTCACCTACCGCACCGCGGACCACCTCACCGTGCTCCCGGCCAACGATCCCGCGCTCGTCGAGCGGGCGGCCCGTGTGCTGGGCGTCGATCCCGGCACCGTCCTCGGCATCGTCCCCACCCGCGCCCGCCGCGACGGTCTCGCCGTCGACCGGCCGGTGACGGTGCGGGAGCTGTTCACGCGGCACGTCGAACTGCAGGACCGGCCCACCGCCGGGCAGTTGCGCACCCTCGCCGGACTCAACCCCTGCCCGCCCGAGCGCGAAGCGCTGCGGGCGCTGGCGGAGCGGCCGGACGAGCGCACCCTGCTCGACGTCGTCGAGGACCATCCCGCCCTGCGCGAGGCCCTCACCTGGCCCGTCCTGCTGGACCTGCTGCCCCCGATGCGGCCGCGGCACTACTCGATCTCCTCCTCGCCCGCGGCCCAGCCCCGGCACGCCGACCTGATGGTGTCGCTGCTGCGGGCGCCCGCCCGGTCGGGACGCGGCACCTTCCGCGGCACGGGCTCGGGGTTTCTCAACGCGGTGCGGCCCGGTGACACGGTGCTCGCCCGGGTCCAGCCGTGCCGCGAAGCCTTCCGCATCGGGCACGACGAGCACACCCCGGTGATCATGATCGCCGCCGGGACCGGTCTGGCCCCCTTCCGCGGCGCCATCGCCGACCGGCGCGCGCTCGTGGAGAACGGCGCCCGGCTCGCCCCGGCCCTGTGCTACTTCGGCTGCGACGCGCCGGAGGCCGACTTCCTCCACGCGGAGGAACTGCGGGAGGCCGAACGGGCCGGTGCGGTCTCGCTCCGTCCCGCCTTCAGCGAGTCCCCGGTGGACGGCCGCCGCTTCGTGCAGGACCGCATCGCCGCCGAGGCCGCCGAAGTGTGGCAGTTGCTGGCCGCGGGTGCGAAGGTCTACGTGTGCGGCGACGGCCGGTACATGGCGCCCGGAGTGCGCGCGGCGTTCCAGGCGATCCACACCGCGTACCGTTCGAACGGCCCCAGTGCCGACGCCTGGCTGGACGAACTGATCACGACTGGCCGCTACGTCGAAGACGTCTACGCCGCTTGACCCTTCCCGATTTCCACTCCCGACACCGAAACCGAAACGAGGTTCACCACAGAATGTCCACCATGCTCGCCGGGCGCCTCCACTTCGACACCGGCACCTTCGCCGTGGAAGAGGTCCCGATCCCGGTACCCGGCCCCGGGGAGGTCCTGATCGAGGTCAAGGCGGCCGGGGTGTGCCTTTCCGACGTCCACCTGATCGACGGCACGATCAGGCCGTTCCGCCCGCGCGAGGCGGTCACCCTCGGGCACGAGGTCTCCGGGGTCGTCCACAGCTGTGGCCCCGGTCTCGCCGGGGAGTGGGCGCCCGGCACGCGCGTCGCGCTGCAGGCCGGGCAGGCCTGCGGGACCTGCGAAGACTGTGTGCGGCGGCGCCCGTGCCGCCAGCCGCTCACCCGCGGGGTGGACTACGACGGTGGCTGGGCCCAGTACGCGATCGCCCGCGAGGACACCCTCGCGCGGATTCCCGACACGCTGCCCTTCGACCAGGCCGCGATCATCCCGGACGCGGTGTCCACCCCCTACGCCGCCGTGGTCGAGACCGGCGGGGTGCGGCCCGCGCAGTCGGTCGGCGTGTGGGGAGCCGGCGGCCTGGGCGTGCACGGCATCCGGCTCGCCCGGCTGGCCGGGGCGGAACCCGTGATCGCCATCGACCCGCTGGCCACCGCCCGCGACCGCGCCCTCGCCGCCGGGGCCGACCTGGCCCTCGATCCCACCGACGCGGGCTTCGCCGAAGCCGTCGCCCGGGCCACCGGCGGGCGCGGGCTCGACGTGGCCTTCGACTTCGCCGGCGTCCCGGCGGTGCGCGAGCAGGCGGCCGCCGCGCTCGGCCGCGACGGCGTGCTCGTGCTCGCCGGGCTCACCCCGCATCCGCTCACCATCACCGGCGGCACGCGGTTCAGCTACCTGCGCAACCAGGTGCGCGGGCACTACGGATCCCGGCCGGAGCACGTCGAACAGCTGATCCGCCTGACCTCGGCGGGCAGGCTCGACCTGGCCCCGTCGATCACCGCGCACCTCCCGCTGGCCGAGGCGGCCGAGGCCGTCGCCCGCCTGGAGAAGAAGATCGGCGACCCGATCCGGCTGGTGCTCGTGCCGTGACGGCACCGCCGGACACGGGGGACGGCCGGGCAAATTGGCTAAGCTGGCGCCGGAACCGGCAGGCGAGAGGCGGCAAGGTGACCATCTGGACCGATGTGACCAATTACGTGCGGGTGCGCTGGGAGGTGCTCGAGGAGTCCGACGGCTGGCTGCGGTTCCTGCTCGACACCGACGGCGGGCGCAGCCAGCAGGTCACCGTGCACTACCTGCCCGACCTCGACGGGGCCGCCTGCGTGGAGATCTCGTCCCCGGTCGGCTGGGCCGACCGGATCGACCTGCGGAGGCTGCTCGAACTCGCCGGCGGCGACACGGTCGGCGGTGCGGCCGTGGTGGACGGGGTGGCGCTGATCAAACACGTCGTACCGCTGCACGACGTGAACCTCCGGGAGGAGTTCGAGCGTCCCCTCCTGTCCGTCGCCGCCCGGGCCGATGCCCTGGAACGGGATCTCGCGAAGACCGACGAGTTCTGACGAGAGCGCTTTCCGGATACCTGACGAAAGTCGGAAGTTCACGTTCCGCGGGTTGTCCCCGTGAACGACTGTCCCCCACGATGGCGGGGTCCTGATCCCGATTCGCGGAGGTTCGCCCGTGTTGCGGAAGTTCCTGTCGGTCCTCGCCATGGTGTTCGCGCTCGGCACCACGGTCCTGGTCACCCCGGCCCAGGCCGCGGTCTACAACAGTTGCTCGGTGTCCGGCTGTTCGGCGGCGATGACCGCCTACGACGGCTGGAGCCAGCTCGGCTTCCCGCGTTCGTCGGGCTGGTACGCCTGGCCCTACGGGCAGTACAACTACACCGGCGGCCATTTCTACAACCGCGAGGGCCAGTTGCCCTCCGGCGACACCTTCTACGAGTACGACGTCAACCCGAGGCCGAAGGGCGCCTCGCGGGACGCCGAGCGGATCGTGCGCGACGTGACCACCGGCGTGGTCTGGTACACCCCCGACCACTACGCCAACTTCTACCGCATCGTCTGACCTCCCGGGCCGGGACGGGCCCCGCGCCCGTCCCGGCCCGGCCGTTCCCCCTGCCGCGAAACGATCGCGACCCCTGCACGGAATCTTCACAATCCGGGAAAAAGATCTCCATCGAACCTGCCTAGAGTGGCGTTCGTGCTGGAAGAACGACGCAGGGTGCTGGTCGTGGAGGACGAACCGACGATCGCCGAGTCGGTGGCCGCGCGGCTGCGGATGGAGGGCTTTCTCGTCGAACTGGCCCACGACGGCCCGTCCGCGGTGGCGGCGGCCGAGGCGGGCGACCCGGACCTGGTGGTCCTCGACGTCATGCTGCCCGGGTTCGACGGCCTCGAAGTGTGCCGCCGGATCCAGGCCCGCCGCCCGGTGCCGGTGCTGATGCTGACCGCCCGTGACGACGAGAACGACCTCTTGGTCGGGCTCGCGGTGGGTGCGGACGACTACCTGACGAAACCGTTTTCCCTCCGCGAACTGGCGGCCAGGGTGCACGCGCTCCTGCGCCGGGTCAGCCGCGCCGCACAGGCGAGGGACGAGGAGTCGGCCTCGCGGATCGTGCTCGGCGACCTGGAGATCGACCTGGCCGAACACCGCGTCCACCGCGCGGGCACCGAGGCGCACCTGACGCCGACCGAGTTCGAACTGCTGGTGTACCTGGCGGGGCGGCCCCGCGCGGTCCAGCCCCGCGAGCGGCTGCTGGCCGAGGTGTGGCAGTGGCCGGACCAGGCGGGCGCCCGCACCGTGGACAGCCACGTGCGCGCGCTGCGGCACAAGCTGGGTGCCGATCTCATCCGCACGGTGCACGGCGTCGGCTACGCGCTGGAGGTGCCGAAATGACCGTGCGGGCGGTGCTGGACCTGCTGCCGCGGCCCCTGGACCCGGTGCGCTCGATCAAGCTGAAGATCGGCATCCTGGTGGTCGTCTCCGAGACGGCCGGGCTGGCCTTCTTCTGGTGGCAGATCGGCTGGCTGCCACCGCGGACCTCGCTCACCGCGATCATCGTGGCGCTGCTGTCCTCGCAGGTGCTCGCCCACGGCATGACCCGGCCGCTGCGGGAGATGACGGTGGCCGCGCAGTCGATGGCCAGGGGCGACTACGACCGCCGCGTCCGCGCGACCGCCCGCGACGAGGTCGGCATGCTCGCCGCGGCCTTCAACCAGATGGCGGCCGATCTGGCCGCGGCCGACCGGCAACGCCGGGAACTGGTGGCGAACGTGTCCCACGAACTGCGGACCCCGATCACCGCCCTGCGCGCGGTGCTGGAGAACGTGGTGGACGGGGTCGCCGAGCCCGATCCGGCGACCCTGCAGACCGCGCTCACGCAGACCGAGCGGCTCGGCAGGCTGGTCACCGAACTGCTGGACCTGTCCCGGATCGACGCGGGCGTGCTGCCCCTGCGGCGCGCCTGGTTCCCGCTGGCCCCGCTGCTGGCCGAGGCGGTCGCCGAGGCCGAAGTGGCCTCGGCGGTCGGCGGCCGCGCCGTCACCTTCGACGTCTCCGTCACGCCGTCCGGTGCGAAGGTCTTCGCCGATCAGGAGCGCCTGCACCAGGTGGTGGTCAACCTGGTCGACAACGCCGTCCGGCACGGACCGGCGGGCGGCCTGGTCCGGGTGGTCGCGGTGGCCCGGCCCTCCGGGCTGGTCCTCGAAGTCCACGACCAGGGCCCCGGGATCGCCCCCGCCGACCGCGAACGCGTGTTCGAACGGTTCGGCCGTGGCCGCCGGGCCGGTGCCGAGGGCGGCACGGACGGCGGGACCGGCCTGGGACTGGCCATCGCCCGCTGGGTGGTCGACCTGCACGGCGGCACCATCGCCGTGGTCGATCCCCCGCCCGGCACGGCGGGCTCGCGCATCCGCGTGAGCCTGCCCGTCTCCGCCTGACGCGTATTCCCC
>NZ_VJWX01000324.1 GCF_007713715.1 Amycolatopsis rhizosphaerae
CCTCGGGCACGAGCCCTATTTCGGCGCCGGGACCGGCCTAAGGCCGGGCGGGCGCGGACTCGGGACGCAGCGCGGCCGCGGTGTCCGCGGCGACGGTCAGTGCATCGATCGGCGGCCGCCCGAGCAGGGTGCGCAGATCCGGGCCGGGATCGGCCAGGAAACCGTGGCGAACACCGGTCGCGATCGACGCCAGCATGGGCGGCTGGAAGGGCAGCAGGCCCGCCGAGGCGAGCAGGCGGGAGCGGTAGTCACCCAGGCTGATCGTGTGGTGGGCGACGCCGAGCCGGTCGGCTACGTCCACGGCGGTGATGGGTTCCCCGGTCAGGTCGTAGATCTTCCCCTGATGCGGTGCGGGCCCGGCGGCGACGACCGCCGCCGCGGTGGCCAGATCCTCGCGAGCCACCGCCGACAACGCGCCGGTGCCGAACGCCGACTCCAGGCCGTCGCCCGCCCACATCAGCAGGCCGCCGAACAGCTCGGCGTACAGGCCGTTGCGGAGGATCGTCCAGCCCAGCCCGCTCCCGGTGAGGAGCCGTTCGGTCGCCCGGTGCGCGAGCGCGAACCCGAGATGGTCACCGGCTCCGGTCAGGCTGGTGTAGACGACATGCCCGACCCCGTCACGCGAGGCCGCATCGATGACCGCGGCATGGCGTGCGATCACCTCGTCGTCCTCGCCGTATCCGGCCGAGACCAGCACGAGGGTGGAAACCCCGCGCAGATCGAGACTGGCCGGAGCGTCGAAGTCGAGGTGGCGCACGCCTTCTCGGGGGATGCGGCTGCCGCCGGCCGCCGTTGCTCCTCTCGCCCGGAGCTCGGCCAGTGTGCGGGAGGCGAGATGTCCGTTGGCCCCAGTCACCAAGATCATGGTGTTCGCCGTCTCCTTCGTGGTTCTCTTCGGTAACTACGATCGGATCCTGACCGATCCGTCGTGCCGCCAAAAGGAGGCAGTTCGATGTCACCCACGCACACCGGGGTAACCGCCGCACCCGCCGGCCTGGATCCGTGCGGGCGGGCGGACCATCCCGACTGCGGCATCCGTGACGTCCTCGACCGGGTCGGAGACAAGTGGTCGGTGCTCGTCATCGTCGAACTCGCGGCCGGGCCGCGCCGGTTCCGGCAGCTGCAACGGGCGATCGACGGCATCTCGCAGCGCATGCTCACCCTCACCGTGCGCCGCCTGGAACGCGACGGACTCGTGGTCCGTACCGTCTATCCGACCGTTCCGGCCCAGGTCGACTACCGGTTGACCGAAACAGGAACGAGCCTCACCCACCTGGTCAAGGCGCTGGCCGACTGGTCACTCGCCCACAGTGAGACCATCGCCGAGGCCCGCCGGGCCTACGACGACGAACACCCCGGCAACGAGATCCGGTAACCGTTGCCGCTAGGGAACTTCGGCGCTGAGGAGACGCCGCATCCTCGCGTACTGGTCGACCGCGTCGCGCAACTCCTCGACCGGCGTGTCAAGAGCGCCGGGGTCACGGTCCCCGGCGGCACGGGCGAGGGCGTTCAGCGGAACCACACTCGCGCGGAAGGCGGCCGGCGTGTCGGACACGATCTCCAGAACCGGCTCATCCTCCACGTACCAGCAACTCCACCGGCAGGGCACGGCCCGGATCAGTGTCTCCCCCAGGTAGCGGACCGCCCCCGAGACGAACGGTTCCTCGGCGGCCCGGTTAACCGCAGACCAGCCGTCGAACCGGGCGAGCAGGAGCCGTCCCAGCGCCGTCAGTGAGTCGAAAGAGAAATCGAACGGGAAGTCCCCGGGCAGGAACCGAGTGCGCCACGCGGCCAGAGCATCGTCCATTTCAGACAGCCAGGAGTCGAGGAACGTGTTGGCCCGGACGATCGAGTCGTGGCGTTCCGCGTCCAGTCCGCAGAAGTCGAGGCCGAACTCGTCACGCAACGCCCTCGCCTGCTCCGGCGTGGCAAGGACGTACACGTCGTCCTGACAGGATTCGTGCTTCTTCCGAAGCAGTTGATAGAACTCGCGCGGATCGTCACCGCCCGGATCCAGATCGCCGAACTGCTCGAACACCGCCATCTGGTCCACGTAGTCGTCGGACTCGTGCTCGACGTGCCACCAGACCGGCTCGCCGTTGCGAAGGAAGTACAGGAATTCGCCAAAGTCTTCGTCCCTCAGCAACCGGACGCCGGTGATGACCACCGCCCCGCCGGTGCACGCGGTCACCGTCTCCTCGAGCAGACGACGGTAGTAGTCCTCGACGAAGTCGACGTCATCGCCGTGCACCGAAATCGCGATACCGAATTCCGGGAGCCAGCCGAAGAGATCGCGTTCGTCCAGTTGCTCGTCCAGATGCTCCTTCCGCCACCGGCCGATGTCGGCCAGCACCGCGTCGGCCTTCTCCTCCGTCACCATGCCCAGCGCCACCATCCGGTCCGCCAGTTCTCGAAGCGTTGCCATGCCACGCATTCTGGCACCGGCCCCCGACAAATCGAGCGTTTCCAGTAAAGTCCCGTCAGGGCACGAGACCGAGGCGGCGGGCGGTGGCCGCGGCGGCCACCCGGTTGCTCACCCCGAGCTTGCCGAGGATGTTCGACACGTGCACGCTCGCGGTCTTGGCCGAAATGAACAGCCGCTCCGCGATCTCCCGGTTGCCAAGGCCGTCGGCGACCAGGCGGAGGATCTCGGACTCGCGCGGGGTGAGCCCGAACCGTGGGACCGGCTTGCTGGTGACGGGGATGCGGGCCCGCCGGGCCAGATCGGCGAGCCGGTCGCCCAGCAGCCGCGCACCCAGCAACTCGGTGAGTCCAGCCGCCCGGCGGATCGCCGTCTCCGCGGCTTCCCGGTCCCCGGCGCCCAGCGCGGCTTCCGCCAGTCCGTACTGCGCCTGGGCGATGCGCAGCGGCTGTCCGAGTTCTTCCCACGCGTCCACCGCCTCCGCCCAGGCCGCCCGCGAACGGCTTCGCTCGGCCTCGAAGGTGAGCGACCAGGCACGCTGGACTGGTCCGGCAACGCGCGGTTCCGGCATCGGCTCGGTGAACCCGGCGCGGGCGCCGAGCACCAGCAACGGCCAGGTGAAGCGGTTCGAGACGAGGATGAACGGCGAGGTCAACGCCTGCCGTACCACCTCGCGAGCTTCTTCCGGCCGATCACCGGCGAGCGCGAGATCCGCCTCCAGCCGGGCGAGGAACAGCGGGCCCTGGGTGAATGTGCCGCCTTCGCCAGCGAGTTCGCGTGCCCGGTGCAGCGACGCCGCGGCCGCGTCGAGGTCCCCGCGCTGCAGGGCGAGGAAACCCTTGAGGCACAACAGGTGTGCCAGATGGGTCGGCGGCGGGGCGAGTTCCAGTGCGTGCTCGGCCGATTCCAGTGCCTCGTCCCAGTCACCGCTGGAGATCAGCGCGCCCACCAGATCGATCGCGTGCTCGTGCCCGCACCCCCGGGCGAGCCCGGTTTCGCGGGCGACGGCGAGCCCGGCCCTGGCCGTGGAGATCGCGGCGTCGAGGCGGCCGAAAGCCTGTAACAGTGAGGATTCCGCGTGCAGGGCGCGGAGCCGGAGCCGGGGGGTGTTCATCCCTTCGGCCAGCGCCCGTGCCCTGGCCAGGCGCGGAAGCTGGGCGTCGAGGTCGCCGAGCCGCGCGTCCAGCACGGCCAGGGTGATCAGGGCCGGTACCTCGGCCACTTCGTCGTGCGCACGGCGCGCGGCGGTGAGCGCCTCCTGCGCGACCTCGCGGGCCTCGGGATCGGGAACGTCCATCAGGCGCGCGGCCAGTGAGTTCAGCAGGTAGGGCCGCGCCGGATGACCGTCCGGGGCGGTGCGCACCGCGGCCCGGTGGTCTTCGAGCGCCTCCGGCAGGCCGAGCTGGCTGCGCAGCCGTGCCCGCTGCTCCAGCAGGACGGCGACCCGCACGCCCTCCGATTGGTCTGTTTCGGACAGTGCGGCGGTGGCGAGTCGTTCGCCGCGCGCGTGCTCACCAGCCCGCAGTGCCACCTCGACGGTGTGTTCGAGCAGCGTCAGGTGATCGATACCCAGCAGCGAGGCGCTGTCCGGAACCACCTCCCACAGTTGGAGCACCCTCTCCAGCAGCTGGAACTGCTCGGTGTACGCCAGCGCCTTGCGCGCCGCCCGCGCCGCCGCGAAGGCGGCGGTGAGCGCACCCGGGAAGTCGCGGGCCTCGTACCGGTGGTGCGCCAGCCCGGCCAGCGCGGATTCGTCATCCTCCAGCGCTTTTGCGTACCGGGCATGCAGGTCCACCCGCTCCCCTGGAAGCAGCCCGTGGTAAACCGCCTCGCCGATCAGGGCATGCCGGAAGACGTAGGCGTCACCGGCGACGGTCAGCACGCCCGCGTCGACCGCCGCACGGAGCGCGACGGACAGGCGGTCCACGCCGAAACCGGTCACCAGGCCCAGAGTGTCGTCCCGCACCGGGCCGGAAGCGACCGCCGCGACGCGCACCAACCGGGCCGGATCCGGCGCCAAGCGGTCCACTGTGGACAACAGAAGGTCCTCGAGCGAGGACGGAACCCCGTCGGTGCCGGTCTCCGCCAGCGCCTCCACGAACAGCGGGTTCCCCTCGCTGCGACGGTGGATCTCCTGCGCCACCAGTGGATCCGGCTCACGCCCGAGAATCCCGCGCAGCTGCGAGACCACGGCCCGGCGGCCGAGGCGCCCCAACGGGAGGCGGGTGGTCCACGGCACCCGGTCCAGACCGGTGAGCAGGCGCCGCAGCGGCTGCCCTCGGCGGGTCTCCTCGGTGCGATGCGTCACCATGATCATCGAGCCCGGCACCGCGGACTGGTTGCGCACCAGGAACTCGATCAGGTCGAGGCTGGAGGCGTCGGCCCAATGCGCGTCCTCGACCACCAGCACCACGGGCCGGGCGGCAGCCATCCCGCCCAGCAGTGCGAGCACTCCCTCGAAGAGGCCCCAGCGGGCGTCTTCGCCGGTTTCCGGCGGTCCGAGCACGGGCAACACCGGGGCGAGGCTCCGGCGCGACTCGTCCGGGACCTCGCCGGCGCAGTCCCGCAGGGCGGCGACGAACGGCGCGAACGGCAGGCCTTCGGCTCCCAGCTCGACACACCCGCCGAGCAGGACGCGCGCGTCGAGACCCCGCGTGAACTCGGCCACCAGGCGGGACTTGCCCACACCGGCCTCACCGCCGACCACGACGGTCGCCACCCCGCCCTCGGCGACCACGCGGAACAGTCCGGTCAGCCGGGCCGACTCCTCCCGTCGACCGGCGAACTCCGGGCCGATCAGTCGAGCAGTTCCGATGTCTCCAGCCATCGCGCCTCGACCTCGTCCTTTTCGGTCCGCACGGTCTTGAGTTCCGAGTTGAGCTCGACGAGCTTCTCCGGGTTGGTCGCGTGCAGCGCGAGCTGTTCGTGCAACTCGGCTTCCCGCGCGTGCAACTGGTCGAGCCTGCGCTCCAGCCGCGACAGTTCCTTCATCGCGGCCCGGTGCTCGGCCGCGCTGGAACGCTTCTGCTCGCCACCGGAGACCGCCGGGGCGGGCCCGGCCGCGGCCGCGATGCTCGCCTGGCGGCGCCGGAGGTACTCGTCGATCCCGCCGGGCAGGTGCGTGATGCGGCCGTCGCCCAACAGCCCGTAGACCGCGTCGCAGACGCGCTCGACGAGGTAGCGGTCGTGCGAGACCACCACGAGGGTGCCCGGCCACGAGTCGAGCATGTCCTCCAGCTGCTGCAGCGTGTCGATGTCGAGATCGTTGGTGGGCTCGTCGAGCAGCAGCACGTTGGGCTCGCCCATCAGGAGCCGAGCGAGCTGCAGACGGCGCCGCTCCCCGCCCGAGAGGTCGTCGACCGGCGTCCACTGCCGTGCCGCGGGGAAGCCGAGGCGTTCGGCGAGCTGCGAGGCCGACATCTCCTGCTTGCCCAGCACGACCCGGCCGGAGATCTCTTCGACGGCTTCGAGCACCCGCAACTGTCCCGGCAGGTCCTCCAGTTCCTGCGACAGGTGCGCCAGGCGCACGGTCTTGCCCTCGATGCGCCGCCCCTGCTCCGGCTCCGATTCCCCGGCCAGCAGCTTCAGCAGCGTGGTCTTGCCCGAGCCGTTGACGCCGACGAGGCCGATCCGGTCCCCGGGGCCGATCCGCCAGGTGGTGTGGTCCAGCACCGGCTTCTCGCCCGCTCGCAGCGTGACGTCTTCCAGTTCCAGCACCGTCTTTCCGAGACGGCGGCGGGCGAAGGTGAGCAGCTCCACCGAATCGCGCGGTTCCGGCACGTCGGCGATGAGCGCTTCGGCCGCTTCGATCCGGTAGCGCGGTTTCGAGGTCCGGGCCTTCGCGCCCCGCTGCAGCCAGGCGAGTTCCTTACGCGCCAGGTTCTGCCGCTTCTCCTCGGCGGTGGCGGCGAGCCGGGCCCGTTCCGCCCGCGCGAACACCCAGTCCGCGTACCCGCCGTCGTACTGCTCGACCCGGCCGTTCGCGACCTCCCAGGTGCGGGAGCACACGGTGTCGAGGAACCACCGGTCGTGGGTGACCACGACCAGCGCGGTCCGGCGGGCCAGCAGATGATCGGCGAGCCACCGCACGCCTTCCACGTCGAGGTGGTTCGTCGGTTCGTCCAGCACGATCAGGTCGAGGTCGCCGACCAGTGCGGCGGCCAGCGCGATGCGGCGCCGCTCCCCGCCGGAGAGGTTCGCGGTCGGCGAGTCCAGGCCGAGCGCGGTGATGCCCAGCCCGTCCACAATGGACCGCACGCGGGCGTCGGCGGCCCATTCGTGCTCGGCCGAGTAGTGGGACAGCACCGCGTCACGCACCGTGCTGCCCTCGGCCAGTTCCGTGCGCTGGGTGACCACGGCCATCCGCAGGTCCCGCACGCGGCTCACCCGGCCGGAATCGGGTTCGGCGATCCCGGCGAGCACCTCGAGCAGCGTGGTCTTGCCGCCTCCGTTGAGGCCGACCACACCGATCCGGTCACCCTCGGCAATGCCGAGCGACACAGCGTCGAGCAACGGGCGGACCCCGTAGGACTTGCCGACCGCTTCCAGGTTGATCAGATTGGCCATCAGGCGTGCACCTGCGGAGGAGTAGGACGGTGGAGCTCTTCGCCCCCGGTGAGCCGCGCGCCGGGAACCGGGCCGTGGGCCACGCGGACGGTGCGGCAGACCCCGGCGCCGGCCAGTTCGGCGGCGACCGCGAGCGCCGATTCCGCGTCGGCGCAGAGGAACGCGCAGGTCGGCCCGGATCCGGAGACGGTACCGGCGAGGGCACCGGCGTTCACCCCGGCGCGCAGGGTGCGGCGCAGACCCGGCCGCAGCGAAACCGCGGCCGCCTGGAGGTCGTTGCCGAGCAGGAGGGCGAGCTGCCGCGGATCACCGGAGGCCAGCGCCTCGACCACGGGTGCGTGCGAGCCGACGCGCGGCGGATCGCCGATCTCGCGCAGGCGGTCCAGCTCCTCGTACACCCGGGGCGTGGACAGGCCGCGCTGGTCGAAGGCGAGGACCCAGTGGAAGGTGTGGCGGGACAGCACCGGCACGAGTTGCTCACCGCGGCCGGTGCCCAGCGCCGTGCCCCCGTAGAGCGCGAACGGGACGTCGCTGCCCAGCTTCGCGGCGATCCCGGCGAGCTCGTCGCGACCGAGGTCGAGCTTCCACAGCGCGGTCAGCGCGACCAGGGTGCCCGCCGCGTCCGCACTGCCGCCCGCCATGCCCCCGGCGACCGGGATGCCCTTGCGCAGGACCACCCGCACCTTCGGGTCGGGCTTGCCGACGTGCGCGGCGAGCGCCTGCACCGCCCGCCAGGCCAGGTTGTTCGCGCCGGTGGGCACGGAGGCCTCACCCTCGCCGTAGACCTCGACCCCGGGCTCCTCGGCGACCGCGACGGTGACCTCGTCGGTCAGCGACAGGGCGTGGAACACTGTGGTCAGGTCGTGGAAACCGTCCTCGCGGAGATCACCGACCGACAGGTGCAGATTTATCTTGGAGGGCACCCGGACGGTGACCGGTGGGGGTACGACGGCTAGCACGGGCTCAAGACTACGTGGCCGCCCCTCACGGCCGCTCACGAGGAGAAACAAGTTCCAGCGCGACCCGCAGCGCGACCGCCGCGTTCCCCTGCTGATTGCCGTGAGGGGTCCCCTCGCGGTCGTACTTGCCAGGACCCCGGCAAAGTCTGGCCCGCTCGCGGTGTACGGCGCGTCCGCCGGGCGAGTCCCACCCTCGTGCGC
>NZ_VJWX01000325.1 GCF_007713715.1 Amycolatopsis rhizosphaerae
GGCGAAACCATGGGCCTGCATCCCAGGCTGGACCAGCGGTTTTGTGCCGCGGTCACAAAGCATGACGCTGGGTTGCCCGGGATACGGTCCGCGTCCCGCTTTCGGGTGAAGCGCGGCCGGTCTCGCGCTCGGGTACTGTCCGGCCATGGACAGCGTCGACGGAATCGTGCGGGAGGCCGCCCGGCGCATCCAGGCCGACCTCGACCGTCTCACCACGGAGATGACCTCGATGTTCGTCGACGTCATCCCGGAGTTCCGGCACGACGACGCGGTGCGGCGGCTGATGGTGGCGAGCACCTCGTCGAACCTGGGGGCCATCGCCGACGTGCTCGCGCTCAACATCTCCCTCGACGACATCACCGTCCCGCCGGCGGCGGCCGAGTACGCCCGCCGCTTCGCCCAGCACGGCCTGTCGCTCGAAGCGCTCCTGCGGGCCTACCGCCTGGGGGAGCACAGGTTCCTGCAGCGGGCGATCGCCGAACTGAGCGAGCTCGACCTGAGCACCGGCGAAGCGCTCGCCGCGTCCAGCCGGATCGCGTTGCTCACCAACAGCTACATCGATCAGATCATCGAAGGCCTGATCGACATCTACGAGAACGAGCGGCAACGATGGAACGCGCGTTCCGATGCCGCGCGCGGGGCGCAGGTCCGGGCCGTGCTCGACACCGAGGGGCTGGACCTGGCCTCGGCCGAGCAGATGCTGGGGACCTCGTTGCGGGGGTGGCACCTGGCGGCCGTCGTGTGGAGCGAAGCCGCGGTACCGGATGCCGCGCAGTTCGCCGCGGCGTCGGCGATGCTGGCCGAAGCCACCGGCAAGATCCCGGTGATGATCTCCGTGGACGAGCGGACGAGCTGGGCGTGGATCTCCTCGGCGGGCAGGCCCGCCCTCGACTCCGCGTGCCTCCGCCGCGGACTCGGTGAGCGCACCGCCCTCCGGATCGCGGTCGGCGACCCCTCGTCGGGGCTCGGCGGGTTCCGGCAGACCTTCCGGGACGCGCAGCGCGCCCAGCGGGTCGCGGTGACCGGTCGCGGCTCCCGGGACGTGCTCGTCCTGCACTCCGAGGTCGCGCTGTCGAGCCTGCTGGCCGATCGCGCGGCCGAAGTCGGGGCGTGGGCCCGGCGCGTACTCGGCGATCTCATGCGGGACGACGAAGCGATGACGCGCCTGCGGGAAACCGTGCAGGTCTTCCTCGACGCCCGCGGCAGTTTCACCGACGCGGCGGCACGCATGCACGTCCACAAGAACACGGTGCACTACCGGGTGCGCAAGGCCGAGGAGATCCTCGGCCATCCGCTCACCGAGAACCGGCTGCAGATCGAGGTGGCCCTGCTGGTCTGCACCCAACTCGGCCTGAGCGTGCCCGCCGCGCCCTGAGCGGGGCTGGAGCGAGCCGTGGAGGGGCTGGGGCAAAGCCGTGAAGGGTCCCTTCACAGTCAAATCGACTGTGAAGGGACCCTTCACGGCCAACACTCACGCGACTTTGCCGGGACCCTGGCCGTTACGACCGTGAGGGGACCCCTCACGGCGCGGCCCTAGACGGGACGGACGAGGATCTTGACGTTCTCCTCCTTGTTGTTGATCAGTTCGTCGAATCCCTTGTGGACGATGTCGTCGAGTCCGATGCGGCCGGTGATGAACTGGTACGGGTCGACCCTGCCGTCCGCGATCATCGCGATGGTGGCGGGGTGATCACCGCAGTAGGCGAGGCTGCCCAGCACGTTGACCTCGCGGAACACCAGGTCGTTCATCGAAACCGTGGCGTCGTGGCCCCAGATCGCGACGTTGACGCAGGTACCGCCCGCCCTGGTGGACAGGATCGCCGAGCGCAGCACCGCGTCGATCCCGGCGCATTCGAAGGTGACGTCGGCGCCGCGTCCCTTCGTCAGCTCCGCCACCGCCTCCGGGACATCCACAGTGGACGGATCGAGGACGTGCCCGGCCCCGGCCCCGAGCGCCTTTTCCTTGCGCACCTCGGCCGGTTCCACGACGATGACCTCCTCCACCCCGGCGGCGCGCAGCGCCGCGGTGGTGACAAGGCCGATCGGGCCCGCTCCGAACACGGTGGCGGTGTGCCCGGGGCGCGCCCCGGACAGCCGCACCGCGTGGCAGGCCACCGCGAGGGGTTCGACGAGCGCGCCGACGTCGGTGCCCAGTGCCCCGAGCGGGTGGATCCAGCGCCGCTCGGCGACCACGAACCGGGAGAACCCGCCGCCCGCCCCGGACAGCCCGACGAAACCGAGGGACTGGCAGACGTTGTAACGGCCCTGCAGGCACGGGTCGCAGCGCCCGCACACCAGGTACGGTTCGACCGCGACCCGGTCGCCGACCCGCAGATCGTCCACTCCCTCACCGAGTTCGCTGACCACCCCGGCGAACTCGTGCCCGAGCGTGACCGGCACCGTCTCCCCGGTGAGCGGGTGCGGGCTGCCCGCCGGGGGCGCGAAGATCGGGCCTTCGAGGTATTCGTGCAGGTCGGTGCCGCAGATTCCGCACCATTCGACCTCCACCTTGACGGTGCCGGGGCGGGTCGCCGGCTCCGGGACGTCGTCGATCCGGATGTCGCCGGGGCCGTGGAAACGTGCTGCCTTCATGGTCGGGCTCCTCCCGGGCCGTGGTCAGGACTGGTGGTGGACTTCCTGCAGGCCGTACACGGGGGTGGGGATCCCCTCGTAGCGAGCCTTGAGCTGCAGGGCCAGGTAAAGGGAGTAGTGGCGGGACTGGTGCAGGTTGCCGCCGTGGAACCACAGGCCGGGCTGCCGCGTGGGTTTCCACATGTTGCGCTGCTCGCCCTCCCACGGGCCGGGGTCCTTGGTGGTGTCCGAACCCAGGCCCCACACCTTGCCGACCCGGTCGGCCATCTCCTGCCCGGCCAGGTCCGCCACCCAGCCGTTCATCGAGCCGTACCCGGTGGCGTAGACGACCAGATCGGCTCGCAGTTCCCTACCGTCGGCGAGCACCACGGCGTCGCGGGTCAGGTGGTCGACCTGTCCCTGGGCGAGCTTGATCTTGCCGTCGGCGACCAGTTCCGCGGCGCCCACGTCGATGTAGTAGCCGGAGCCGCGGCGCAGGTACTTCATGAACAGCCCGGAGCCGTCGTCGCCCCAGTCGTGCCGGAACCCGGTCTTCTCCAGCCGGGCGTAGAAGTCGGCGTCGCGCTCGCGGATCCTGTCGTACACCGGGATCTGGAACCGGTGCATGATCCGGTAGGGCAGCGATGCGAAGATCAGGTCGGCCTTGTCCGTGGTGATCCCGGAGCGCAGCGCGCGCTCGGAGTACAGATCGCCCAGTCCGATCTCCATCAGCGAGTCCGACTTGACCACGTGCGTTGAGGACCGCTGCACCATGGTGACGTCGGCGCCGTGTTCCCACAGGGCGGCGCAGATGTCGTGGGCGGAGTTGTTCGAGCCGATCACGACCGCCTTCTTGCCCGCGTAGGCGTCGGGACCGGGGTGCTGCGACGAATGGTGCTGGTCGCCTTCGAACAGCTCCATGCCCGGGAACGACGGCATGTTCGGCTTGCCGGACATGCCGGTGGCGAAGACGAGCTGGTGCGGGGTGAGCACGACCTGTTCGCCGTCCCGGTCGACGGTGACGGTCCACCGCCCGGTCTCGCTGTCGTACACCGCGGAGGTGACCTCGGACCGGGTCCAGTACGGCACCTCCATCACCCGGGTGTACATCTCCAGCCAGTCGGCGATCTTGTCCTTCGGCGCGAAGACCGGCCAGTTCTCCGGGAAGGGCAGGTAGGGCAGGTGGTCGTACCAGACGGGGTCGTGCAGGCAGAGGCTCTTGTACCGCTTGCGCCAGGAGTCGCCGGGGCGGTCGTTGCGCTCCACCACCAGCGCGGGCACGCCGAGCTGGCGCAGCCGGGCCCCCAGCGCGATGCCGCCCTGCCCGCCGCCGATGACCACGACGTAGGGCTGCCGCTGGTAGCCCAGTTCGGTCTGCTCGCGCTCGCGTTCCTGCGCCCAGGACCGGCGCCCCTCGATCGCGCCGTGGTAGACCCCCTTGGGTCGCCGGTCGCGCTGGGGCTCCTCGAAGTCCTTCAGTTCCCGCAGGCTGGTGAGCAGCGTCCACGCGCCCTCGTCGTTGAGGCGGAGGTGCCCCTTCGCCCGTCCGGTGGCCGTTTCGAACTCGATCCAGGCTTCGACGACGCCGTCGGCCTCCGTGGGGGGCTCGGTGGTGCGGAAACCGGAGGGATCGGTGCCGTCCAGGCAGGCGGAGAGCAGGTGTTCGACCCCTTCGCGCCCCTCGACGGTCTTGATGTTCCAGGTGAAGGACACCAGGTCCCGCCAGTAGCTGTCGAGCGCGAACAGCCCCGCCGCGCGGGGGATGTCGCGGGCCGCGAGCGCGGCTTCGAACTCGGAGAGCCAGGCGTCGACCCTCGCCTGCGGGGAACCGGGGAGCGTCACCGGGTCCATCGTCTGTGTCATCGAAACTCCCTGCCGTCGGCATTGATGGCGTGTTGATGGCTCAGTGATGACACTCCCCGCGCGGGCGGGGGCGAAAGGGTTGCAAGGAATTGCACGCCCGTCCGTGTCTTTCCGTGTCTTTCCGTGTCTTTCCGTGCCTGGCGGCCGGTGCGGGCGCGACCTATGCTCTGGCTAACGCAAGGGTGCGGGAGGTGGGACTGGTGCGTGTTCACGGCGCGCTCCCTCCGGGGCGCTACCTGCCCGACTACGCGCGCGACCTGGTCCGGATGCACGACGTGGTCATCGCGGGCGGCCGTCCCGAGTTGCGCCCCCGTGACGTCGTCTCCCGCTCGTGGTCCCGCGTGCAGCGCCTCGGCCTCACCGCGGACGGCCTCAACGCGCGCGACTGCCTGCCCGAGGGCGAACTCGCGCGACGGCGGCGGGAATCGCCGCTGCGGGACGTGATCTCGGAACTGAAACAGGTGTTCGGGGCGGTGTCGGACGCTTCGCACACCCTGCTGGTGGTGACCGACGCGGACGGCGTGATCCTCTGGCGCGACGGGGCCTCTTCGGTCCGGCGCCGCGCCGACTCCCTCGGTTTCCTCGAGGGCACCGAGTGGACCGAGGCGAAGGTGGGCACCAACGCGATCGGGACCGCGCTGGCCGAGGCCGCACCGGTCGAACTGCTCGCGGGCGAGCACTTCGAACAGGACCAGCACCCGTGGTACTGCACCGCTTCCCCGGTGCACGATCCGCGCACCGGGGAGCTGCTGGGCGTGATCGACGTCAGCGGGCCTGCCCTCACCCTGCATCCGGCGATCGGGGCGCTGGTCGAGTCGGGGCGGCGGCTGGCGGAATCGCAGCTGTGGCGCGGTCACCAGTTGCGGCTGGAGCGGTTGCGCCAGGCGGGGGAACCGCTGCTGACCGCGGTCTCCGGCCCGGCGCTGCTGGTGGACGACAACGGGTGGGTCGCGCACAGCAGCGGGGTCGCGGTCGGCGAGCGCATCGCCGTGCCGGTCGCCGGGCAGGCCGTGGCGGTGCCCGGGCTCGGTGCCTGCCTGCCCGAACGACTGCCCGGCGGCTGGCTGGTCCGGCCTTCGAGCCCGGGCCGGACGGTGCTGCTCGACCTCGACCTGTCCCGTACACCGCTGCTGCGGATGCGCGCCGGTGACACCGGGTGGCGCCGCAGGCTCACCAAACGGCACGCCGAGATCCTCGTGCTCCTGCACACCGCCGGTCCGGCCGGGCTTTCCGCCGAAGCGCTCAGCCGCGCCCTGTTCGGCGACGCCGAGCACCTCGTCACCGTTCGCGCGGAGGTTTCGCGCCTGCGCCGCCTGCTCGGCGCCTTCGTGGACACCCAGCCGTATCGCCTCGCCGAGGGGGTCCGGATGACGGTCCACCCCGGACCGGAGACCGCGGGCTGACCTGTCCTTTTTGGATAACCGTTGGGCCGAACGGTCCTGGTGACACCTCCGTTTGGCGCAGTCCCACGGGGAGGGTCTCCGCGGCGGACCGTTGTGCGGTAGAACACGTGCCATGGCTCCTCAGGAAGACGCCGCCCCGCCCGCCCCGGAGGGAGTGGACGTCGACAAGCCGTCCGCCGCCCGCATCTACGACTGGTTCCTCGGCGGCACGCACAACTACGCCGTGGACCGCGAGTTCGGCAAGAAGGTGCTGGCGGGCTTCCCGATCGTCCGCCCGATCGCCCGGTCGAACCGCGCCTGGATGAACCGCGTCGTCCGCGCCGCCGTCGACGCCGGGCTGCGGCAGTTCCTCGACCTGGGGTCCGGGGTGCCCACCGTGGGCAACGTGCACGAGGTCGTGCGGGAGGCCCTGCCCGAGGGGGAGCAGGCGACGGTGGTCTACGTCGACTACGAGGAGGTCGCCGCCGCGCACGCCCGCATCACCCTGGACCAGCAGGAGGTCACCGACTGGGTGAGCTTCGTCCAGGGCGATCTGCGCGAACCCGAGCGCATCCTCAGCGATCCGGAGACCAAACGGCTGATCGACCCAACGCGGCCGGTGTGCGTGCTGCTGGTCGCGGCACTGCACTTCCTCGGCCCCGACGACGCGCCCGTCGATCTGGTCGCGCGTTACCGCGAGAAGTTCGTGCCCGGCAGTTGGCTCGCCATCTCCCACGTGACGATGGACGACATCCCCACCGAAGAGGTGTCCGGCGCGCTGAAGGTCGTCGAGGCGTACAAGAGCACCAGTAACCCGTACTGGGTGCGTACCCGTGACGAGGTCGGGGAGTTCTTCGGGGACTGGCGCTTCGTCGAGCCCGGACTGGTCCACCTGCCCGACTGGCGCCCCGACACGACCCAGGAGCTCGCGGCGGACGACGACGAGGTGCGGCACTACGTCTGGGGAGGCATCGCCGAACGGCCGTGAGCCGTGAAGGGTCCCTTCACGGTCGATTCGACTGTGAAGGGACCCTTCACGGCCGATGCCCGCGCCCGGACCCCTGAGATGTCGATCTTGGTGACCTTGGTGAAAGAGGTGTCACATAACCGGCGTTGTTGCCATACTGGTTTCGAGCACCGAGTTTGTCCGGACTCGTGTGAAGGGGGACTGGGTGGACGAGTACCGGTTGCAGGACAAGGCCGACGCGAGGCGGTTGCTTCGCGAGCTGCGTGCCAAGGAGCCGCATCACTCGGGGACCGTGGAGAGGGCCAGGGACATCGCCAGGCCCACCGGCGCGGGCTCGGCCGAACTGGTGGGCGAGGACGGCGGCCGCATCGAACTCGACCCGGGGGAGATCGCCGCCGCGGAGGCGGAGCTCGGCAGGCGGTACGACGAACTGGCGGGGCTGCTCGAGCGGGCCAGGGAACTCGAAGCGCCGCTGCAGGACGGGAGCGGCCCGGTCTCGGCGCACCTGCGGAAGGCCTTCCACCTGCGGGGTTCGGCCGAGTTCGGGGTGCAGGCGACCCTCCGGGACTACCTGGACGAGCTCTCCGCGCTGCGGGACGCGATCCGGCAGGCGGCCGCCGGTCATGAGCAGAACGAGGCCGAGGCGAGGGCCGCGCTCGGCGCGCTCCGCGCCGACAACGACAGATGAGGTAGCCGGATGGGTTCTGAGTATCTGCCGTACAACACGCATCGCAAGCACCGGTACTACTCGGAGGATCATCCGCCGACGGCGAGCCAGCGGCGGCGCCTCCAGCGGTTGCGCCGCATCCGCGCCGCGAACCAGCGTGACGCGGCCTTCGGCAAGATCAACTGGGCGGCCTACGAGCACCGGCAGCTCTGGGACATGATCAACACGGCGGACCTGGCCGCCATGGGCGGGACCGCCCACCGCTGGGCCCAGCTCGCCCTCGACGTGGACTCGGCCACCGCCGAGGTCCACAAGACCGTGCAGAAACTGCTGCTGTCCTGGCGTGGCGGGTCGGCCGTGCGGGCCGCGGAATCCGCGTCGAACCTCACCGCATGGGCCGCCGGCGCCAGTTCGTCCATGCGGCAGGTCGGCGAAGGGCTCGACACCTACACGAGCGCGGTCGTCGAGGCGCGTCATCAGATGCCCGAACCGGTGTACTACTCGGCGGAGCGCCAGTTCCGCGAAGGCTACGACGTGAACGCGAGCGGCCCCGACGCCGCGCTCCTCGCCGACCAGTTGCTCGACGATCACCTGCCCACGAAACAGGAGGCGACCAAGGCCAAGGCCGAGGCCGTCCGGGTGATGGAGCGGTACGAGTCGGCCAGCAAGGGTGTGCAC
>NZ_VJWX01000326.1 GCF_007713715.1 Amycolatopsis rhizosphaerae
AACGACGAGTGCACCCGAAACCGGCGGCATCGGCCAACCAGGGGCGGGCCGTGACCCGGCCGCCTGGCTGATCGGGGGGACGGCCCTGCTGCTGGGCGCCGTGTTCGTCGGCGCCGATCTCGCCTTCAACCAGGGCAAGCTGATCGCACCGTTGGACGACGTCTACATCCACCTCCAATATGGACGCCAGCTCGGGCTGGGCCATTTCCTGCGCTACAACACGGGCGACCCGGTTTCCGCCGGGGCCAGCAGCATGCTGTACCTGCTGGTGCTGGGTGGCGCCTACGCGATCGGGTTCCAGGGTCACCTGTTCCTCGGCTTCGCCGTGGGCTTCGGCGTGCTGTGCTTCGCCTTCAGTGCGGCCGGCGTGTACCGGCTGGGGACGCGGCTGGTGGCCCGTCCGGCCGGGATCTGGGCCGGGCTGCTCACCGCTTTCAGCGGCCCGCTGCTGTGGGGTACGACCAGCGGGATGGAGGTCGGCCTCGCGATGCTGCTGGTGGTGTACACCCTGGTGGTGTTCGCCAGGGAGATGCCGTCGGGCCGCTTCCACTACACGCCGCTGGTGGCCGCCCTGCTGGCCCTGGTGCGCCCGGAAGGGCTGATCTTCGCCGGTGCCCTGACGCTCGCCGCCTGGTGGGTCCTGTGGTCCCGGCGCAGGATCGCCGGGACGGGGCGCTCGGTGGCACGTTGGGTGTGGACGCTGCTGCCGTTGCTCGCCTTCGCCGGGCAGTTGCTGTTCTACCAACTGGCGACCGGCACCGCCTCCGCGAACGGCATCCAGGCGAAGTCGTTGCTGCACGACCGTCCGGAGTTCTACTTCACCGAGTTCGCGGACCGGACCGTGACCAACGTCCGGGCCTTCGCGATGACCCTCCTGGGCTTCGGCAACCAGGACTTCGCCTTCCCGGGGGCGCTGCTGTTGTTCTTCGCGGGCGTGGCCTACCTGATCCACGCACGCCGATCCTGGCGGCCCCTGGTGCTCGCGATGACGGCCGGGCTCGGGGCGGTGCTCGTGTCCGTGGCGACGCTGAACACCGCGCTCGTCCACAACATGCGCTACGAACAGCCCTTCCTGCCGGTGTTCCTGCTGTTCGTGGTCTCCGCCTGGTACGGCGCGACACGACTCGTGCCGCCGCGGGCCCGCCGGTCCGCGCTGCACGCCGGGCTCGCGGCGGCACTGGTGTTCTCACTGGCCGCCGTGCCCACCTGGGCGATCCGCTTCGGCCGGGACGCCTCGGCGATCCGGGACACCGACGTGTCGGTCGGCGCGTGGATCAGCGGCAACCTGCCGCCGGACGCGGTCGTGGCGGTGAAGGACGTCGGCGCGGTCGCGTACTTCGGGAAACACCGGGTGGTCGATCTGATCGGTCTGGGCACCAACGGGCTCGCCGAGCCCGCCAACAACGGCATCGGTTCGCTGTACGAGGCGTTGCGCCACCTGCCCGCCGCGCAGCGGCCCGCGTACTTCGCCACCTACGACACCGGGCCGGGCCCGTCCCTGGCGCAACTGCGGTCGGTGGGAATCCTCGACGCCGAGCCGGTCCAGCTGTTCAAGGTGCAGACCCCGCGGGATCTCAACGGCAGGCTCATCGTGCCGTTCGAGGAACTGGGCGTCGACCGGGCGGACTGGACTCTGGCGGGCAGCGGGGACCGGCAGCCGGTGCCGGGCGACCTCCGGGACTACCTGAACGTGGGGGACGTGGCCGCCGAGCGGGGCCATGACTACGCCCCCAGGATGGCGCAGGTCGGGATGCAGCCGGTCAGCGTGCTGGCCAGGAACGGCGACGTGATCGACAGTGGCCGCATGATCATGGGTGGCGAGGAGTTCACCGCGCGGAACCTGATCCCTGGGCAACCGCTGACCATCACCGCGCGCACCGCGATGGACAAGGTGGTGCCCGACATGCTGGTGGTGGTGAACGGGGTGCCCGCCGGTGTGTGGACGCGGCCGGTGGAGACCGCACCGTGGTCGACCGCGACCTTCACCGTCCCGGCCCGGCTCGTCACGGGAAGCAGCGTGGGGATCGAACTCCGCCAGCCGAGGCCGCTGCTCAACCCCTACCCGGTCTACACCTCGTTCGGCTACTGGTTCAGCCAGTAGAAAGCCGTGAAGGGCCCCTTCACGGTCGAATCGACTGTGAAGGGGCCCTTCACGGCAGGTGCTCGGGAAACCGTCAGATCGGCAGCTTGCGGAAGATCGGCCGCGGCACGTGCCGCAGGATCGACATGACCGCGCGGAACGGCGCCGGAGCCCACACCAGGTCCTTGCCCTTGCGCACCGCGTCCACCGCGATCTCGGCGACCTGCTCGGCGGTCTGCTCCAGCGGAGCCTTGCCCAGCCCTTCGGTCATCTTCGTCTTGACCTGGCCGGGGCGGACCACGGTGACCTGCACGCCGTGCGGGCGCAGCGCCTCGCCGAGACCCAGGTAGAACCCGTCGAAACCGGCCTTGGTGGAGCCGTAGACGAAGTTCGAGCGGCGAACGCGCTCCCCGGCCACCGAGGACAGCGCGATGATCGCGCCGTGGGCCTGCTTCTTGAGCCGGTCCGCGAGCAGGACGCCGACCGACACGGCGGCGGCGTAGTTCACGGTGGCCAGTTCCACCGCGGTGGCGTGGTCCTGCCAGGCCTGCTCGGGGTCACCCAGCAGGCCGAAGGCCACCACCGTCACGTCGATGTCGCCGCCGGTGAACGCCCGGTCGATCGCGGCCGGGTGCGAGGCGGTGTCCGTCGCGTCGAAGTCCACTTCGGACACCTCGGCGCCCTGGCCGCGCAGGCGCTCCGCGGCCACCTTGCGGCGCTCGGACGGGCGGGCCGCCAGCACGACCCGGAGCGGGCGCTCGGCGAGGTACTTCTCGGCGATCGCGAGTGCGATGTCCGAGGTGCCGCCGAGCAGCAGCAGCGACTGGGGGTTACCTACCGCGTCGATCACAGCTCAAGCCTCCGGCTCATGTCTGAGGCGAAAACGCCTTCGGGGTCCACGGACTGGCGCACCTTCCGCCACTCCTCCAGCCGCGGGTACATCTTCGCGAAGTTCTCCGGGGTGGTGCGGGAATCCTTGGCCGTGTACAGGCGGCCGCCGATGGAGAGCACCTCCTCGTCGAGCTCCCGGCAGAACCGGCTCAGCCCCGCCTTGATGGGGAAGTCGAGGCAGACCATCCAGCCGGGGTGCGGGAACGACAGCGGCGCCTGGTTGCCCTCGCCCATCTGCTTGAACACGTTGATGAACGAGTAGTTCCCGGAGCCGGCGATCTTGACCAGGATGCGGCGCAACTCCTCGTGGGCGTTGAGCGGTGTGCTGAACTGGTACTGCAGGAAGCCGCGCGTACCGTAGGCGCGGTTCCACTCGCCGAACAGGTCCAGCGGGTGGTAGAAGGCGGTCAGGTTCTCCACCACACCGCGCTTCTGCTTCGGGGACTTGCGGTACCACAGCTCGCCGAGCGCGCTGAAGGTCAGCTTGTTCGCCAGCCCGTTCGGGAACACGTCCGGCAGCGTGGCCAGCTGGATCGCGTCGAACTTGAGGGGGTCGGCGCGCAGCTTCGGCGGCAGTTCGTCGAGCTTGGCCAGCGAGCCGCGGCTGAAGGCGGCGCGGCCCAGCTTGCTGCCCTGCGAGATGGCGTCGAACCAGCCCGACGAGTACGTGTAGTTGTCCTCGGAACCGTTGCTGACCAGCTCCAACGTCTCGTCGAGGTTGTCGGTGCGGTCCAGGTCGGCGACGAAGTACGCGGTCTCGGTCTTGGTCATCCGGATCGTCGCCCTGACGATGATGCCGGTCAGGCCGATGCCCGCCACGGTGGCCCAGAACAGTTCCGATTCCGGGCCGTCCGGGGTGATCGTGCGGATCTGCCCGTCCGCGGTGACCAGGTCCATCGACACCACGTGGTTGCCGAAGCTGCCCGCGCTGTGGTGGTTCTTGCCGTGGATGTCGTTGGCGATCGCGCCACCGATGGTGACCTGGCGCGTGCCCGGCAGCACCGGCACCCACAGGCCGTAGGGCAGCGCGGCCTTCATCAGCTGGTCCAGGCTCACGCCGGCGTCCGCGACCACGTACCCCGTGTCGGGGTCGATGGAGTGGATCCGGTTGAGCGCGGTCATGTCGACCACCAGGCCACCGGCGTTCTGCGCGGGGTCACCGTAGGAGCGGCCCAGGCCGCGCGCGATCACGCCGCGCTCGCCTGCCTGGGCCACCGCCTTCGCGATGACCTCGACATCCGCCGTGGTCAGTACGTCTGCCGTGGTCGGGGCCGTACGGCCCCACCCGGTGAGTGTCCGCCGCTCGATATGCGGTGTCGCTGCGTTCACCCGGCCCAGGGTAACGATCCCCGATCGATGGCTTGCCATTGACCGCTTCTACACTTTCCCGGTCCACGAATCCGATGCCGGCGAGGTAGTGCAGTGGTGTCTACGGAACCGCAGGAGTCAACGGCGACGGCTCAGGCCGGGCCAGGTCTTTTCGGTCAGCTGCTTCGTTTCGCGATCATCGGCGGCTTCTGCGCCCTGCTCGATCTGGGCACCTACAGCCTCGAGCTCGCATTGGGCATGGATTCTTCCCTCTGGTCCGTCGTGGCCAGGGCGATCAGTTTCATCGTCGGAACTACAACGGCGTATTTCCTTAACCGGAAATTCACATTCTCCGCCGGCCGCCGGGACGGTGGCGCGCAGGTGGGCAGCTTCGTGCTGCTCTACGGCGTGACCTTCGCGGTGGCCCTCGGCGTGAACGCGCTCATGCGAGCGGAGCTTCCGGAGATGGCGTTGAGGAGCACCGTGGCGTGGGTGATCTCGCAGGGAACCGCGACCGCGATCAACTTCGTCATGCTGAAGTTGGTCGTGTTTCGCGAGCCCGCGGAACGGTGACTCACGGCGGCTTGACAGGGCGCACCGTGTAGCTTGGTTGGGCGTGACCAATTCCCCTGGAGGACAGCGAACCCATGGCTGGTAAAGCCACTACCGCGACGGCCAAGACGAAAACGGACGACGCTGCCGCGGCGACGGAGCAGACCACGTTTTCCGAACACGTTCCCCAGGGAAGGCTGACCGCGCAACGCGGTCTTTACGCCGGTCCGTCCCCGATCGTGTCCAAGGACCTCTATGGCGAGGTGCTGGAGGGCGTGGTCACCCGTAAGCGGGATGGCGTGACGCTCGAACCGTCCGCACGGGTGAGCGGAAACACCTACTTCGGGCGCTTCCCCGCCAGCTACTGGCAGCGGTGGACCACGGTGCGTGAGGTCCGGGTCGAACTGGTGGCCACCGGAGCCGGGCAGCTCGCGGTCCGGGCGTCGGACTTCGAGGGCGAACCCCGCACGATCGCGGTCCAGGAGATCGAGGGCGCCGAAGCCGCCCGCGTCACCTTCGACGTGAAGCTCGACAAGTTCCTCGACGGCGGCGCGCTGTGGCTGGACCTGGAGACCCAGGCCGGGCAGCGGCTGGCGGTCGAGCAGGTCCGCTGGACGGTGGAGCCGCCCGAGAAGATCCGGCCCACCGCGGTGACCATCTGCACGATGAACCGCGCCGACGACTGCCTGAAGAACCTGCAGGCGCTGGCGGGCGACATTTCGTCGCTGGACACCCTCGACGCCATCTACGTCGCCGACCAGGGCACCGACCGCGTCGACTCGCGGGAGGGCTTCCCGCAGGTCGCCAAGGACCTCGGCGACAAACTGCACTACATCACCCAGCCGAACCTCGGCGGCGCCGGCGGGTTCACGCGCGGGCTGTACGAGGTGGCCGGGCACACCGACACCGCGCACGCGAACGTCCTGTTCATGGACGACGATGTGCTGCTCGAGCCGGACCTGGTGATCCGGATGACGGCGTTCTCCAACCGCGCCGCGAACCCGATCATCGTCGGCGGCCAGATGCTCAACCTGCTGCACCCGGACCAGCTGCACGTGGGGGCGGAGTACGCGCGGCTGAACACGCTGGAGCCGGGACAGCCGGTCGAGCACAGCCTCGCCACCGCGGACCTGCTGGGGGTGGACCCGGAGACCGGCAAGCCGAACAGGCAGGACCGGCGGCTCGACGCCGGGTACAACGGCTGGTGGTCGTGCCTGATCCCGTACGAGGTGGTCAAGGAGATCGGCTACCCGATGCCGTTCTTCTTCCAGTGGGACGACGCCGAGTACAGCTACCGGGCCCGTGCCCACGGTTTCCCGACCGTCACCCTGCCCGGGGCCGGCGTGTGGCACGCCGACTTCCACTGGAAGGACTGGGACGAGTGGCACCGGTACTTCAACCTGCGTAACTCGATCATCACCGCGGCGCTGCACAGCGAGTTCAACCTGACCGTGCTGTGCCGGGTGCTCACCGCGCAGCTCGTCCGGTACCTGTTGGGCATGCAGTACGGCCTGGCGCACACGCTGATCAAGGCGGTGGAAGACTTCCTGAAGGGGCCGGAGATCCTGCACGACGGCGGGGTCGCCGCGATGAAGGAGATCCGCGAGATCCGCTCCCGCTACCCGGAGACCAAGCGGTACGACCCGACCGAGGTCCCTGGCATCGCGTCGAACGACATCGGCCTGATCAACGCCGCGCCGCGCCCCTCTCTGCAGCGGCTGATCCTGATCAAGCGCGTCGTAGACCGCCTCCGCGGCCGCACCCGCTTCGACCTCGGCGCCATCCCGGCCGACGAAGCGCACTGGTGGCACGTGGCGCTGTTCGAGACCGCCGTCGTCACCGACGCCTCCCAGGAAGGCGTGCGCGTGCGCAAGTACGACCGCGACCGCATGTTCGAGCTCGCCAAGAGCGGCTTCCGTGTCATCAACAGCCTGCGTAAGAACGGCCGTGCCGTGCAGGACCAGTACCAGCGGGCCCTGCCCCAGCTGACCAGCCGGGAAAACTGGAAGCGGCTCTACGAGCTCTGAGGCTTTTCCCGTAGTAGAGCCGTGAAGGGTCCCTTCACAGTCGAATCGGCTGTGAAGGGACCCTTCACGGCGTTTACGCACCCGCCCACCCCGCGAACGGTTACTCAGCGCAGGCCGAAATGCTGTCCCTTCTGCATGAGGTCCTCGATGTAGGCGACGGCGACGTGCGCGAAGTTGACCACCATCTTCTCGCCGTCCTTGGTCCGGATGGTCTCGACCGAACCGTGTTCGACGAGCAGGTGCAGGTTCCGCTCCAGCTCGGCGGAATCCTCGGGCGGCACGGTGAACACCAGCGGGTCACCGCCGCTGATCAGGTGCAGGACGAGCGCGGGCTTCGTTTCAGGCATGAACCAAGGACAGCAGCTTCCGATCGGCCCCGGCAAGCCGGTTCGCTCACGGCAGAGGGAACCGGCGCGCACCCGGCTCGATAGGGTTCCCTCGTCTTGCCGATCGATTCCTAGGGGGAACGTCGATGTCACAGTTTTCGCTGTCGCTGGCGGCACTGGACGTAGTGCTGGAACACACCGGGCTCGGCCGGGCACCGACACCGTTCGAGACACCGCACATCGGCGCCACCTTCGAGGAACGCGCCCAGCTCCGTGCCGCGGTATTCCGGGACCTGGAATCCCGTCGGCTGGCCGGCCGCGGCCGTCTGGACCCCGATGTCGAGCTGGCCCTGCGGGCCTTCGTGCAAGCACCCGTCTCGATCATCGCGGTCGCCGAACTCGACGACGGGGAGCAGCTGTTCGCGCGGGCCGTGGCGGACGGGAACTACGGGATGGTGGCGCGGCGGCAGGACAACCTCGTCGTCTTCACCGAGGTCCGTCCCACCGCGATCGTGGCGGGCATCGTCGACCTGCTCCCCGCCACGCCTGCCGCCCCCGGACAGTCGGTGACGGTGGCGAAGCCCGCGCCGAAGCCGAAGCGCCAGGCCGACGACGCGTACGACCCGTTCGCCGCGGCGGCAAGGCCCCGCACCTCCACCGCCCCGGCTCAGCTTCGGATGGTGGAGCGGATCTTCCAGAAACCGAAGTTGCGCATCGGCCAGTTCACCGCGTTCGTCACCGGCGGCGACGGCAAGGGGCGGCGGCTCTCGCCCACCGCCTGGTTCGACACCGAGGAAGGGCGCTACTTCGTCACCTCACGAGAGGCCGAAGACGGCCAGAACTGGCTCACCTATGCCCCCGCGGACAACGCCCGCATCGCCCACCACCTGCACGAGCAGCTCCGGGGTTAGAGCC